>JAMFRU010000063.1 GCA_026224875.1 Acidocella sp.
CCGAAGACTCGCAAGGAAGGTCTCATGAGAAACTTCTTGGATGGGCTCTGAGGCCCCAGACCCCCCAACAATTCGGGTTAGAAAAAGAGGGGCCTTCCTGGCCGCGACACACACGATACTTGGAAGGCCCCTCTTTTTCTAACCCGGGTGGGATCCAAGGGTCCTTCGGCCCTTGGCGGGTCCAGGGCAGAGCCCTGGCCTTTTTTTACTCACAAGCAAAAACCAACCCCGGTGCTCTTGGCGGGGCGGGGCGGGGCTGCTACAGGCTCCGTCGGTACGGAGCGTAGCGCAGCCTGGTAGCGCACCAGTCTGGGGGACTGGGGGCCGTGGGTTCAAATCCCGCCGCTCCGACCAATTTTCCATTTTTCCATTATTTAAATATTTGTGTGGGCTTGCTGCCTGGGGCGGCATGGCACCTTATGCTCTGCAAACTCCTTAACAATAAAGGTGGGACGGGGGATGGATAAATTGGTTAATGTTATGCCTTGCCCGGACAGGCCTGAAGCTCTGCGTTCGCCCAATGCGGGGCGGCCGGTGTCGTTGCCCATTCTTCTGTTCAGCAAGCTGCAGAGCAAGATGATGGATCGGCTGGCGGCGTCGAGCGATGCGCAGATTATCGCCATGCAGCGTGCGGCGCCGCAGAATTTTCTCACCCAGGCCATTTTCGGCAGGCTTGCCCCGGGTATTTTAACGCAGGACGAGCAGATTGCGGCACAGGGGCGCAAGCTCGACATTCGGCTGTACCAGCCGCCTGGGCGGAAAAAGCCGAGCCGGGCGATATTATACATGCATGGCGGCGGGTTCGTGTTTGGCGACATTGGGCTGACGAACTGGATATGCAGCGGGCTGGCGGCACGGACCGGCATGCTGGTGGCGTCTCTCGGCTACCGTCTGGCGCCGGGTGCCAAATTTCCCGCGGCGGTGGAGGATTGTTACGAGGCGCTGATCTGGCTGCATGAGCGCAGTGCGGATTTGGGTATCGACCCCGCGCATATTGGCGTGGCGGGGGAGAGTGCCGGGGGCAATCTGGCGGCGGCTGTGTGCTTGGTCAGCCGCGAGCGCGGGGGGCCGAAAATCGATTTCCAGACGCTAATCTATCCGGCGCTCGACATGACCTCGGGCTCGCCGTCGATTACGGAAAACGCCAATGCGCCGATTCTCACCTCGGGCGCGATGAAGACCTTCTCGGCGTGCTATTTCGGGAGCAATGCCGATGCCGCCAACCCGCTGGCCTCGCCGTTGCTGGCGTCCAGCCTGGAGGGTCTGCCGCCGGCGTTGATCCAGGTGGCCCAGCACGACCCCATACGCGACGACGGCTGGCGCTATGCGGCAAGGCTGAGCGCGGCTGGGGTGAAGGTGCGCATTACTGAATATGCCGGGGCGGCGCATGGTTACATCAATTTCCCCGGGCTGTGCCCCGGCATCGCTTCCCGCGCGATCGATGAGATCGCCGCCTATCACGGTACGGAGCTGTCATGAGAGTTGTAAAAATCGCGCTGCTCGTTGTGGGTAGCTTGGCGCTGCTCATGGGTCTGGTGTGGATGGGGCAGGGAACGGGGTATTTCCCCTATCCGAAATCCAGCTTCATGATCAGCCAGGCGCCCTGGACCTATCGCGGTGCCGGGCTGGCGGTGGCGGGTGTAGTTGCCATTGTAGCCGGTTGGAAGCTCTGAATCCCGGTTCAAGCTCTGCTTCGTTAAAATTACGTAGTTCATCATCTATTCACACCTCTGGCCCTCCGCCTGTGGAACATATCTGCGCCACACGAAGAATATGGACAGGGGAATGTGATGAACGAGCTTTCCGGCAAGCCAACCGTACAGGTCCGTAAGACCGTACAGGATTATATCGACGAGATTCCCCAGTGGCCGGACGGCACCCAGCTCGCCTCGCTGCCCATGACGGGCATGCAGTGGCGCATCTGGGGCCTGGCCATTGCCGGCAAGTTCTTCGAAGGCCTGGTGGTTATCGGGCTCATCGGCCTGGCGCTGCCGCTTATGTCGCACCAGTTCGGCCTTACCACCTTTGAGAAGAGCATCGTCAGCTCCATCACTCTGTTTGGTATCCTCGTCGGCGCCACCGCTCTGGGCCACATGGCCGATGTGTTTGGGCGCAAGAAGATGTTCATCGCCGAGATGGTCCTGTTCACCATCTTCCTGGTGGCGCTCACCTTCTCGATGAATTTCGCCTGGCTCGCCGTCTGTCTGTTCGGCATCGGCGTGGCTTTGGGTTGTGACTATCCCACGGCGCATATGGTGATTTCCGAAACCGTGCCGAGCCGCGGCCGTGGCGGCCTCGTGCTGGGCGCGTTCGCCTTCCAGGCTGTCGGCGCCATCTGTGGTGCGGGGCTAGGCTATGGGATTTTGTCGTTCTACCCCCAGATCGACGCCTGGCGCTGGATGTTCGCCGCCCCGATCCTGCCCGCCATTGCGGTGGTTTCAGGCCGCTTTTTCATCTGCGACTCCGCGCACTGGCTGGTCGCCCGCGGCCGCTTGAAAGAGGCGGAGGCCGAGACGCATAAACTACTGAAGCGCGAGCCGCAGTATCCGAAAATTGTCGAGCTGCACGATCCGCATATGTCCGCGAGCGGCAAGCGCGAAGAGCCGAAGAGCGGCATCGGCGTGTTGTTCAATAAATCCAACATCCGCGCCACGCTGCTCGCCTGCGTACCCTGGTTCCTGCAGGATCTCAGCACCTACGGCATCGGTATTTTTACGCCCGTGATCCTGGCCGCCACCATCGGTACCGCCGGTGCGGTAACGGACGTGCCGGGCATTGTGAATAAAGTACGTCTCTCGGCACAGGGCACCATGATGCTCGACGTGCTGCTGGTCGTCGGCATTCTCGCCGCGATTTTGCTGGTGGAACGCGCCGGGCGGATAAAACTCCAGGTGTTTGGCTTTATCGGCTGCGCCGTGGGCCTGGCGTTGGCGGCATTCTCTATGGTCGGTGGCGGGCATAACATGCCGCTGCTGTTTACGGGCTTCATGCTGTTCAACTTCATGACCAACCTCGGCCCGAATGCGCAAACCTATCTGCTCGCCGGCGAGGTGTTCCCCACCGCTATTCGTGGCTACGGCGCTGGGTTCGCTGCCTCCGTCGCCAAAATCGGTGCGGTGGCGACGGCTTTTGGTTTCCCCATCCTGCTGAAGGCAATCGGCACGCCGACGCTGCTGATCCTGCTGATCATCTCCTCACTGCTCGGCGCCGTCGCCACCTGGGCCTTCCGTGTGGAAACCCGTGGCGCGTTGAAGGACGGCACGGAGCGGGTGCAGCCGCAGGTTTAAATCCTGGGCTACCCGGCCAAAAGGAAAATTATCCTAGTATATGTGGTTCCATATATACTAGGATAATATCCGTTTGCACTGCTGTACTGGCCTGCGGTTTATTCCCTACAAGGTCTGTGGTATTTACCCGGGGCAACCGGGATGATGAACACCATGATTCTTTCACGCCGTACCGTTATCGCGTCCAGCATGGCTCTTTTAGCCGCCCCGGCAATGGCCGCCACTCCGCCGGGGTTGGCAGCTTATATTTCCAGCCCGCGCCGCAGCCCGGCCAATGTGAAGCGCGACAAGTATCGGCATCCGGCGGCGCTGCTGGGGTTTTTTGGACTGACGCCGACGCAATCCGTGCTCGAAATCGAGCCCGGTGGCGGGTATTGGACGGAGATTCTGGCACCGTATTTGAAGGCCAAAGGGCATTATACAGCGGCTCTCCCAAGCGACCCGGCGGCGCAAGCCGAGGTGGCGTATTTTTTGAAGAAGCTTGGGGCTGACCCGCGCGATTTTTCGCAGGTCTCGACCATTCCGCTGAGTGCCACGCAGAGCCTGGGTGATCCGGCAAGTTATGATTTCGTTTTATCCTGCCGCAACCTGCATAATTGGCTGGCTTCCGGCACCGCGCCGGCGGTTCTGGCCGAGATTTTTGCGTCGCTTAAAGTGGGCGGGGTGTTCGGCATTGAGGACCACCGCGCCAGCACGGCCACGCCGCAGGACCCCAAGGCCAAGAGTGGGTATGTGCGCGAGGATTACGCGAAAAAGCTGATTCTTGCTGCCGGGTTCCAATATGTTGCGAGTTCCGAGATTGGCGCCAACCCGCGCGATACAAAGAACTACCCTGATGGCGTGTGGGATTTGCCGCCCAGCTTGCACCAGGGGACGGTGAACCGGGCCAAATATCTGGCGATTGGCGAGAGCGACCGCTGGACGCTGAAATTTGTGAAGCCGTAACGGTTGGTTGATGCCCTGATCATTATGCATTCAAAAGTCAAGATTTTCGGAATTTTCATAAGAGATAACCAAAATAGAGGTTGATACCCTCGTGTGGGACGCACCACGCGTGGCCCTTGTGCAAATCAAACTGCCCGACATAATTGAACACTATGGCAAAACACGCGTTTATTATTGGTGGGACAGGTCAGATTGGCCGATCCCTGGCACTTCGACTTCGGGCGAGTGGCTGGGATGTGACCGTTTCGCATCGCGGTAAGCGCGGAATCCCGGCGGAGCTTTTACAGAGTGGCACCCAGTTCGTGTTGTTGGACCGAGACCAGCCAGGCGCCTTGCAACTCGCATTGAAGGATGGCGCGGACGCGATCATCGACACGGTCGCATACGACACGGCCCATGCTGACCAATTGCTGGCGGTCCAAGACAATATCGGCGCTATCGTGGTCATGTCATCCATCAGCGTCTATTGTGATGATCAGGGGCGAACGTTGGATGAGGCAAGGTCAACCGGCTTTCCGATATTGCCGATCCCCATCCCAGAGACGCATTTGACGGTCCAGCCAGGTCCCGCCACTTATTCAACCCGAAAAGTTGCCTTGGAGCAAAATTTGATGGGGAATGGCCGCGTCCCGGTAACGATTTTGCGGCCTGGCGCAATTTATGGCCCCGGAGCGCTCCACCCGCGAGAATGGTGGTTTGTGAAACGTATCCTCGATGGGAGGCGGGAAATTCCACTGGCCTATCACGGAGAAAGCCGCTTCACGACGACATCTGTAGCTAATCTGGCAACCCTGACTTTGACCGTTCTTGAAAATCCGGACACCCGCATATTGAACGCTGTCGATCCAGAAACCCCAACGGTGTATGATCGCGGAATCGCTATTGCCAAATACATGGGGGCGAATTGCAGCTTTATCAGGCTTGGCCCCCAGCCGGCCGGAGAGCGTGTTGGTATGACACCATGGTCGGTGCAGGCACCATTTGTTGCAGACGATTCAACCGCGCGGCCGTTGGGATACCTACCGGCCGAAACGTATGCTCAAGGCGTAGCTCCTATTATCAACTGGCTGATGGAGACCCAGGCGCATGGCGACTGGCGAGAACATTTTCCGGATATCGCGAAATACAATCCGTTTGACTATAATGAAGAGGATAAGTTGCTCGCACAGTAACAAGACTTTTGAAAATCTTGCCAAAGTCAGCCATATTCAAGGGTTATACTTTCCAAAAGATACGACCAAAAAGCGGTAAGGGTCTAGCTCACCACCAGCGAGATCGAGAACCCGTCGTAGCCCTTGGCACCCACAGTCTGCAGTGCGGTGGAGCTGAGGCGCGGCTCGTTGGCCAGCATCTCCGCAAAACGCCTGATGCCCTGGATGTCTTCATTGTCGCTTTCGGCTTCCAGAACGCGGCCGCCGCGCACCACGTTGTCCACTACAATGATGCTGCCGGGGCGGGACAGGCGTAGCGCCCATTCGAGGTATTCGGGGTTGCTGCGCTTGTCGGCATCGATGAAGATGAAGTCGAATGGCGCGCTCATTTCCTGTTGCACCAGCGGGAGATTATCGATGGCCTTGCCGATTTTTACCTGCACCCGGCCCAATAGTCCGGCGGCGGAGAGGTTGGCCAGCGCGACTTCGGCATGGGCGGGGTTGTATTCCAGCGTTACCACATGCCCGGTCTCGCCGGCGGCGCGGGCCAGGCAGATGGTGCTGTAGCCGCCGAGGGTGCCGATTTCCAGAATCCGTTTGGCGCCGGCTATGCGCACCAGCAGGTGCAAAAACTTGCCCTGCACAGGAGCGACATCGATGGCGGGCAGGCCGGCTGCCGCGTTGGCGGTGAGTGTGCCTAGCAGGGCTTCGTCCTGCGGTGCGAGCAGTGCGCCGAAATACTCGTCAACCTTGACCCAGGTGTCTTTGTCCGATGTGTCCGCCATGTGTAGGCTCCCGTTGATTGTCCGGTTGAACTTAGGAATTCGGGCAGGCGATTGGGAGGGGGGCCAAGCAAACCACCACAATGCCCCCCGCTGTTTTGGCCGCCTTATTGGCCCGCTTTATTAAGCCAGGGGTTATTTGCTGGCCGCGCCCGCTATGGCGGCATTGCCGATGAACGGCATTGGTGTGCCGGGGCTTAAATAGGTCGGCAGGGCGCCGTTCCACCGGTCCAGCGCTTTTTGCTGCAGCAGCATCGGGTTCAACGAGTCGGCGATCAGCCCGTTGGCCTTGGCTTGCGCTTGGCTGGTGAGCAGCAGCGCATTGGCCTGGCCTTGCGCGGTTTCCACCGCGGCATCGGCCTGGGCTTTGGCCTGCACCACCTGCTGCTGCGCGGAAATCTGGGTTTGCTGTAACGTGTATTGCGCCTGCTGGGCCTGCTGCTGCGCCACCTGTTTTAGCTCGATGGCCTGGGTATAGGCATCCGAGAAGGCGAAGTTGGAGACGTTCACCGCCTCGATCGTGAGGTGGTAAGGCGCGAGCGAGGAGATGATGAGTTCCTTGATCTGGGCCGCGACGATGTCGCGCTTGGTGACAAGCTCCTCGGCATCGTAATTCGCTGTTACCGCTTTCACATCGTTGCTCACGGCGGGGGCGATGATGCGGGCACCCAACGTGTCGAAATCGCGGAAACTCTGGTAAAAATCAGGGGCTGAGTCAGGGTTAACATGGAAGGTGACGGCGATGGAGGTGTTGACCAGCTGGAGGTCATGCGTCGAGCCGCTCTCATCGGAGGTGACCGTCTGCGGCTGGGTCGAGACCTGGTTGATGGTCTGGTAGAATGGGACGGCGACATGCAGGCCGGGAAGCAACGGGGTTTCCTGTACCGAGCCGAACTCCGACAGTACCCCGGCATAGCCGGAATAAACCTGCACGAATGGGTTGACGAGGAAAAGTACAATCAACACAGCGGCAACGACAGCGCCGATGATGATGAGTTTTGATTGATGCATGTGCGGGGGGGTGATGCGGTCGACATTGGGAAGAAAGGCCATGGCTGCATCCGTTGCTTTTGTTTCGCGCGCAAGGTGGCACGGGCGGGGGCTGGCGGCAAGCAAGTGGTAGGATGGGTGGAACCCAGCAAAACAGGGCCGCGTCCCGGAGTGGTGCCCTGGAGTGGTGGGTTTTGCTCGGCGCTCCACCCACCCTATTTTTTTACCTTTCGCGCTGCGGGAGGCGGGGCTTCAAATAAGAGATGATCATCGACGGTACCGGCTTCGATCCATCCAGCTTTGCGATAAAACTGCGCCGCCCGCGTTCCAGGCCACGTTGTAAGCCATTGCCGCTCACATCTTGCGGCTTCTAACACCTCGCAAGCTCGCCGGAAGAGTGCCTGAGCAATGCCGCGGCCCTCATAGGCTTGGTCCATGAACAATGCGAAAATGCTTCCATCTCTGGGGTCCGCCGCCGAGAAGCCGGCGATGCTACTGTTTTCGTCCCAGACAAAGATTCCGGGATTGTGGATGAACCAGCGAAGATCCTCCAGTGTTACCCGCGTTGGATCGCGTAACCTGTTCTCGCGAACTGATGCTCTGATCTCTGTAATACGCGGAATATCTTCTTCCGTGGCGTTGCGTATCATTG
The DNA here is from genome assembly GCA_026224875.1 of Acidocella sp. GTDB lineage: Bacteria > Pseudomonadota > Alphaproteobacteria > Acetobacterales > Acetobacteraceae > Acidocella. Next base: position 7,808 of record JAMFRU010000063.1, read on the forward strand.
AGGCCTCTTCTGAATGGGTAAATGTGGCGTCCGGAGCAGTGGGTTTCGCTGCGCTCCACCCACCCTACGGCTTCCCGCTTTATCCCGCTTTATCTAGTGCCTGGGTAAGGTCGGCCAGAATATCGTCGATATGCTCCAATCCTACAGAAAGCCGCACGTAGCCGGGGGAGACGCCGGTGGCGATCTGGTCTTCCTCCGAGAGCTGGCTGTGGGTGGTGCTGGCGGGGTGGATGGCGAGTGAGCGGGCGTCGCCGATGTTGGCGACGTGGTAGAAGAGTTCCAAGCCGCTGATAAAGTTTTTGCCCGCTGCCGCGCCGCCGGCGAGTTCGAAGCCGACCAGGCCGCCGGCACCGCCGCGCAGGTATTTTTTTGCGCGCGCGGCGTCGATGCCGGTGGCCACATCGGGGTGGATCACTTTCACAACATCCTTGCGCCGCCCGAGGAATTTTACCACCGCCGCGGCATTCTCGCTATGCCTTGCGATGCGTAGCGGCAGTGTCTCGATGCCTTGGATGATCTGAAAGGCGTTGAAGGGCGAAAGTGCCGCGCCGAGATCGCGCAGCAGGACAACGCGGGCGCGAATGATATACGCAATGGGCCCGAGCGGCTTCACTGCCTCGGTCCAGATGGCACCGTGATAGCTGTTGTCCGGCGTGTTGAGCAAAGGCTGGCGCTCGGGCCAGGCTGACCAGTCGAAATTACCGCCATCGATGATGGCACCGCCGATGCTGGTGCCGTGCCCGCCGATATATTTGGTGGTGGAATACACCACCACCGCGGCGCCATGTTCGAAGGGGCGCACCAGCAGCGGGGCGGCGGTATTATCCATGATCAGCGGGATGCCCTGTTTGCGGCCGATTGCCGCCACCTCCTCGATGGGGAACACGCGTAGTTTCGGGTTGGGCAGGGTCTCGGCGTAATAGGCGCGGGTGCGGGAGTCCGTGGCGTTGGCGAAGGCCTGCGAGTCGGCGGGGTCTACGAAGCGCACTTCCAGCCCCTGGTCCTTCAGCGTGTTGGCGAACAGGTTCCAGGTGCCGCCGTATAAATCGGTGGAGGCGACGATATTATCGCCGGCGCGCGCCAGGTTCTGCACCGAAAGTGCCGAGGCCGCCTGGCCCGAGGCCACCGCCAGTGCCGCCACACCGCCCTCCAACGCGGCCAGGCGCTGTTCCAGCACATCCGTCGTGGGGTTCATGATGCGGGTGTAGATATTCCCGAACTCTTTGAGCGCGAACAGATTGGCCGCGTGCTCGGGGGATTGGAACTGGTAGGAGGTGGTCTGGTGGATTGGCACGGCGACCGAGCCGGTGGTGGCGTCCGCCCGCCAGCCGGCATGCAGGGCCAGGGTTTCCGGGTGTTTGGAGGTAAGGGGCATGGGACTGTCCTGTTTGTTGTGGGGACAGCATGGCATAGGGTTTTACTCCCTACAAGTTAAGTAGGGTTTGCGGCGGGGTTGTGGCCCCGCCGCCGGAGCTATCAGAATCTGTAGCTAATGGTGAGATTGCCGCTGGCGCCGGTGCTGTTGTTGGCATCGCCGGCCAGGCCGGTGATGCCGGCACTGATGCCGAGCGGGCCGCGCTGAGCGGCGACGTTGAGCGCCAGCGTGCCGAGGTCTCGGCTGTTGAAGGCCGAAATCTGGGAGATGCTGTTGCCGTAGATCGCGGCATGGCTGGACACGACCGGGCTGCTCAGCAGGCGCTGGTAGCCGAGGGTGACCGCCGGCGCGATGCTCCAGTTGCCGACCTGTTTCGGCGCCGGGGTGATTTGCAGGCTGGCGATCATGCTTGGCACAGTGTCGTTCATGGCGCCGTAGGAGAGGGCGAGCGCGCTGCCCTGTTCGGTGAACCCGCGCAGGCTGGCGTAGGCGACATCGATGCCGAGCTGCGGGGTGAAGGTGACATCGCCTTGCGGGATAACACTGCCGATTTCGGCGTGGCCGTCGTACACAGCGCCATTGGTGTTACCGATGGCCTGGCCGAGACCGCCGCCGAGATTGCGGTTGTCGTGGACGCTGACGATATCGGCATTGGCACCGCCTGAGACATACGGGCCGGAGTCCAGCGAGGAGAAGCCGTAGCGCACACCTGCGGTGGTGAGTACGGTATTGGCCTGGGAATTACCCTCGGCGGCGGTCAGCGTGCCCCAGTTGTAACCTACACCGGCATCGACGCTGATCTGGCCGCCGATGCGATGTGTTGCACCGATCATCAGCCCGGCGCTGTGGCTGTTGGCGTCGGCCACGTTGCTGTTGCCGCCGGTGCTCATAACGCCGGCGAGGTTGGCTTCCCAGATAGTGGTCTGGCCCGCGTTCATGCCGATGCCGTTGATGTAGGGGGCGATGGCATTGTTGGTGAGCTGGGGCAGGCGGGTGAGGTAGGATGCGGTATCGGCCACAACCTGGCCGCCGATCTGGTTTTGCACGCCGCCGAGATTGCCGGCATCGATGGACGATTGCAGATAGTAGTTATAGGCCGTGAAGCTGCCCGAGAGTGGGGAGTTCTGTAGCGCATTCAACAATGCGGCACCGGCTGCGGCATTGCCCGAGAGACCGGCCTGGCCGGGCAGCATGGCGTAGTCCACCATTTTCGCGCGCAGCACGTAAATTTCGGCCTGGGTCATGCCCAGACCTTGGATGAGGTAATTATCCAGCGAGCCGTAGCTGGTGATGATCTGGTCGAGCCCGGCCTGTAAATCCGGCGCCTGCACGCCGAGGATGGTGCCGTAGGCCGGGGAGATGGCCGCTACGGCGTTGATGGAGGCGGCGGAATATTCGTTGGTAGCGAGATAATTGGCCATGATATCGGCCGGGGACATGCCGGCGATGCTCTCCAAAATGGCCGAGGTCCAGCCGGTACGGTCCTTGCCCGCGGAGCAATTATACATCATCGGGCCGGTGCCGTTGGCGAGGTCCGCGAAGACGGTGGCGAGATTTTCCCGGTCTACCGCGTTGGTAACGAAGCCCTGGTTCATCTGCTCCAGATAGCTTTCGGCCTCGGCCGAACTGGTGAGCGAGGGGATCGGCGGGCCGCTGGAGCCGAAAATATTAACCTGCACATAGGCCATGCCGGCGGGCAGATTCTGGGCCTCCGGCGCGCCGCTGATTTCACTTGGGGTGCGCAGGTCGATATCCTCGGTGATACCGAGCGTGGCCAGAGTCGCTTTATCCGTGGCGGTCAGGCCCGAGAGCGCGTTGGAGCGGTAGAACACGCCGGTGCGCATCGTGCCGTCGTTGGCGGTGGTGTAGGCAAGGCCCGAGCCGCCATCGGCCACCGCAACGCCGGCGATATCGCGGAAATTGCTGACGGAGGCGAGGATGGGCGTGGTGATTGCCACTTGCCCGAAGGCGGGCGCTGCCGATACGGCTAGTAGGACCGGTGCGGCGTAGACTGCGATTTTTGACTTCATCGTATTCCCTGTTGCTTCAGCGGCCCAATTTGGGCTCAGGGCGACCTAGTTAATCAAAAAGTTACATTCGTCTAATGCATTTTGATGACATTTGTGATGAATTATAGGCATGAAACTTGATCTGCACAGGCTGCGCCATGTGGTCACCGTGGCCGAAACGCGCAGTTTCAGCCGGGCCGCCGCGCTGCTGGCCATTACCCAGCCGGCGCTCAGCCGTAGCGTGGCGCTGCTGGAGGGAGACCTCGGTTTCCGCATTTTCGACCGTGGGCGTTCGGGCGTTTTCATCACCCAGGCGGGGGCGGATCTGGTGGCCGGGGCCGAATATCTGCTCGCGCAGGCACATGCGCTGGAGCAGAATGTGCTGCAGATTCGCAACGCGGAAACCGGGATGGTGCGGTTCGGCATGGCGCCGATGGTGGCGAGCATCTATCTGCCGCGCCTGCTTACACGCATGGCCAAGGCGCAGCCGCAGCTTATTCTGCGGCCGCTGGTGCGCAAGGCGGAGGATTTGATCGAGGCGCTGGCAGGGGGCGAGATTGAATTGTGTTTTTTTGCTTCAGCGCATCTGCCTGCGCATGAGCATATTCATTTCGATACAATAGGTACGGTGCCGATCGGGGTTTTTGCCCGTGCCGGGCATCCTCTGCTGCGCCGTAAGGGGCTGGTGCCCGATGACCTGCGGCAATTTCCCTTTGCTGCCAGTGTCGCGGAATTTCCCCAGAAATTGGGTGCGCCGCCGATCGTTTCCAGCATCGTGTGCGATAATTATTTTCTGATGAAGGAGCTGATCCTGACCTCGGATACCATCTGCCTGACGTCGCCTTTGCTGTTGCAGGAGGAGTTGCGCACGGGCAAAGCGGTGCGGTTGGATATCAACCTTATCGACCATGTGAGTTTTGATCTATGTGCCTTGCGCGTGGTCAACCGGACGGTCTCGCCAAGTGTGGAGCTGCTGCTGGCGCAATTGCTGAATCTTGTGGAAGGGCCAGGGGTTCAGCTTACTTGAGTTAGAGATCCTGTTTCAACATTGAAATGAAACCCCGCCAGCGTGAGTTCGCCCGTCTGCATGCGCTGCACCACCCAGGGGAAGGTGAGCAAATTGGTCAGCGATACACGGATCGCCTCGCGCTCGCAGGCGGCGCATTTCGCGTCGAAATCCTGCGGGGCATCGGGCGCGTCGCACACGCGGTCGCGGGCGGATTTGGCAATGCTCATCCAGGATTCGATGAAGTCGCCATGCGCGCCGCCGGGGCCGCTCACCAAAGCGCGGATGCCGCCGCAATGCGAATGGCCGAGCACGACGATGCTGCGAACCTGTAACGAGGTGACCGCGAATTCCAGCGCCGCGGAGGTGCCGTGCTTGTTGTCGTCCGGCGCGTAGGGGGGGACCAGGGCGCTTACGTTACGCACCACGAAAATCTCGCCGGGGGCGCAGTCAAAAATCATCTCGGGGGCGACGCGTGAGTCTGCACAGGCGATGACCATGGCCGGCGGCGATTGGCCGTCGCGCGCGAGGTTGGAATACAGCTCCTCATGCTCGCGCCAATATCCGGTGCGGAAACGATCATACCCATCGAGCAACGCCTTCATAGACCCTCCAGCTTGGCAGCGTTCCACAAGCCATCCATCTCGTCCAGGCTTGACTCGGCCGGGGTTTTGCCCCGCGCGGCAAGGGCCGCCTCGATGGCGCCGAAGCGGCGGATGAATTTGGCGTTGGCACCCTCCAGGCAGGTTTCGGCCTCGTGGCCCAGCTTGCGGGCGAGGTTGGCGAGCACGAACAGCATGTCACCCAGCTCGTCCTGCACGCGGGCCGGGTTCATTTCGGGCAGCTCGGCGCGCAGTTCGGCTGTTTCCTCGGCGAGTTTGTCCAGCACGGCCTCGGCGTTGGGCCAGTCGAATTTTACCCGGGCGGCGCGGGCGGTGAGTTTTTGCGCGCGTTTGAGGGCGGGTAGGGTGGTTGCCACGCCGGCGAGCACGCCGGTCTCGGCCCGGGCCAGGCGCTCGGCGGCTTTTTGGGCCTCCCAGGCGCTGGTTTGGGCGGCGGGGGTGCGGGCGGCCTCGTCCCCGAACACATGCGGGTGACGGCGGATAATTTTATCCGTGATGCTCCGCGCCACGTCGTCGAAATTGAACCAGCCGCGCTCTTGCGCTAGGCGGGCATGGTAGACCACCTGGAACAGCAGATCTCCCAGCTCGTCCTGTAATTGCGCCGGGTCGCCGGAGGCGATGGCGGATTGCACCTCATAGGCCTCCTCGATGGTGAAGGGGGCGATGGTGGCGAAATCCTGCTCCTTGTCCCAAGGGCAGCCGGTTTCGGGGTCGCGCAGGGCGGCCATTACGTTGATAAGTGCCGTAATCGGTGGTTCAGTGCTCATGGGAAGAAACTTAAATTCCGGAGGGCGAAATGGCCAGTGCTTATGATTTTTCATTCACGACGCTGAAAGGCGAGCCCTACCCGTTGGCCCAGCACGCGGGCAGGCCGCTGCTGGTGGTGAACACCGCCAGCAAATGTGGCTTTACGCCGCAGTACAAGGCGCTGCAGGAGTTGACCAAGAGCTTCCCCGAGGTCGCGATCGTCGGCGTGCCGTGCAATGATTTCGGCGGGCAGGAGCCGGGTTCGGCGGATGAGATCGGCCAGTTCTGCGAGGTGAATTACGGTGTCAGCTTCCCCATGATGGCTAAGGTGACAACCAAGGGGCCCGAGGCGCATCCGTTTTTCACCTGGGTGGTGGACGAGGCCGGGTTCTTCGCCAAGCCGCGCTGGAATTTCTATAAATACCTCGTCAACAAGCAAGGCGGGCTGGAGGATTTCTTTATCTCCTCCACCAGCCCGGGCTCGGCGAAATTCGCGAGTGCTGTGCAGAAACTGTCCGGCTGAGGCCGCTTATTGAGCAAGCCTATTGGAGCAAAACGGCGGCAATAGCCCCCGGCGGCATGGGCCGCCGGTAATAGCCTGTTTGTGATGCCTTGATTACATTGATCACTGCCCGGATCGGTGGTTCAGTGTGGCTTACGTGTCTGTAAGTTTCAGAGGGGCATAATGGCCAGCGCCTATGATTTTTCGTTTACCACCCTTAAAGGCGAGGATTACCCGCTCGCCCAGCATAGTGGTAAACCGCTGGTTGTGATTAATACGGCGAGCAAATGCGCCTTTACCCCGCAATATGAGGCTTTGCAGGCGCTGTCCCGCAAATTCACGGACATCACCTTCATCGCCGTGCCGTGCAACGATTTTGGCGGCGGCGAGCCGGGTACGGCCTCCGAGATCGATAGTTTCTGTGTGCTCACCTATAATGTGACCTTTCCCATTATGAGCAAGGTGACGACGAAGGGGCCGGCGGCGCATCCGTTCTTCACCTGGGTGGCTGACGAGAAGGGCGGGCTGGCCAAGCCGCGCTGGAATTTTTATAAATACCTTATTAACCGCCAAGGTAGACTGCTGGATTATTTCGTTCCAAGCACGACGCCGGGTTCTAAAAAGTTTGCTCATGCGCTGGAGGCGCTGTTTTACAGCTGAGTTTTGGCCATCTTACCAACTAAGCTATTATCGTGGCCCTCGTGAAAGCGGGGGGATCCATCTTTCGGGATGCGGTACGGAGATGGATTGCCACGCTGCGCTCGCAATGACGTTATATAAGCCGGCGGGCGACGCCGATCACGCGCAGGATTTCATCCCATAGATCATACCCCGCCAGCTCCTCCGGGGTGGCCCAGACGCAGGCGGTGGCGTCATCGCCGGGGATGGCCTCGCCGCTTTCGTAAAATCCGGCGAAATCTAGAATGGTGTAATGGTATTCAATTCGCCCGGTCTCGTCATGGGTGATGGAGTCTGCGTGCGCCACCATGGTGAGCGGGCCGCATTCCAGCCCGGTTTCTTCCAACAGTTCGCGCCGTGCCGCGGCCTCGGCGGTTTCGCCCAATTCCTGGCGGCCACCGGGCAGCGACCATTGCCCGGCACCAGGCGGGCGGCCACGGCGGATGAGGAGGACATCTTCGCCACGGAGCAGGATGATGCCGATGCCGATTTGCGGTTGGGTGGGGTAGGGGGGCATTATTCCGGTGCGATGATGTCGAGTTTCGGGAAATAGCCGCGGTAGCGCCGGGCATCGCGCGTGAGCAACCGGTGGCCCATGACGGCGGCATGCGCACCGATGAGAAAATCCGGCAAGGGCGAGGTTTTTGCACCACCCCTGCGCTTGTAGGCGGCATATGCCTTGCCGGCCAGAAATCCGGCTTCGAAGGGGATGGGCTCGCGTACGAACGCCGCCGGCGGCAAAGCGGCTTCCATAGCTTCCATGCTGCTATAGCGCACGGAAACCTCGCCATAGACCACGGCGTTGATGACGAGCACGGCGTGTTCGGCGGCGGTGGCCAGCGCCTTGACCGACCAGTTTCGCCAAGCTCCATCCTCACCGAGAATATCCAGCAGGATATTACTGTCGATTAGAATGCTGCTCACTCCTCGCCGCGCGTCATCGCCATGATTTCATCCGTGGTCAGCTTTACATCGCCTCTGTGCCGGGACAGATGTGCCACAATCTGCTCACCCCGGCTCAGGCCCTTTTTCGGCTTGGCGGGGGTTAGGGTGACGATGTTACCGTCGAAGGCGAAGGCAACTTCCGTGTTCGGTAGCAGCCCGGCGCGCTCGCGGATTGCCGCGGGGATGGTGACCTGGCCCTTGGAGGTGATGCGCATGAGAGAAAATCCTTACTTTGGAATGTAAGAATATACCTCTCCGGGCCCATTGCCAAGAAAAATGCTACCCTGCCCGTACCGTCTCAATCGCCTCACGCTGATCGAACAAGTTTAAGAGCACTCTCACCGCCGCGCCGCGTTCGCTCTCCAGCTTCGGATCGTGTTGCAGCAGCATCACCGCGTCCTGGCGGGCCATGTTGAGGAGTGCTTCGTGTTTTTCCGGGTCGGCGAGAATATAGCCGGGCAGGCCGGATTGTTTTGTGCCGAGATAATCACCGGCGCCGCGCAGCTTGAAATCCTCGTCGGCGATGAGGAAGCCGTCATCGGTGTCGCGTAGCAGCGAGAGGCGCTTGCGGGCGGAGGCGCCTAGTCTGTCATCATGCAGCAGCAGGCAGAAACTTTTCGCACTCCCGCGCCCCACGCGCCCGCGCAGTTGGTGCAGTTGCGCCAGGCCGAAACGCTCGGCGTGTTCGATTACCATTACATTGGCTTCGGGCACATCCATGCCGACCTCGATGACGGTTGTGGCCACGAGAATTTGCGCGCGCCCGGTGGCGAAATCGGCCAGTGCGGCGTCGCGTTGGGCGGCTTCCATTTTGCCATGCGCCAGTGCTACCGCGGCCCCGAAACGCTGGCGCAGTTTGCCGAAACGCACCTCGGTTGCGGTAAGGTCGATCAGCTCGGATTCCTGCACCAGCGGGCAGACCCAGTACACCCGCCCGCCGCTGGCAATGGCGCGGGCGATGGCTTCTTCCACTTTGTCCAGGTCTGAGAGTTTGTGCATGGTGGTGGTGATGCGTTCGCGCCCTTGCGGTTTTTCCATGATGCGCGACACATCCATCTCGGCCCAATGGGTCAGTAATAAAGTGCGCGGGATTGGGGTGGCGGTCATCACCAGCATGTCCGTGGCCGTGCCCTTTTTGCCAAGGGCCAGCCGCTGGTCCACACCGAAACGATGTTGCTCGTCGATGACCGCCAGGCCGAGGTCGCGGAACTCTACGTGCTTCTGGAATATTGCGTGGGTGCCGATGAGAATGGGAATGCTGCCATCCTTCAGCCCGGCCAGCACGCGGCGGCGCTCGGTGCCTTTTACATTGCCGGTCAGCAGCGCTACCGGCACGGGCGAGAGCCGGGCGAATGTTGCCAGATGCTGTTTTGCCAGTACCTCCGTTGGCGCCAGTAAGGCTGCCTGGGCACCGGCTTCGACCGCGCGCAAACAGGCCAATAGTGCAACCAAGGTTTTGCCGGAGCCGACATCGCCTTGCAGGAGGCGCAGCATCTGGTGCGGGGCGGCCATGTCGGCGTCGATTTCGGCCAGCGCCTGTAGCTGCCCGGCGGTGGGGGTGAAGCCGAAGCGTTTCAGTGCCACGGCGCGCAGGCGGCCAGCGCCGGCCAGCATGCGGCCCGCGCGACGGCGGCGCATGCCGCGTACTATGGCGAAACTTATTTGCCGGGCTAGTAATTCGTCATAGGCCAGGCGCTCATAAGGTGCGTCGCCCGGTACTTCCACCGGCGCCTGCAACGCGCGGAATGCCTCGCCAAAACCAGGCCACTGACGGCTGCGCAGCACGCTGGCGTCCTGCCATTCGGCGAATTGGGGGAGCACCGCCAGCGCCCCCAAAGCGGCACGGCGCATCACGCGTGGTACGATACCGGCGGTGAGCGGCCATACCGGCTCGATCCAGGGGAATTCATCCTCGCGGATTTGGCTGGCCACGTAATCCGGGTGAGGCATCACCAGCCTGTCGGCAAAGCTCTCCAGTTTGCCGGATACGATCAGCTTCGCGCCGATGGGATACTGCGTGAGCCTTGCGACATGGAACAGCACGATCTCGGCAAAGCCCGAGCCATCGCCGATAATTACCCGGTGCGGCTGTTTTTTGGTCTGCGGCGGTTCGTGGCGCATCACCTCTACCCGCAGCGTCGCCACCATGCCCGGCCGCGCTTCGGCGATTTTTGGGGTCGCACGGCGGTCCAGAAAATCCACGGGCAGGTGGAACAGCACATCGCGCACCGTGCCGCCGCCCACCAGCCGGACCAGCAGCGAGGACAGGCGTGGACCCAGCCCGGGCAGGCTGGCAACGGGTGCGCGCAGGGGGAGGAGCAAAAAATCGACGGTCACGGGCTGACTCTTGGCCAAACCCTGCCTATACCGCAAGCCAACCATGACTGACGATTTTCTGTCCCCCCTCGATACCCGCCGCCGGCGTATTATTTACCGCGCCCAGCACCGCGGCACGTATGAGAATGATTTGCTCATTGGCGACTTCGTGAAGGCGCGAATCGCCGGCATGTCGGAGCCCGAGCTGGATGATCTGGAGGCGGTGATGGAGTATCCGGATGCAGAACTGGCCGATTGGCTGACAGGAAGGCTGCCCATTCCGGACCATGCCGATAGCCCGATGCTGCGGCGGATTCGTGAAGCGGCGCTGAGCCGCCAATGATCCCTGTTTACGGTGCCCCGGAGGGGGTGGACGCGCTTGTTCTCGTGCGCCGCTTGGGCGAGCATGATGGGCCGGTGCTGCATATCGCCCGGGATGACACGCGGCTGGCGGCTTTGGCCGAGCAAATCGGGTTTTTCGGGCCGGAGGTTGAGGTGGTCAGCGTTCCCGGCTGGGATTGCCTGCCGTATGATCGTGTATCCCCCAATGGCGGGATTATCGCGGAGCGTATTGCCGCCCTGAGCCGGCTACAGGGGGCACCGGGCAAAAAACGCATCGTGTTGACCACTGTGAATGCGGCCTTGCAGAAATTGCCGCCCCGCGCGGCGCTGGCTGGTGCCGGCATGCGGCTGGCCAAGGGCGATGCGGTGTCGGTGACCGATATTGCGAGTTTTCTGGAATCTGACGGCTACCGCCATACCGGCACGGTGATGGAGGCCGGCGAATTCTCGCGCCGCGGCGGCATTTTGGACGTGTTTCCGGCGGGCGAGGCGGCCCCGGTGCGCATCGATTTGTTCGGCGACGAGATAGAGAGCATCCGCCGGTTTGATCCTGAGACTCAGCGTTCGGGCGAGGCGGTTCCGTTTCTGGAATTCCACCCGGCCTCGGAAGTGCCGTTCGATACTGCCTCGGTCGCGCGTTTTCGGACCAATTGGCGGGAGTTGTTCGGACCCCAGGCGGTGCAGGACCCGCTTTATGTGTCGGTAAGCGAGGCGCGCCGCCACCCGGGGATAGAACATTACGGCCCGTTGTTTGCTGAGGGCATGGAGAGTATTTTTGAGTACCTCCCCAATGCCTCGGTCAGCTTTGACCATCAGCCGGATGCCGCTGTCTCCGCGCGATTAGAACTGATTGCCGACCATTATGCCGAGCGCCGCGCGCCGCCGCGGGCCGGCGAGCCCATCTACCGGCCGATCCCGCCGGGGATGCTGTATTTCGACCGCGCGGGCTGGGATGCGGCGCTGGCGAAACTGCCGTGTTTTGAGATAACCTCGTTTTCCAAGCCTGACGGCGGGGCGCAGGGGGTGGATATCGGCGGGCGGCCCGGGCCGATCCTGACCGGTCAGCCGCTGGCGGCTATGGATGCGTTTGCCGAGCTGAAGGGCAAATGGGCTGCTGCCGGCCGTACTGTGGTGCTGGCGGCATGGAGCTTTGGCTCGCGCGAACGCCTGACGTTGATGCTTAAAGAGCATGGGATACGGGACATCCGCCCCATTGTTTCGGCCGATGAGGCGCGGGCCTTGCCGAAGGGCGTGGTGGGCCTGGCCGTGCTGGCGCTGGAGCGCGGGTTTGTGACGGACCGTATGGCCGTGGTGGCGGAGCAGGATTTGCTTGGCTCCCGCATCGCCCGGCCGCCTAAACGTAAAAAGCGCGCGGACCAGTTTATTGCCGATGCTACCGAGATCGAGGATGGCGATCTGGTGGTGCATCAGGACCACGGTATCGGCCGCTATAACGGGCTGGAGACCGTGACGGTGAATGGTGCGGCGCATGACTGTTTAAAGCTGCTGTATGATGGTGGGGACAAGCTGTTCCTGCCCGTTGAGAACATCGATTTGCTCTCGCGCTTTGGGCAGGAGGGCGATGGTGTTTCGCTGGACAAGCTTGGAGGTGCGTCCTGGCAGGCGCGCAAGGCGAAAGCCAAGAACCGCATTCAGGATATGGCGGCAGGACTCATCCGCCTGGCGGCCGAGCGGCAGATGCGCGATGCCCCGATGCTGACCGCCGACGATGGTGCGTTTGCCGAATTCTGCGCCCGGTTCCCGTATACGGAGACCGAGGACCAGGCCAAGGCGATCTCCGATGTGATTGAGGATTTTGCGGCCGGGAAACCCATGGACCGCTTGATTTGCGGCGATGTTGGCTTTGGCAAAACCGAGGTTGCGTTGCGCGCCGCCTTTGTTGCCGCCATGTCCGGCACCCAGGTGGCGGTGGTGGTGCCGACCACTTTGCTTGCCCGCCAGCATTTTCGTGTGTTCCGTGCCCGGTTCGAGGGGCTGCCCATAAAGATCGCCCAGCTCTCGCGGCTGGTGACGGCCAAGGAAGCCACGGCGGTGAAAGCCGCGCTGGCGGCGGGCGAGATTTCCATTGTTGTGGGTACGCATGCGTTGATGGCGCAGAGCGTGAGTTTTGCCGATCTGGGCCTACTCATCGTCGATGAAGAGCAGCATTTTGGCGTGAAGCATAAGGAGCGGCTGAAAGAGATTAAGGCCGATGTGCATGTGCTGACGCTGACGGCAACGCCGATACCGCGCACGTTGCAACTGGCGCTGACGGGTGTGCGCGACCTCTCGCTCATTACCACCCCGCCGGTCGATCGGCTGGCCGTGCGTACTTTCATTATGCCGTTTGACTCGCTGGTTATTAAGGAAGCCATCGCGCGCGAAAAATTCCGCGGCGGGCAGATTTTTTGCGTCGTGCCGCGTATCGAAGACCTTGAGCCTATGGCCGCCCGTTTGCGTGAAATCGCGCCAGATATCCGTACCGTGATGGCGCATGGCCGTTTGGCGCCGACCGAGTTGGAGCGGGTGATGACGGAATTCGGGGAGGGCAAATACGATATTCTGCTCGCCACCAACATTGTGGAATCCGGCCTCGATATGCCGGCTGTGAACACGCTTATCATCTATCGCGCTGACATGTTTGGCCTGGCCGGGCTGTACCAGCTGCGCGGGCGCGTGGGGCGCGGCAAGCAGCGTGGCTATGCGTATCTCACCTGGCCGGCACACCACCGGCTTTCGGCGGCGGCTGAGAAGCGGCTGGAGGTGATGCAGACGCTCGACCAGCTTGGCGCCGGGTTTACGCTGGCGTCGCACGACCTGGATTTGCGCGGCGCTGGGAATTTGCTGGGCGACGAGCAGTCTGGGCATATCCGCGAAGTTGGCATCGAATTGTACCAGCAGATGCTGGAGGATGCGGTGAACGCCATTCGCACCACTGCCAAGGAGAAGGTGGTGGAGCGGGACTGGACGCCGAATATCAACCTCGGGCTGCCGGTGCTTATTCCCGAAACCTATGTGGCGGATTTGCCCGTGCGGCTGGGGCTTTACCGGCGCATCGGCGCGCTGCCTGGCGATGCCGAGAGCGAGGCGCTGGCCGCAGAGCTTGCGGACCGTTTTGGCCCGCTGCCGGCGGAGGTGGAGAATTTGCTGGAAACCGTGGCGCTGAAACGCGCCTGCCGCGCGGCGAATGTGGAGAAGCTGGATGCCGGGCCGAAAGGCATGGTCATCGCCTTCCGTAAGAATGATTTCGCCAATCCTGGCGGGCTGATCCAATGGATTTCGTCGCGCGGCGGCACGTTGAAACTGCGCCCGGACCAGAAACTGGTGGTGGCGCGCGATATGGATGTGGCGGCACGCATGGTGATTGCCCGCGATGTGCTGGGGAATCTGGTGCGGCTGGCGCGGCTGGAGGCGGTGGCCTGAGCGTCGTGGTGTTTGGGCAGCACGAGCTTTATGATCTTTTATCGATATGATATGAGCCTATGACGGCAGATGATCGTCGACTTAATGACTGATCGTTTATCAAAACGGAGTTTGCTTGTGAAGCTCAAATGGCTGTGTCTTTTGCTCTGCTGTTCTGCTATATCTGGGTGCAGCGATACGACAGCTCAACTGCGAGCTAACCCAGAGGAAACGGGCACATTTAAAATCGGCTTACCGTACTCTGTAGTTCTTTCAAATTACTATGGAAATATGGAGAAGTGTTTTGGTCAAGATCCCGGATCAGTTGCCGGTGGAAACTTTCTTCCTCAAATGACTGAAACGATTCCCGGCCGATCTGCACGTGTCGAACTTATTTCTGAAGGAACACTTTCAACGAACGTACTAATCTCTACGGATATTGTTGCGGATAACGATAATACGAATGTGACATATTATACCAGTCATCTTAGCCTCTGACACACGCCCATCCCCTTGTTCCGATTGAAATGATTCTGGCTGGGTCGTTGACCAAGAAGAGCCATGCCTGTTTGCAAGCTTCGAGCATTGCCTCGTAGC
>JAMFRU010000064.1 GCA_026224875.1 Acidocella sp.
TCCTTCCAGCCAATCAATGCCCGTCAAGGGCATCAATCGGCCTAGCAGGACCGGTACACTTTTGCGCCGCCATAAAAGACGCAAATCAGCCGGTTCAGTGGTACACTTTGCCGCCGCTATTTATAGATGATCTGAAAGAAGAAATGAATGAGCTTCGCGTGATGATCAGCGAACTCACAACGCTAGTTGTCGATCTGAAGCGGCTCATTCCATCCTCGAAGGCGAAGATGGATTCGCACTTAGTCGATCTTATAAGCTACGCGAAGATTGAAATTGAGAGATTTGTCGTCGTATTGAAAAACTCACTCACACAGGCGGCGGGACGTTCTGCAAAAGAAAGCAGCGACATCGCTCAAATCAAGATCGATGTCGAAAGATTGCTTTCTGCCAAAACCCCGCCCGCAGCCGCGCCCGTCCCCATTAAAAAAGCTTGGTTTTAAGGTAAAATATAATGATCAACGATAACTTTAGTGACGTAAAAAATGAGCTCGTTCGTGCTGACTTGCCCGGCCCGATGATAGATGAAACGCTTGATTATCTACGCGTATTTTTAGATGACAAAAAACACAAGAGAATTTTTGTCTGTTTCCCTAGTCATCTCTGTGTGACTGTCAATCTGCTCTCGAAGTCCTCTTCGGTTAATCCTCGTTTCGTCGATTTAAACATTCCCTCCCCCGGGCCTTTGGTAAATCTAAATGTATCTCGTACCGATCCTTACCTGCCGCCGATGAATGTCGATATTCTTGTTGATGTTTTGACCGGCGAAATGCTGGCTGTGGAGCGCGTAACTCTCAAATTTGAGGCAAGATAAATGATCAACGATAACTTCTCCAAAGCAAGAAACGATCTCGTGAGGTCCGGTTTGCCGGGGCCGCTGGCGGATAAAACCATGTATCATCTCAGAGCTTTTTTAGATGATCCGGCGCACAAAAGTGTCATGATCGAGCTTCATGAAGCGCTGTCATTGTCGATCTTTGTCGACATGCAAAACACACGAATCGTGAAGCTCGTTGTTCAGCGTCTTGACCCCGCTGCCGCGCCGCTCAACATGGATTTGTTTGTGAACTATTCTCTGAAGACGATCATCGAATATAAACGTCTGTCGAGCCTGCCGCCCGCCTCGCTTCTCGATCTTTTCACCGCTGATCATCCAACACTCAAAGCAGCGCTGGCAGCTGAAGAGGCTCGTCTTAAGGCGCTCAAGAAAGCTGAAGATGAAGAGGCGGAAAAGAAGAAAAAAACCGGCGGCGAGTCTGATGAGAAGCAGTTGATGCGTGCATTCGCTGCTGGGCTCCGCGCCAGGAAGAAGGAGGAACCGGAAAAACCATGAATGTCCTCACCGGTTTAAACACCGTCAAATTCTGGCCCGGCCCGGCGCAAGAAGTTGATCTCGCCGCCGCCGTGCCGGTGCCGGAGGGATGGTCTATCACTTCCGGCGGGGCACCGGGGCCGACTCTCGACGTTTCGATGCTTGTTGAAATCGTAGAGCGTGTAGCGCCATGGCTCGATGCGGCTTATCTCGTACCGAAACTGACATCCGACCGGCCGTGGGGCGGCATGCATAGTGCTGCGCTGAAAAGCATCTATGTGACGTACAATGCCAGGTCTCAAGCTGTCATGCTGGAGACGCTTTATCATGAACTTTTCCACGCCGTTCAGCGCAGACTGTCTGATGATCTAAAGCAAAGAATCGAGGATCATACATATGCTTGTGCGAGAAGATATGATGATGAAAAGTATCTCGACACGCCGCTTGAGCAATGCGCCAGGCTGTTCGAAACTTTCGCAATGTATCTCGAAAACGGCGGCGTTGTGATCACAAGTCGATATGAATCTAGCTGGCTGCCGTCATTCTTGACGCACGTCTATTCCGGCGGTTTCGCTAGAGAAGTGCTTGAGCTTGATCGTCGTGAAGCCGCCGCCGCCGTGAAGGCTGAGCGCCGGGCGGCGATGTGGAGCCGGGCTAAAACTTTTTTGCCAAACTTTTTAAGAGAAGGAATTTAATCTCATGATGTCGCTACGCCAAATTTTGCAAGGCTCTTATACCATGACTCAAAAAGATCAGCCGGGCCTGGGTGTCGCTTTGACGGCCCCGATGATTCAGGTTGATGATATAGAAACAAAAATGCTTTTAAGCTCTCTATCTTGGCCCGCACCCATGTTTGACCTCAACTCTACGATGTTCGATCCCCCCACATCATGGATCGAATCCAAAATCGAAGACGTAACAAGCGAGCTTTCTGCCGGTTGTGCGATTGAAAAGGTCTCAGAGAAAAGTTGGGTAGTTTCGTTTTTTTACGCGTACGTAAGAGATGGCGCGATACAGCTATGGCAGTCACCACTTTTGCTTGACCTGCGCCACCGCCCTTCGTCCGGCGTCAAGGCAAACGTTCGCTGGCTTGAAAAGATGCCGTCGCCGCTCCTCGAAGAGCGTTTCATGGACCGCGACAGGGATCTATTGATTCTGTCGTTGATGATCATGTCACGCCACGCCGCCCCGGCCCGCCGTACTCTTCATTAAGGCCGCGCACAACTGGTCAAGCTCATCATCAAGCTTCTGATGACGATCTGCCGCTTTATGCTCTCAGGCAAAGTTGTGCAGCTTCAGCGATGGTTGCGCAGTGTGTCGGATGAGGCTTGCCTTGCCTCAGCGCCCAAACCGTGAAGCCAGAACTACCGCTTAGCTTGCCATAGACGCCGTTTGAGGCCACTTGCCACTGTCCTTTGGTGACGAGCCGAATTAGCAATTCAGGGCCATCCTCGACCTTCTCAATGAAGAACAGCTTTCTGCCTGCGTCCTCAGTGATTAGGTGATCGCCCTTTGTATCTATCGCGATCACATTTTTGTCGGTCCACGCGAGAAAATCGGGATTAAAAGTGCGCGTGTTCCCGCGATCCAGCAGCGGAATACCGAAGCCGCCTTGTGAGGGATTCCGGCACCAGACGCGCTTCGTCTTGTCCAGGGCTTTAGCGAAGGCAACCTCATCACGGTTTAAGCCGCTATATCCCTCGTGCAAGGCGTTGTTGAACGTCACAAAATCGGATTCATCGATGGCAATTGCCGGCACCACATAGGGGCGATCCAGCGCGTTTTGCAGGATGACTGAGTGCTCAATATAGGTGTCTACAACTTTGCGAGCTTGCTCACGAATATGATCGGCCGCCGGACTGTTGTATTCCACTAGAGCATCAAACTTTCGCTCTTCAATGTCACACAAATTGATCGGACTACGTTGCCGGTCACTATGGCTTGGAAACAACCTCTGAACCTCCCGGCGCATAATCCACCGGGCCGTGACCCTGTTGCTGTGCTCCACCTCAGCCCACTCGACTGTTGAGCTTTCGCCGACGCCAATAGTTTGGAGAACCTGAATGCGGCCGCCGCCACCTACGGTATTTATGCCGCCGGCTGAATAATCATGTGTTCCTTTGATTATTTTGTCGATCTCTGGCTTGGCATAGGTACTGTCAATTGAGGCCGTCGGCACAGACCGATCTTTCAGTGCCGGTCGATAGGGCTTATGTCCGCCGTGCGTCTCACGTCGCACCGTTAGGGTGATTTCTGGTGTATCGCTGGCGAGCTTCGCCCTGACATCTTCGAGAATGGCTTCAAAAACGCCTTTCTCATCTGTCCGAATATAGAAATGCGCCGTATTCAGATTTGGAGACTGGTAGTGTTGTGCCCCTGGCTGCCTGAGCACACGGCCGACAACCTGTGTTACCTGATCCGGCGACCCCATGTCTTTGTCGATATAGGCGAACGCACACTCTGGATCGTCCCACCCCTCTTGCAGGCTGAGATTAAAGATCACATGGCGGAAATTTCCTGCAATAAAACGATCGTAGTCGGAATCACCTTGCGAAAAAAGATTAAACTCTGGAGGCACGGGCATCTTGGAGTCAAAACGGAGATCACAGTAAACAGCTATGGTTGCAGGATCTATCCCCGCGTGTTCGACCAGGTGCCTCCAGATTAGAATTGGACGAGCTTGTCGTTCTTTGAACGGTCTCGCTACATCGTCCTTTACAGCTACCCCGTCGATGGTATTTGTGGTGCTGACGTAAATCGCCTTTGGCCGAAAAGAGAGGCCGAGGTCCGCCGCCGATTGGCTGGCATCCTTCATTTCCGAGAGAAGATCATCAACCGCGAGTTCCATAGGCGTCACGTAGCCGCCCAGCATGATATTCTTTTTAACTAGACCGGATTCAACAACCTCGGAACTCCTGACCGTCGTGATGAAATCGGCATCGCTCCAATGTTTATCGCGCCGAAGCCGTTCTATCGTGCCTGCCAGGGCCTCTGGAATCCGCATTGTGGCACTGGCCGCGATAAGGGCATCGGGCTCCAGCTCCATTAAGAGCTGCGTTTGAAGGTTTGAGAGGTTATGACCTTCATCGTACACGATGATCAATGGTCGCCTGCGCCGCGAGGAGTCTTGGCGTGTCTTCAATAGGTCCCAAAGCGACTGATCCGCAAAATCAAGCTGTACGCGGAAAATCTTTCTGTCACCCTCTTCTTTGTCGCGCTGATTAAACTTACCGACCGTCGCCACCAGCAACAGCCCCCGGCTTGCATCTTCAACATCGGCAGGGCGGCAATCGAGGAGGGGCTTGACACTGAAGCCCCCCACCAGGCCCGCATACTTGCCGGTGGACAGGTTCGAAAAGGTTTGCCAGACCACGACGCGGCCTTTGGAGAGCCAAAGAACGACAGGTTCAACGGGGAGGCGGCTTCGGAGTGATTCGACAGTATCGGCGAGAATCAGCGTTTTGCCGCTGCCGGTGATCGCCGAAAGATTTTGGTAGAACGGAACCAACTGAGAGCGGCGGACCGCGAGCGGGTCCGCCATGTACTCTGAAAAACGATCCGCGATTTGCGTGGAGGCGTCGGCTTGAAAGGGGAGAAGGTCCATCAGTCAGAAATCTCATCATCGTTGAAGCGGTCGCTGTTCTCGTTCAGGCCAAGATGCGCAAGGATTTTGTCAGGAATTTTCCAAAACTGCACATTCCGCGACTGATAAACTTCGTAGCGGGCATAGACATGGTAGGGAGGCTTGATGTCGGCCTTCTCGGCCTCCTTAAGTACGATACGATAGCTATCCCGGTCCAACTGCCCGACAGGACCGCCATTGTTCCATACAATGAAATATCCTTCGCCTTGCTCATTGCGTCCAACAAGATAATTGTATTTTGGATCGTCAATCCGAATAAGGTTTGTGCTCCCACGCCTTCCCACATCCCAGTGGGAAGTAATCACAACATCGACAAGCTCGTCCTTTTTCATTGTAAGAACGGTCTTCGCGTCGATCTGCCTCGTCAACATCCGAAACTCAAATCCACCGGGCACGGGATCGGCGCAGACTGTGAGCTTTCCGTCCGGGCCTGGGCGCTGTCCCTTGATGACGTTGTGTAGCCGTTGCCAGGTCAGTGACCTGGCATACTTATCGCCAGTCGCAGGACTTCCCTGTTCTATCAAAATGAACCGACGATCCGCGTCCGTCTCTTCGTTCATTTCTAGCACCGCATGTCCCGTTGTTCCTGACCCGGCATAAGGATCAAGAACCAGACCTTGGGGCGGACACCAAAGCTGAATGATCTTCTTAAAGAGCTTCAAGGGTTTGACGGTATCGAAACCATGGCCTTTGCCCACGATTGCGGTAAGCTCGCTTACTCCATCAGCAGAACGCCCCGACTCTGTGTAGTCCCATGAGGTCGAACCGAGTTCAACGAAAGGCACCGCTTCTGAGGTTAGGTCTTCGCTGGCCCAATAGGTGGTGGGCACCTTCCCCTTGCGGATTCGTTCCAGATACGTCTTAACGCGGGGCCGGCCGGTGCCGTCAGCACCGAACCAAACAAAAGGCCATGGTCCGCTACCAAGGCGTTTCTCAGCCGTCTTTTTATGAGCCGCACTAATTTTGTTGGGTTGTTGGCCAACCACCATTAAGGCAGGTCGCTTGCCATCTTTGAGCTGGCGTATCTCGTAGGGCACACCCCATTCAGCAAGCCAACCAATTAAGTTTCTCTTGGGATGACGCCAGGCCCCGTTACCTGCCGGATAGTGGACTTCCCCAGTGAACGGCGACTGTATACCATAATCATTTTCGGGGGAGTACGTCCGCGCGGTAAGATTGCCTTCTCTCCAAATTCCAACAAGATCACCGTCAGGGTTTCCATAGCGGCGGTTATCTTTTTCACTGCGCTCCAATGAATAAGTTCGGGCTGCATCCGAGTCTTTCGAATAGATCAAAACATATTCTGTCGCAGTGGAAATGTGACTGTTGTCCGGGCGAGCCGCCGCAGATTTCTGCCAGTTCAGTATCCCGATGCGATTTTCCTCCCCAAAGACCTCATCCATTAACATCCCGAGATGGTATAGTTCATTGTCGTCAATGCAAATGGCGATGACGCCGGTAGCCTTTAGCATCGCCTTCATCATCTGAAGACGCGGCATCATGGCCTTAATCCATTTTGTGTGCCGCGATCCGTCCTCTTTCGCGACCAGTGTACCTAGATCGGGATCGTTAGGGTCTGCGTCCCACCTGTCATTGTAGCGAAAATATTGCCCCGTATTGTACGGAGGGTCAGTGACGATGAGATCGACCTCTCCACGGTACTTGTAGAGCGTCACCATAGTCTGAAGGTTTTCACCCTCAATCAGCAGGTTCCGACTCTGCTCCGCCGGGGAGCCAACATGCAGGCGTGGCTCCCGGCGCATCACCCGAGGCCGGACCTTACGCGAGATTTCTTTCGCGGATCGTTTGCCGTGAAAGGTCAAGGCGACGCCGGTGCCGAGCATTGAGCGGACAAGGCGAATTAAGTCTTCCTGATCCAGAAGCTCTATCCCGGCAAGCGGATCGAGCGGGGGTACAGGTGGCCCCGAGGCATCGTTCATGGGTGTACTCTCAGTAAGGGCGGTGCCGCAGGTGCAGCGGGGGGACGGTTTTCGGCGGTGTAGCTATCCGACGATGGCGGCCGGATTTTTAGCGGGATATACCACTACTCGGCCGCCGGTACAGGATGGGCTTTCAGAGCCTTAGCCACGGCTTCAGCATTACCAGCAATGGCCCTTAGATAAGCCCGTGCCGGAGCGTCAGGCTCAGCCCGTTCTTGCTCCCAATCGCGAAGCGTCCCAATCGGAATGCTATACTCCGCCGCGAACTGCTCTTGCGTCATCTGAAGAGCCCGGCGGATGATGGTCACACGAGGCCGGCGGCGAGCGTTTTTCCGCTCTTCGGCCGTCATCGGCCTGGAATCCATTTCCGAAGCCGGAATCTCCGGCTTAATGGCGGCCTTCGAAATATTCTGATCTTTCATCGGATTCCGCCTTTCTGGCTGAGATTATGTGTTTGAGTTGGCCGCGCATTGTGTAAGTCACGACCAGCACGTTTCCAGCAGCATCGAGGCCAGTTATATTCCATCGCTCTTCGCCATAGTCTTCGCGATCATCAAGAACATCATCGGCGAACGGGTCCCGAAACACGGCGCGAGCCTGCTGAAACGTGACCTTGTGCTTGATCTTGTTTGTCGAAGCTTTCGGATCAAACCATGAAAATTCATTGTCCTGCATAACTACGGTTTACCCGTAGAAGAGTCAAGGGTAAAGGCGCGTTAATCCACCAGACGCAGCGCCTTACAGGCCATGCATTCCCTGGCCGCTCTTGTCCATCGTAAGCCGAGCTATGCACAGCTCAGGCTAAGCTCATGTGGGCTGAGATCATCCCCCCGAGCCAGCCGCCCAGGCCATGGCTGAACCGGTTGGCTACTGGAACCAGCCAAGGTGGCGAACAAGGAGTGCAATACCGCCAAAAAAACCGACGAGGCCCCAAAACTTCGCGAGGTACGCCCAGCCTCCGGGGCCGTTCACCCGCTTCTGGAAAGCCTCTGCCTTCGCCCGCCCTCGGGCCGGAGCCCCGGCGATCAGCGCCTTCGGGATGTTTTCGATCATCTATGCTCTCCTCCTCATTTTTATACCGGCCACAACATCGAAGCCGGGCATTAATTGTGACGCTAAGCCACTCTGTTAATTATCCTTCCGAAAAGTTTTTTCGGAAGGAACGCCTCCCGGCGAGGGCGGGGGTGGCGGGGTCAAATGCGCCCCCCTTGGGGCGGGACCGGACCCACGCGGACCCGCGCGGAGTCCGCTTGGGCGAGCACGGGGAGCATGGGGAGGACCCACCATTTGAGCGCGCCGGGGGCAGAGCCCCTTTCCTGTTTTATCTTACGCCCGGCTTTGATTTGTGAGCCGGTTCATGACGCGCTTTTTAGCGCCGCCGCCCTCGCCAGGATGCGCTTGTTTCTGTCTGATCTGCTTGGATTGTAGTATCGCGCCAGCACTTGCAGCGTGCGGTGCCCCGTAGTTTTGGCGAGGTCCAAAGCATCAACATGGTAATCCGCGAGCCGTGTGCAGCCCCAGTGTCGCAAGTCGTGAAACCGGATTTTGTCCGGCTTTCGCTCCTCCGGCGCGGCGTCATACACTTCTTGCATCAGACAGCGGAAGGCGCTTGTGACTGTGTCCAGGCTGATGGGCTGGCCCGCCTGCCGCTCAGTGACGGCGGGAAAAATCCAGTCTCCCCGGCATTCGTCCAAGCTTTTGTTCCCGAGCCACCGCCTGAGCGCCGCTTCTACGACGGGGAGCATGGTCACCCACCGTTCGTCGCCGTTTTTGCTATCGCGCACGTGTATATCTTGTGTTCCAAAATCAACGTCACCCCATTTTAGTGCCCTGATCTCTCCTTGCCTCATAGCCGTCCAAGCCGCGATCTCGATAAAAGGTACAAGCCAGTGACGACGGCTCTCTGCTGCCGCTTTGAGTAGCATGGCTTCGAGCTCGTCGTCCGGCACTGCGACCCGCGCCCGGCGAGCCTTGGGGCGGCGGATGCCGGACACCGGATTCTCAATTTTGAGACCCCACTCTGATTTTGCAATTTTGAAGACGTGACTCAACGTGTTCAAATGGTTCGAGACCGTGGACGGGGCTTTGCCCCGTGCCATCTGCTCGTTCCTCCACTCCGTCATGTGCTCCGGCGCGATGCTGGTAAGCGGGAGGGCTGCCCATGGCCGCCTCATCCAGTCTCTAATTCTTGCCGCCTCGGTTCGCGCGCCCTTCTTCGCTGGCGTCACTTCATCTAGATAGCGCTGCAAAATCTGGCCCAGGGTTGTGGTCTTTTCCCGGCCCCGGTCTTCGTACGTGTCGCCCGCTATCGCACCCGCATGGGCCAGTGCCCAAGCACTTGCCGCCGCCTGGGTTGGCAAGGTCTTGCTGACCTGTATGCCACCCCGGCGGACCCTGGCCCGCCACCCCGAACCTCTTTTTTCCACCGAAATCGCCATCGTAATCCACCCCTCGCCAGAGGTAAATTGCCCCAAATTGCCCCAATGCGCCAGATAATTATATTTGCTCGGAGCGGGGGCGGACCGCCGAGATGGAAAAAACGCTGTAATTTCAAGGATTTATGGCGGAGAGGGTGGGATTCGAACCCACGGTAGGCTTGCACCCACAACAGTTTTCGAGACTGCCCCGATCGGCCACTCTGGCACCTCTCCGGGATGTTGGCGGGCTTATAGGGGGGGTAAGGGCTTGCGGCAATGGGGTTTGCGAAAATCGCGGCCCTGGTCCTGCAAATCAGGTTGGGCGAATCAGCGTGGGGCTTTGCGAATCAGCATTGACAGTGGGCGAGGCCCAGCTATAACGCGCCACTCTCACGGCCGGGCTTTTGCCTTGGCCGTGCCAATAGTTTTGTCGAGACTTTTTCTGAAGACCAGGATTTTAAATATGTTCGCAGTCATCCGCACCGGCGGCAAGCAATATCGCGTCAACCAGGACGACATCCTGAAGGTTGAAAAGCTGGAGGCTGAGGCCGGCAGCACGATCACCTTTACGGATATTCTGGCCGTTGGCGGCGAAGGCAGCCTGACGCTCGGTTCGCCGGTGGTTGCCGGCGCCACGGTCACCGCCTTTGTCGTTGCCCAGGACCGCCTGGACAAGGTCATCATCTTCAAGAAGCGCCGCCGGCAGAACAGCCGCCGCAAAAACGGGCATCGCCAGTGCGTTACCGTCCTGCGCGTGTCCTCCATCAACGCGGCTTAAGGAGCACTACACATGGCACACAAGAAAGCAGGCGGCTCATCCCGCAACGGCCGCGACACCGCCGGCCGCCGTCTTGGCGTCAAGAAGGCAGGCGGCGAGGCCGTGATTGCCGGTAACATCATCATCCGTCAGCGCGGCACCAAGGTTAAGCCGGGCGTGGGCGTGGGCGTTGGCCGCGACCACACCATCTTCGCGCTGGTTGACGGCAAGGTGGTTTTCACCCGCAAGTCTGACGACCGGGTGCATGTTTCCGTGGCACCAGTTGCCGCTCCCGTTGCCGCGGCTGCCGAGTAATCTGGGCTTGCCCCTTCCCATAAAGCCGGCGCAAGCCGGCTTTTTTTGTTTGAGTACCCCTTTATGAAATTCCTCGACCAAGCGAAAATCTTTCTCAAATCCGGTGACGGCGGCAACGGTGTCGTCGCGTTCCGGCGGGAAAAATTCATCGAGCTCGGCGGGCCGGATGGCGGCGATGGCGGGCGCGGCGGGGATATCGTTTTCGAATCCGTACAGAACCTCAACACGCTGATCGACTTTCGCTATACCCAGCATTTCAAAGCCAAAAAGGGCGATAATGGCTCGGGCGCGGACCGCACCGGGGCCGGTGCGCCAACGCTGGTGATCAAAGTGCCGATCGGCACGCAGATTTTTGACGATGACCGCGAGACCATGCTGGCGGATTTCGACAAGCCCGGCATGCGCGTCGTGTTCCTGAAGGGTGGCGACGGCGGGTTCGGCAATGCGCGCTTCAAATCCGCCACCAACCGTGCGCCGCGCCGGGCCGACCCGGGCTGGCCGGGCGAGGAGCGCTGGGTCTGGCTGCGGCTGAAACTGATCGCCGATGCCGGCCTGGTCGGGCAGCCCAATGCCGGGAAATCGACGTTTTTGAAGGTCGTGTCCGGCGCCAACCCGAAAATTGCCGATTATCCGTTCACCACACTGCACCCGCAGCTGGGCGTGGTGCGGCTGTCGATGTCCGAAGAATTCGTGCTGGCGGACATCCCCGGGCTGATCGAAGGCGCGCATGAGGGCACTGGGCTTGGCGACCGGTTCCTGGGGCATATCGAGCGCTGTGCGGTGCTGATCCACCTTATCGACGGTGCCGCGGGCAACGTGGTGAATGCCTGGCGCACCATCCGCACCGAACTGGAAGCCTATGGCGGCGGGCTGGTCGACAAGCCCGAGATCATCGTGCTCAACAAGCTCGACGCCATGACACCCCGTGAGTTCTCCTCGCGCCGCGCTGCGTTGGCGAAGGCCTCTGGCGCTACCGTGGTGGGGATTTCCGCCGTGGCCGGCATGGGCGTTAAAGAGCTGTTGCGCACGGTGCAGAATGTGATTCACGAGGCCCGCAAGGAATGATCCCCTCGCTGAGCGCTGCCAAGCGTATCGTAGTGAAAATCGGCTCGGCGCTTATTGTTGACCCCGCCACTGCCGCACCCCGCACCGATTGGCTGCGCGGCGTGGTGGATGATATTGCAGCCTTAGCCGAGCGCGGGGCTGAGATTATTGTGGTTTCCTCCGGCGCCATCGCCCTGGCCCGCCGCCAGCTTGGGCTGGGCGGAGCGAAACTACGGCTGGATGAGAAACAGGCCGCCGCCGCCGTGGGGCAAATCCGCCTGGCACAAGCCTGGGCCGAGACTTTGGCCGAGAAAAACCTCACCGCCGCGCAACTGCTTATTACCCTGGACGATACCGAGGACCGGCGCCGCTACCTCAACGCCCGCGCCACACTCACAACCTTGCTCTCGCTCGGCTGCATCCCCGTCATCAATGAGAATGACTCCGTCGCCACCGCCGAAATCCGCTACGGCGATAACGACCGCCTGGCCGCCCGCGTAGCCGAGATGATGCAAGCCGATATCCTGCTCCTGCTTTCCGATATCGACGGGCTGTACACCGCCGACCCCCGCAAAAACCCGGACGCCACCCACATCGCCGCCGTGCCGGTGATGACGCCCGAAATCGACGCCATGGGCGGCGAGCCACCGCCCGGCTACTCCTCCGGCGGCATGAAAACCAAGCTGATGGCAGCCCGCATCGCCACGCAGGCTGGCTGCGCCATGGCCATTGCCCTGGGCAGCCGCGCCAATCCCATCGCCGCCATCGCCAAAGGTGGCAAATGCACCTGGTTCCTGGCCGCCCCCGAAGGCCGCTCGGCTCGTAAAAACTGGATCGCCGGGCACCTCGCCCCGCAAGGCAGCATCACCATCGATGACGGCGCCGCCCGTGCCCTGGCCAAAGGTTCGTCACTCCTACCCGCCGGCATAAAAACCGTCACCGGCGCCTTCGAACGCGGCGACCCGGTAGAAATCATCACCCTAACCGGCAAACACATCGCCCGAGGCCTAGCCGCCTACTCCAGCACCGAAGCCGCCATCCTCGCCGGCCACCGCTCCGAAGACTTCGAAGCCCTCCTCGGCTTCCGCGGCCGCGACGAGGTAATCCACCGGGATGATTTGGTGTTGTTTTAAAAAGGCCAGGGCTCTGCCCTGGACCCGCCCAAGGGCCATTGGCCCTTGGATCCCGCTACTTAAGACTTAAAAAAGAGGCCTGCCACTATGCTGTTTGAGCAGCACGCAGGCAGGCCTCTTTTTTAAGTCTTCAACTAATGGGGTCTGGGCCTCAGGCCCAGTGGGGGGTCGAGGGGGCAAAGCCCCTCGCCTTTTTAACCAAGCCCAAGCACCCAGCAGGATTAACCCTTGCGGGTGCCGATGGAGGCGAAGCGGCGGTTGAACTTGGCGACCTGGCCGCCTGTGTCCATTATGCGCTGCACGCCGGTCCATGCTGGGTGGGATTTGGGATCGATATCCAGGCGCAGCGTGTCGCCTTCCTTGCCCATGCAGGAGCGGGTTTTGAACGCTTCACCATCGGTCATGATGATGTTGATCTCGTGATAGTCCGGATGAATGTTCGATTTCACCGTGGTCTGCTCCAATAGTTTTAACGCCGCCGATCCCGACCGGCAGCAAAGGAGGCCCGGCTTTACGCTGGCAGGGCTTTGGATGCAAGGGCGGATTTGGCAAACATGGCGGCTTCATCAAGTGCTTTGCGCGCTTCAGGCAGTAGAATCTGGCTGACCTGCCAGACATGGGGCAGGTTGGGCCAGATGTTGAGGGTGGCTTCGCCCCCCGCCGCGCGGGTGTTTGTGGCGAGGCGGGTGGAGTCATCGAGCAGGATTTCGCGGTCGCTGACCTGGATAAGCATGGGCGGCAGGCCGGCGAGATCACCGTAAAGGGGCGAGGCCAGCGGGGTGCGCGGGTCGGCGCCGGCCAGGTAGTTTTCGGCGGCTTCGTTGATACGCGGGGCGTAGAGCATGCTTTCGCGGGCGGCGTTGGTGACGAGGGATGCGCCGGTGCAGGCGAGGTCGGTCCAGGGCGAGAAGAGAATGATACAGCTGGGCATGGGCAGGTTTTCGGCTTTTGCCGCCAGCAGTGTGGCCAGCGCCAGCCCGCCGCCGGCGGAATCCCCGGCGATGATCAGCTGCTCCGGCCGGCCTTGCGCGATAAGGATACGGTACACGGCCAACGCGTCGTCCACCGCCGCGGGAAAAACATGTTCCGGGGCAAGGCGGTAATCCGGCGCGTATACTGAAAAACCGCGGGTGGCGAAGGCGCTGGTGATGGCGCGGTGGGTGAGGGCTGAGCAGGTGAAATAACCGCCGCCGTGCAGGTATAGGATTGTGGCTTCGGGCGGTGTTGGGCCGCTCACCCATTCGCCAGGGAAGCCGCCCAGATTATCCGGGGTGAAGACGGCACCCGGCAAAGCCGGCAGGGAATGACCCAGCAGCGCGCGGGCAGCACCCGCCGAGGCGGCGCGCGCCAGCCTGCGTTTGACGTAAAAACGCAGAAATGGGTGAACGATATAGGACTGCCAGCTTGGCATTGGTTGACCTGGAACAATGGGTTACGTCTACTCAACAAACTGGTGGCTGGGCGGGTAAGAGTAAAGGAGCGGCGGAATGATTCGCGCATTGGCGATTTTACTGCTGTGCCAGCTGGCCGGCACGGTGCTGCAGCAGGCATTCGGCCTGCCAATGCCGGGGCCGGTGCTGGGGTTTGTGCTGCTGGTGGCGGTGTTTCTGTATCGTGGCGGGCCGGGGGTGGAACTGCGGGAGACATCCCAGGGGCTGCTCAAACATATGGGGCTGCTGTTCGTGCCGGCCGGCGTGGGCGTGGTGGGCGAGCTTGGCGTGCTGAAGCAGAATGCGCTGGCGCTGATCATCGCTATTCCATTGTCCACCGTACTGGGGCTGGTGGTCACCGGGGTGATCATGCAGTGGTTCATGCGCCGCGCAGGTAACCAAGCGGGCTCCGCCGATGCATAATCTCTTCCATATCTGGGTCTATCTGCAGCCGCAGCCGCTGCTCTGGCTCACCATTACCCTCTGCGTATGGGAGTTGGCCCGCGCGGTGGATACCAAAGCCGGGCATCACGCGCTCAGCAACCCAACGGTGATGTCCATTTTCATCACCGCCTCGTTGCTGCTGCTCACCCGCACCACCTACCAGACATATTTTTCCGGTGCCGAATATATCCAGTTCCTGCTGGGGCCGGCGACCGTGGCTCTGGCGGTGCCGATGTATGCCAACTGGCCGGTGATCAAGCGTAATTTCCTGGCCATCATCGTCTCGCTCACCGCCGGCTCCATGGTGGCGGCGGGTTCGGCCATGCTGATCCTGCACGCCATGGGCTCGCCGCGCATGGTCATCATCTCGCTCGGGCCCAAATCCGTAACCACGCCGATTGCCATGGGCATCGCGCAGAACCTTGGCGGCAACCCCTCGCTCACCGCCGTGTTCGTGATGATCACGGCGATGTTCGGGATTCTGGTCTATCCAGCCGTGTTCCGGCTGGCGCGCATTACCGATTGGCGGGCGCGCGGGCTGGCGGCGGGGGTGGCGATGCACGGGCTGGGCACCGCGCGGATGCTGACCATCGATGAGACCGCCGGGGCATTTGCCGGGCTGGCGATCGGGCTGAACGGAGTGATCACCTCTATCTTCCTGCCCGTCATGATCACGCTGTTCGGGATTTAGTGGTCGTTTAGAAGCCCCGCCCTCAGAGCCGGGCTTCTAAACTACCATTTATCCAGACCAACGGACCGGGCGCGGCGGATGACGTAGTCGGTCCAGGCCAGCTGCACGGCCAGCGGGGCCAGGCCGATGGCGATGCGTTCCCATTCCGTGGTGAGCAGGAAGGCGATGGCGGTGAGACCGCCGATGACGGCAAAACCCCAATGGATGGCGGCGACGAGGCGGGCATCCATGCCGGCGCGGCGTACCACCTGGTAGAGATGCCCGTTATGCGCCTGGGCAATGTTTTCCCACGCCAGGGTGCGGCGGATCAGGGTGAAGGTAACGTCGTACAGCACGCCGGAGAGCAGGAAGGGCACCAGCAGGAAAGACAGCGGCACGCCCTCGAACCTGGTGGCGGCGACGCCGAACAAAGCCAGCATGAAGCCACAGAATTGGCTGCCGACATCGCCCATGAAGATTTTTCCGTGCGGATAATTATAGGGCAGGAAGCCCAGCACGCCGCCGGCCAGCAGTAAAGCCGCGGTATAGACGAAAAACCCGCCGCATAGCCCCGCGATACCGGCCAGGAACAAGCAGGCGATGAGCGTGACGCCGGAGGCAAGGCCGTTCAGCCCGTCGATGAAGTTCATGGCGTTGGTGACGAACAGCAGGAAGAACACGGTGAGCGGCAGGCCGGCCCAGCCGATATCGACCACGCCGAAATGCGGCAAGGCCAGGGTATGCACCACCAAGCCCGAAGCCACCGCCGTTAAAGCCGCGATTAGCTGGGTGGCGAGCTTGATAACGAACGAGAGGTCGAGAATATCGTCGAGGAGCGAGATGCCGGCCATCAGCACCGCCGCGGCGATGACGCCGACGAAATACCCTTCAGCCAGGCGCGAGACCTGGCCGTAGCAATACAGCAGCAGCACACCCAGGATGAAGGCGGCCACGATGCCAACCCCACCGGATTTAGGTGTGGTTTGCGTATGCGCCTTACGCGCGGCGGGCCGGTCCGGCACACCTATAAAAATCATGATGCGGACGATGATGCCCGAAAAAATCGCCAGCCCGCCCATAAGGGCAAGATGGCGCGGCAAAGCGAGCTGGGCCAGCGCGGATGCGAATGTTTGAGCGAATGTTGAAGAGAGGGTCATGCGCGCGGGACCATGGCCGAAACCGGGACAAAATTGAAGAGCACGCGATTCCTGCGGTTTCCTGGTGTTATGTAACGCAATAGGGCTTGCCGCAGCACCAATGCCACGCCAGAAGCGGCAGAGCACAACATGCGGGAGAGCGGCGCGTGAAGATTGCGATTATCGGCGGCGGATATGTCGGGCTAGTGTCCGGTGCGTGTTTTGCCGAATTCGGTGTTTCGGTGGCGGTGGTGGAAGCTGATGCCGCTAAGCGGCAGATGCTGCTGGAGGGGAAAATCCCCATTTACGAGCCTGGGCTGGACAAGCTCGTGCGCGACAACATGGCCGCCGCGCGTCTCAGTTTTCCTGAAACATTGGAACAGGGCATCGCCGGGGCGGAGGCGGTCTTCATCGCCGTAGGCACGCCGGCGCGGCGTGGCGATGGCCATGCAGACCTCACCTATGTGTTTGCCGCTGTCGAGCAGGTGCTGAAGGCGCTCGACCACCCGGTGGTGATCGTGACCAAATCCACCGTGCCGGTCGGCACTGGGCGGAAGATCCTGGAGCTGGCCCGGCAGCTGCGCCCTGACCTGGACGTGCAGGTAGCCGCCAACCCGGAGTTTTTGCGCGAGGGCAGCGCCATCACCGATTTCATGCGGCCCGACCGCGTGGTGGTGGGCGCCGATACCGAGCAGGCCCGCGAACTGATGCGCCGGCTGTACCGCCCGCTGTATCTGATCGAAACGCCGATCGTGTTTACCGGGCTGGAGACGGCCGAGCTGATTAAATACGCCGCCAATGGGTTTCTGGCGATGAAGATCACCTTCATCAACGAGATAGCCGATTTATGCGAGAAGGTCGGCGCGGATGTGAATGACGTGGCGCGCGGCATCGGGCTCGATGGGCGGATCGGCCGCAAATTTTTACACGCGGGGCCGGGGTTCGGTGGTTCGTGCTTCCCCAAGGATACCCTGGCGCTGATGCGCATCGCGGAAGAGGCCGGGGCACCTTCGCGGCTGATGCAATCCGTGGTGGCGGTGAATGATGCGCGCAAGGAATCCATGGCAGCCCGGGTGGCGGCGGCCTGCGGCGGCGACGTGCGGGGCAAGACCATCGCCGTGCTCGGCCTTGCCTTCAAACCCGAGACGGATGACATGCGCGATGCGCCGTCGCTGCCGCTGATCCTGGGGCTGGTGTCGCGCGGTGCCATCATCCAGGCCTATGACCCGGAGGCGATGGCGGCGGCGCGGCCGCTGCTGCCGGCGGGGGTACAACTGATGCCGGATGCCGCGGGGGCCTTGACCGGCGCCGATGCGCTTGTACTCATCACGGAATGGAACGAATTCCGCGCCTTGGCGCCAAACCGGCTGAAAGAGCTGATGCGCGGCAAAGCGGTGATCGACCTGCGCAATGTGTTCGACCCCGGTACCCTGCGCGCGGCGGGCTTTACCTATGCCGGCATCGGCCGGCCCGCTTCATAACCAAAATTTCATAACATGATTTGGCACCACGCGCCTGGCCCCGTTTTTGAGTTGGCGCGTAAATGCGCGTTAACTTCAACCGGTCAGGTTCTTTCGTGGGCGACTGATCGGCGCTCTCCAGCCAGCAACCCGAGCCGCGAGGAAAGACCAACTTGAAACCCCCGCACAAGCATTATCCTGACTATGCCAACCCGGAGCTGCTGGACAAAATTCCCCTGAACGCCAGGACCGTGTTGGATGTCGGCTGCGCGCAGGGCGCGCTGGGGGCGGCCTACCTGCGCCGCAACCCAACCTGCCGCATGCTCGGGATAGATGTGGATGAGGAGGCGGCCGAACTTGCCCGCCAGCGGCTGACCGAGGCCGTGTGCGGCGATGTGGAGCAGACGCCGATGCCCTTCGAGGTGCCGGAGGGTATCGACTGCATCATCTATGGCGATGTGCTGGAACATCTGGTCGACCCCTGGGCTCTGCTGGCCGAGCATGTGAAATATCTGTCGCCGCAGGGCACCGTGCTGGTGTGCATGCCCAATGTCGAGCACTGGAGCTTCGCCGCCAAGCTGCTGACCGGCACATTCGATTATGAAGAGCAGGGGCTGTTCGACAAGACCCATCTGCGCTGGTTCACGCCGCGTACCATGGGCAAACTCCTGGCCTCTGCCGGGCTGGCTTTGGCCGATATCGCCCCGCGCCCGATCAACACGCAAGCTGCGGAGCAGTTCGTGCAGGCCCTGGCGCCGGGGCTGAAGGCCATCGGCGTGGAGCCGCAGGAATTTCTCAACCGCGCCGCGCCTCTGCAGTTTCTCTGGCGCGCGCGTAAAGCGCAGCTGGGCAATATCGAGGTCACCGCGACCATGCTGGCACCGCAAGGCGGCGTCAGCGATGTGCGCGTCGTGGAGCCGATGCGGGCTTTGAGCACCGATAGCCGCATGATAGCGAAAGTGGCCCCGGAAGAGGCGATCGAGCCCGCCGCCGAGATCCCGCGCATCGCCGTGATCCACCGCCCGCTGCTGAATGGTGCCGCCGGCAAGCAGCGCATCCGCCGGCTGCTGGACAAAGGCTATCTCGTCGTCACCGAATTCGACGATCATCCGATGTTCATGGAAGAGCGCGGGCTCGACGTGCACCAGATGCTGACATTCCGCGGCGTGCATGCGGTGCAGACCAGCACAATGCCGCTGGCCGAGGTGCTCGTGGCGGAGAACCCCGAGGTGGCGGTGTTCCCCAACGGGGTGTTCGAATTGCCGGCGGTGCATAATTTCGCGGACCCCGAGCAGATGACGTTCTTTTTCGGCGCCCTCAACCGCCAGGCCGACTGGGCTGAGTATATGCCGGTGCTGAACGAGGTTGCGCGCGCCGTGGGCCCGCGCCTACGCTTCCAGGTGCTGTTCGACCAGGCGTTCTACAACGCACTGGAGACGCCGCATAAGAGCTTCGAGCCGCTGGCCGATTATACGACCTATAAAAAACTGCTCTGCCAGTCTGAAATCAGCTTCATGCCGCTCAGCGACAGCGTGTTCAACCGCGCCAAATCCGACCTCAAATTCATCGAGGCCGGGGCCGCGCGCGTGGCCGCTCTGGCCAACCCGACGGTGTATGGCAGTGTCATCGAGGACGGCAAAACCGGGTTGATCTTCCGCAATCCGGCGGAGCTGCGCAGCTCTCTGTTGCGGCTGCTCGCCTATCCGGAGGCGACCAAGCGCGTGGCCCAGGCGGCGCGCGACTATGTCTCCTCCAAGCGCATGCTCGCGTATCAGGTGGATGAGCGGATTAAATGGTACCACAGCCTATGGGCACGGCGCGACGAGCTGAACGAGGCCTTGAAGGCACGGGCACCAGAGCTGTTCACATGACAGATGCTCGTATGCCGGCGGCCGGCCGCAAGATTGCCGTTTCCGCACATATCGAGGTTGAGTGGCTGGAGGGCCGAAGTGCCAGGGCGCTGTGCCCCAATTGCGGCAACCTCGGCGAGGCCGCCCAGGTGCTGGATATCGATTACCGGCCGCCTGTCGAGCATGATGACGAGCACCGGTTCATTCTCCAGATCTGCCCGGTCTGCTCGGTCCGCTTCGTCGATAATATGAAGATGATGGAGTTCCACAGCGAACAGCAGGTGGAACGCGGCGAGGATGCGTTTCATGTCCAGCTGGGCGCCGGGCTGTGGCCGATCATCAGCCAGCTGGCGCGGCTGGACCGGCCGCGCGGCGCCAAAGTGCTGGAAATCGGCGGGGCCTACGGGTTTGGGCTGGATTTTTCCATCCGCGCCCGGGGTTGGGAAGGGGTGGGGTACGACCCCTCGCCTTTCGCCGGTGTGGGCATGCGGGAGATGGACCTGCCGGTGCGGCAGGAATATTTTACGGTAAAACACCTCGGCCTTGGCCCGTGGGATGTGGCGATTGCCACCGAGTTGCTGGAGCATGTCTCCTACCCCGCGGCTTTTTTGCTGCTGATGCGCCGGGCTTTGGGCGAGAGCGGCGTGCTGATGCTCTCCACCCCCGATGCGGATTTCATCACCCCCGAACTGCCAACCTCGATTTTGCTCCCCATGCTCTCGCCGGGTTCGCATACCGTGTTGCAGACGGCACAAAGCCTGGAGGCGGTGCTGCGGGCCACCGGGTTCACCCATGTGCAAATCGTCAAGGACGGGATGTCGCTGACCGCTTACGCCTCGGCAGCGCCGATCAGCCTGATCGATGATGATGCGGCGCGCAGGGCGATGTACCGGAATTATCTGGTGGAGCGGGCCGGGCTGGCGGGGCTGCAAAGCGATCTGCGTTTCGGCTTTGCCGGACGCGGGATTTTCGAGGCCGTGAACGATGGCGATTGGGCCGCGGCGGATGCTGCCTGGGCGGCACTTCTGCCGGCGGCACAGGCGCGGTTCGGGCTGGATTTGGAGAGCATGACGGCGCTGCCGCCGGGCGCGGCTGAGGCCGATCTGGCGGCGTTGAGCCGGCTGATGCCGCTTGGGCTCGGCATGATTTTATTCGGCCGCGTGATGCGGCTGCTGACGGCGGGGCAGAGCCGCGCGGAGGTAGAACCCTTGCTCCGGCTGGCGGCGCGGGCAATCGAAACATTGCTGCGCGCACTGGCGGCGCATTCGCTGCAGGATGGACTTTCGGTCGACATTGCCAGGCTGCTGCGGACCGAGTTGCTGATTTGCGATGCCGCCGCCGGACGGGCTGAAGTCGTGGCGCTTCTGGCGGAGCTTGGCGATGAGGAAACGAGCTGGCGGGGTTTCGTCGAGCTGGTGAATGCCGGGGCGATTGGCGTGGCGGCGGCACTGCTGGAAATACTGCCCGAGCGCCCAGGTGCCGCGTTAAAAACCGGGATCACGCGCGATGCCTTGCTCAGCCTGGTGAATTTTCATCTGGCCCCGGGCGGCGATGCGCTGCGCGCCTTGCCCAGCGCCATGGCGCTGCAAGCGTCTGGCGAGGCCGCCGATGAGGCACTGCTCGGCATTTTCATCCGGCTGGTGAATGCCGGCAGGTTGGAGGCGGCGGAAGATTTTGTTTTGGCCCAGCCGGTGCTGGCACGGCTCGATGTGCTGCAGGGCCGCGCGGCCGAAGATGCACGCTGGGCGGATATGCTGCTCGATCTGCAACGCGGCCGGGCCCTGGCAGCGGCCCATAAAACGATTATGTATGCCGCGGCCGGCGGCGATGCCGCGCGGCTGGCGGGCATGTATATGGACGCCTTTATCCGCCTGCTGCACAATGGTGAATTTGCCGCCGCGCGCCAGCTGGAGGAAGGGCTGGAACAGCGCCTGACGCTCTACACGGACGCGCAGAAATTAACGGCGCTCGCCGCGCAGGCGCAGCTCGACGCACTGGCCGATGACGCACAGGAGGCGCGTTTGCCCGCCCGGCTGCAGGCGCTACGCGCGGCGGGCATGGACGAGGCAGGGCTGACCGAATTGGGCTTCCAATTGTTTTCCATGCTGGTCAACCGCGGCGCTTTCGACGCGGCGCGGGCGTTTTTGCCGCTGGTGGACACGGCCCTCATCAAACTTCGCCCGCCCTTTTCGCCGATGGCGCGCGATGCGCTGTTCGGCGCCGGGATTCTGTGCCTGCAGCACAAGGATGATCTGCGGCGCGGTGCCGCCAGCTTCGCGCGGCTGCGCGACGGGCTGGTGAAGCAGACGCCTGAAGGAGCTGAACCGGACCCGCTGTTCTGGCCCGCCCTGCGCGGCGAGGTGGTGGCGCTGCACCAGCTGAAACGCGGCGACGAAGCAACGACGTTGCTCCGGGCGTTTCTGGATATCTATCCTGGCGCCCCGGACGACCTGCGTGAGCAGATTAAGGTTACAAAAAAATGAAATACCGTGTCGCCGAGGCTATTTTAGAATTCGTGCGGCTGATCAAATGGGTTCTCACCGTGCCCGTGGGCCGGTTGATCGGCCAGATGCGCAGCCCGCGCCAGATCGTGCATGTCTGGCCGGAAGGCGAGGTTTCGCTCGGGGCCAAGGTGGTTCTGTTCATGCATTTCGACCGCCGGGGCGGGGTGCGCCGGCAACTGCTGGATTATATGCGCGAGCTAAAGGAAAACGGGCGCGATGTCGTGTTCGTCAGCAATTCCAGGAAGATCAAGCCGGCGGCGATGACGGCGCTGCAGGAGATTTGCGTCTGCGCCATTATCCGCAAGAACATCGGCTATGATTTCGGCGCCTGGCGCGACGCGATCGACTATCTGGGCCTGCCCCGGACGGAGACCGAAGAGATCATCTGCGCCAATGACAGCGTGTTTGGCCCGCTGCTGCCTTTGGGCGATACCTTGCGCCGGCTGGACTATGCCAGAGCCGATGTCTGGGGCCTGACGGAAAGCTGGCAGTCGCGCTACCATCTGCAATCCTTCTTCCTCGCCTTTGGCCCGGTTGCCATTCACTCGGAAACATTCCGTAAATTCTGGCAATCGGTACGGCCTGTGCCGGTCAAAACGTATATCGTGAAGGAATACGAGGTCGGCATTACCCAGGCGATGATGCGCGGCGGCTTAAGCTGCGCCGCGCTCTGGGGCTATGAGGCGCTCATCAAGCTGGTCAACCGCGCCGAGCTGGAAAAGCTGATCCTGATGGATGAGACCCAGCTTGGCAAAGCCGACCCGATCCAGATTTCGCGCAAATTGCAGGTGCTGCGCATCCGCGATGGCGTGGCGCGCCGTGTGCCGCTGAACCCGACTTCCGATTTGTGGCGCCAGCTGCTGGCCTCGGGCTTTCCCTTCATCAAGCGCGAATTGCTGCGCGATAACCCGACGCGGGTGGAAGATGTGGGCGATTGGGTGGAGATGGTGCGTGAGGAGCTGGGCGCCGACCCGGACCCGATCCTGCTCGATTTGCGTAGCATGTTGAAAGGCACCGCCCCCTGATCCGGGTCGCTCTTCGGCTGCTATTGGTGGCGGTGTGGACGCTGCTGGCCATGCCGGTGCAGGCGGTGCTGCTGACGCTGCCGGGGCGGGGCAAAGAGCGGTTTGCGCAGGCGTACTGGCGTGGCGTGGCGTGGATTCTCGGGCTGAGGCTGCGGGTGATCGGGCAGCTTACCACCGCACGGCCGGCACTGTTTGTTTCCAACCATTGCTCCTGGGTGGACGTTATAGCACTCGGCGCGGTGCTGCCGGGCTGTTTCATCGCCAAGGGCGATGTCGCGCATTGGCCGGTGATCAACCTGGTCGCGAAACTGGGCCGGACGGTATTTGTAACGCGCAACCGGGCTACGGTGGCGCATGAGCAGCATGATCTGGAAAACCGGCTTGCGCAGGGGGATAATATCATCCTGTTTCCCGAGGGCACGACATCCGACGGCAACCGCGTGCTGCCGTTTGCCTCGGCGTTTTTGGCCGTGGCTTTTGGCGAGGCCAAACCGGCGGTGCAGCCGGTGACAATCGTGTACGACCAGCTCGATGGGCTGCCGGTGAGCGTGGAGGATATGCCCGAAATTGCCTGGTATGCCGACATGGAGCTGGCACCGCATTTTTTGAAACTGGCGCGGCGTAACAGTTTCAGGGCGACGGTTTTGCTGGGTCCGGCCGTGCCGCCGGGGACGCATGCCAACCGCAAGATTCTTTCGGCAGCACTTGAGCAGGAGATCAGCGCCAACGCGGCGCTGTTGCGCCAGGGGCGGCTACCGGATTGAAAACAGGCGCTTACGCGAAAGCGTCACGCGCGCTAGCGGGAATTATCTTGACACGGCGCGCCTAAGCATAGCGAAATTGCGTTGTGTTCAGGAGGATCTTGTCGATTTGACCTTGACCTGGCTTAGCCCCAAGCGCTTTTCCGTCCGGCAAACCCGGATGGAATTAGACGTATGAACACCCCAAACCAAGCGATCACCTCAAAAACCCGTAAATTACATGTCGTGACGCATGGCTGCCAGATGAACGTGTACGACAGCGCACGTATGGCCGATATTTTGCGCCCCCTTGGTTATACCACCGTCGATGCGCCCGAGGGCGCCGATATGGTGATTATGAACACCTGCCATATTCGCGAGCGCGCCGAGGAGAAGGTTTTCTCGGCGTTGGGCCGGCTGCGGGTGATGAAAGAGGCGCAAGGGGGGGAAATGATGATCGCCGTGACCGGCTGCGTGGCGCAGGCGGAGGGTGAAGTAATCGCCAGGCGCGCGCCTTATGTGGACCTCGTGGTCGGGCCGCAATCCTACCACCGCCTACCGGAGCTGATCGCCCAGGCGCACCGCAAGCAGGGTGTGGTGATCGATACCGAGTTTCCGGTGGACCAGAAGTTTGATTACCTGCCGGATGTGTCTGCACCGCAGGGGGTGGTCTCGTACCTGACCATCCAGGAAGGTTGCGATAAATTCTGCTCGTTCTGCGTGGTGCCTTATACGCGCGGTGCCGAAGCCTCGCGCCCGGCGTTGAGCGTGCTGGCGGAGGCGCGGCGGATGGTCGCACTGGGGGCCAGGGAAATTGCGCTGCTCGGGCAGAATGTGAATGCCTATCATGGCGAGGGGCCGGATGGGGCGGCATGGACCCTGCCGCGGCTGCTGGCGGAGATGGCGGAGATCGAGGGGTTGGAGCGGCTGCGCTATACCACCTCGCACCCCAATGACATGACCGATCAGTTGATTCTGGCGCATCGGGATAATGCCAAATTGATGCCGTTTCTGCATCTGCCGGTGCAGTCGGGCTCGGATAAAATTCTCAAAGCCATGAACCGCAAGCATGATGCGGATCATTTCAGGCGCATCGTGGACAGACTGCGCGACGTGCGGCCGGATATCGCATTTTCTTCCGATTTCATCATCGGCCACCCCGGCGAGACAGATGCCGATTTTCAGGACACGATGAAGCTGGTGCGTGAGACCGGTTTTGCGCTGGCCTATTCCTTCAACTACTCATCGCGCCCCGGCACGCCGGCGGCGGCACTGCCGCAGATAGCGGACGATGTGAAGAACACCCGGCTGTACGAGCTGCAGGCCGAGCTGCGCCGCCAGCAGGATGCGTTCAATACCGCCACCGTCGGGTTGACCACGCCGGTGCTGTTCACCGGGCGCGGCCGCTACGAGGGGCAAATCGCCGGGCGGTCACTCTGGTTGCAGCCGGTGGTGGTGCAGAACGGCGAAGACCTAACCGGCCAAATTCGTAACGTGCAAATTACCGCGACCAATACCAATTCTATCGTTGGAGTTCTCTTACCACAGGAGCAAATTGCCGCTTGAGCCAGATCCTCTCCACCTCATCGTCCCGCCCGGTACCGCCGCAGCGGTCCCTCACCATGACCTTCGGCAGCAATAATTTGCTGTCCCTTTTGCTCGGGGATCACGACCGGCATCTGGCGCGGATCGAGCTGAAGCTCGGCGTCAAGCTGGCGTGCCGGGGCAATCGCATTGCCATCACCGGCCCGGCCGGGCAGGTGGCGGCGGCCGAGGCGGCTTTGGCCGCTTTGTACCAGCAGCTGGAACGAGGTGAAGCGATTGACGGGCCGAAGGTGGACGGGGTGCTGCGCATGATGGACCCGGCCAATGAGCCGCGTCTGCCGCTCTCGGATCTGCCCGCGATCCACACGCGTAAAGGGCCGGTGGGACCGCGCAGTGCCGGCCAGGCGAATTATATCGATCTGCTGGCGCGCCATGAGATGGTATTTGCGATGGGGCCGGCTGGGACGGGCAAGACCTATCTCGCGGTGGCCCAGGCCGTGGCGATGCTGACCTCCGGCAAGGTCGAGCGCATCGTGCTCTCCCGCCCGGCGGTTGAGGCCGGCGAGCGGCTCGGGTTTCTGCCCGGCGATATGAAGGAGAAGGTCGATCCGTATCTGCGCCCGCTGTACGATGCGCTGAACGACCTGCTGCCCGGCGACCAGCTGACCAAACGCATGACCACCGGCGAGATCGAGATCGCGCCGCTGGCGTTTATGCGCGGCCGGACATTGGCGCATGCGTTCGTCATTCTCGATGAGGCGCAGAACACCACGCCGGTGCAGATGAAGATGTTTCTGACCCGCATGGGCGAGGGCACGCGCATGGTCATCACGGGGGATCTCACCCAGATCGATCTGCCGCCGAACACGCGCTCGGGCCTCGCCGATGCGCTGGAGACGCTGGAAGGCATCCAGGGGATTGGCGTGGCACGCTTCAACAACAGTGATGTGGTGCGCCACGCGCTGGTCGGGCGGATTGTGGAAGCCTATGATCAACGCTATGCCGCTGTGAAGGAGCATGCCCGCGAGCGCCAAGGTTAGGGGGCAAAGCTGGGCTTCAGGGCTGCGCGTCAAGACTGAAAGACAAATGGAACCTGGAAGTACGAGCCCCTTCGGGGGCGAATTGGTGATCACCGACCGGCGCTGGCGGGCGCATGTGCCCGATGTGGTGCGGCTCGTCTCCCGTGCGCTGGCGGTGGCGCAATGCTCGGCCAGCGTGGCGCTGACCGACGATAAGACCGTGCAGCGGCTGAACTACCGCGACCGCGGCAAGAACAAGCCAACCAATGTGCTCACCTATGAGGCCCCGCCGGAAATACTGCTCGCTTTCGGGCAGGTGGCGCGCGAGGCGGCGCGGGAGAGCAAGACCATAGCCCAACATCTGGCGCATCTGCTGGTGCATGGCGCGCTGCATCTGCAGGGCTATGAGCATGAGCAGGTGGGTGAGGCACGGGAGATGGAGAACGAGGAGGCACGGCTGCTGTCGCGCATCGGCGTGCCCAACCCGTGGAAGCCGCACGCGTGCAAATCATGAGTTCTGCTCTGGGGAAATTACTGGGGCGCTTGCGCAATACCGAGCAATCGGTGCGCGAGTCCATTGCCGAGCTGGTGCAGGATGCGGCCAGCGAGGCCGCACCTGATGCCACCATCGGGCTGAACCCGCAGGAGCGGGCGCTGATTGCCAATGTGCTGCGCCTGCGGGAAATGACCGCCGATGATGTGATGGTGCCGCGCCCGGATATTATCGCCATGCGCGCCGATGTGACTTTGGACCAGGCCATCGATCTGCTGCGCCGCGAGGGGCATTCGCGCCTGCCGGTGTTCCGCGAGCATCTCGATGACGTGCAGGGCATGGTGCATCTGAAGGACGTGTTCGCCTATGCCGGGCCGGCGGCGGAATTCGCCGTGGAGAAGATTTTGCGCAAGCCGCTGATGGTGGCACCGCAAATCGGCGTGCTCGATCTGCTGCTGCAGATGCGCCAGACCCATACGCATCTGGCCCTGGTGGTGGATGAATATGGCGGAATCGACGGTCTGGTAACGATCGAGGATCTGGTCGAGACCATCGTCGGCGATATTTCCGACGAGCATGACGAGATCGAAGGCCCGATGCTGACCGAACGGGCGGATGGCGCGCTGGATTTGAACGCAAGGCTGCCGGTGGAGGAGTTCGAGGCGAAACTCGGGCAGGTGCTCTCAGAGGATGAGCGCGACGCCGATATCGAGACGGTTGGCGGGCTGGTGTTCAACCTGGCCGGGCGTGTGCCGACCAAGGGGGAGATTATCCTGCACCCTTCGGGGATAGAATTTCTGGTGCTGGATGCAGATGCGCGGCGGATACGGCGATTGCGGGTGCGCAAGACCGTCGCCGAGAGCGCCGATACACCGGCCGAGGCGGACTGAGCCCATGCGCCGTGCTCTGGAATGGGTGTTGGGGCTGACCTCCTTTGCCGCGGGTGCGGTGGATATCACGTCTTTCGCGAAACTCGGCGGGGTGCTGGCCTCCGCCATGACCGGCAATGTGGCGCTGCTCGGCCTGTATATCGGGCGGGATTCGGCCGCCGCCGCTCTGGGCTCGCTGGTGGCGCTGATCGCTTTTATCGCCGGCACCGCCGCGGGTGCCTGGGCGGCACGGCAGCGGGCGCAAATGAGCGCGATTCGGTTGCTCCTGGCGGCTGAATTGGTTTTGCTTGTGAGCGGCGCGGTGCTGTGGCTGCTCACCGGCCAGCCGCATGCCGGGATGAATGGCGATGCCGTGATCGCCTTGCTGGCCAGTGCCATGGGGCTACAAATTATCGTGGGGCGGCAGTTGAACCTGTCCGGTGTCCCCACCGTGGTGTTCACCAGCACGCTGACGAATATCGTGACCGGGGTGACTGAAGCACTGGCAAACGGCACATGGCGCATACCGGTGGATATGAAACGGCAGATCGCATCACTGGTGCTGTATTTTTGCGGCGCGCTGGCGGCGGGGATTCTAGTCTATGCCGCAACACCGGCGATCATGTTTCTGCCCGTGGCGGCGGTAGGTGTGGCGCTGGTGCTGCTGGTGGTGTGATGGCCCGGCACGATGCCGGGCCATGCTTTACCGTTACTGTTTAGCGCCCTCTACTGTTTAGCAAGCGTATCCTGCAGCAGGATCAAATTGGCCTGCACGGTCGGGATCGCCTTGGTTACGGCCGCTTTAATCTGCGGGTCCGTTCCGGTCACGGCTTCCTGCTGGAAAATCGCCAGCGCATCTTCATGGCTGCTGATCTGGTCCTTCAGATATTGGGCGCCAAGGTTCGCATTCTGATTACGCACCAGCTCGGCGTAGCGGGCGTTCAGCTGGTACGGAAGGTCAGCCGGCAGCGTGTAATCATGTGCCTTGGCCAGCTCTTCCAGAGTGGGTTTATAGCCCTTCGCGTCGTTACAGACCTTGGCGGAAGCCTTCAGAACCTCCGGCGACAGCAGGCCGCTGCCGTTGGAAGCCACACCCGGTTTCGGCAAGAGCGCCAGGCATTCCTTGAGGTCGAACTGGATGACCTGGTAGGCGGCATCCAAAGCGTCGCTATCGGGCGATTGCAGCGTGGCGGCCGAAGCCATGGGAACGGAAGCGGCACAGATGGCGAGCCCAGCCAGAACGGCGCCGCCCTGAATGATGTTGCGAATTTTCATTGTATGGTTTCCTCTGTTGTATTTTCTTATGGTTTTTTTAATCGCTACTTTGCCACGAGCCCAATCGTTCCGGTCTTTTGACCCCCTAAACGCACTTAAAGTGAGCGGGGAGCGGTTACGGAATTGGTGTTCATGGAATCTGCTGGCGTTGTTCGCGCGTTAGCGGGCATTCAACAACATCGGCACAGACATCAATTAGGACGAATCGACATTTAGCGCATCCAAATCATGCTTGATGCGAGTTGAACTGCGGCCAGGAAGTAAGCCGCTCTTCGGTCGTAGCGGGTTGCGATGCGCCGAAAATGCTTGAGCTTATTGAAGAA
>JAMFRU010000065.1 GCA_026224875.1 Acidocella sp.
AAGCAAGACCCAAACCAACCCATTCAGCCTCTCCAAATTGAGAAGCCAAATCAGAATCAATGTGAAGCCGTGCCGCAAGAGCCAGGAAAAATCCTAATGCGATTCCCCTGGCCCCCCTCGCCTTTTTTACGCGCTCTTCGCCATGATCTCATCCGCCACATTACGCGGCACCGGATCATAATGATGGAACTGCATCGTAAAGCTAGCACGTCCCTTGGTCATAGACCGCAGATGCGAGATATACCCGAACATTTCCTTCAGCGGCACATGGGCATGCACCAAAATCGTCGAGCCGGAGCTCTCCTGGTTCTGGATCATGCCGCGGCGGCGGTTCAAATCGCCCACCACGTCGCCCACATGGTCTTGCGGGGTGGTAACCTCCACGTCCATGATCGGCTCGAGGATGATCGGGCTGGCCTTCTTCATGCCTTCGCGGAAGCAGGCTTTGGCGGCGATTTCGAACGCCAGAGCCGACGAGTCAACGTCATGATACTTGCCGTCAACCAGAGTGTATTTGAAGTCCACCGTGGGGAAGCCCGCGAGCACGCCGGTGTCGGCCTGGTTGCGAATGCCTTTTTCCACGGCCGGGATGTATTCCTTGGGAATAGACCCGCCGACAACCTTGTTCTCGAACAGCACGCCCTCGTTGCGCTCCTGCGGCGAGAACACGATTTTCACCTCGGCATACTGGCCCGAACCGCCCGACTGCTTCTTGTGGGTATAGGTTTCGGTGTGTTCCTTGGAGATCGTCTCGCGATACGCCACCTGCGGCGCGCCGATGTTGGCATCGACGCCATATTCGCGGCGCAGACGGTCGATGATGATTTCCAGATGCAGCTCGCCCATGCCCGAAAGAATGGTTTGGCCGGTTTCCTGGTCGGTCTTCAGGCGCAGGCTCGGGTCTTCCGAGGCCAGCTTCTGCAGGCCGAGCGTCATCTTCTCAACGCCTTCCTTGGTCTTCGGCTCAACGGAGATGTCGATAACCGGAACCGGGAACGCCATGCGCTCCAGAATCACCGGGTCCTCAGCCGAGGCCAGGGTGTCACC
The DNA here is from genome assembly GCA_026224875.1 of Acidocella sp. Taxonomy (GTDB): domain Bacteria; phylum Pseudomonadota; class Alphaproteobacteria; order Acetobacterales; family Acetobacteraceae; genus Acidocella. The sequence continues at coordinate 1,048 of JAMFRU010000065.1, forward strand.
GGTGCCGGTGTCTTTCAGGCCCACGAACGCGGCAATGTCGCCGGCGACCACTTCCTTAACTTCAGCGCGCTTATCGGCATGCATCTGGAACATGCGGCCGATACGCTCTTTATGGTCCTTGGTCGTGTTCATCACCGTGTCGCCGCTGCGCAGCGTGCCGGCATAAACGCGCACAAAGGTCAGCGCGCCGTATTTATCGTTGATGATCTTGAACGCCAGGCCGGCGAAGGGAGCCTTCGGGTCAGCCTTGATGCGGCGCGCGTTGGGATCGTCTTCCTGGCCTTCTTCCGGGGCGACACGAATGCCGGGCACGTCGATGGGCGAGGGCAGGTAGTCGAGCACGGCGTCGAGCAGCGGCTGCACGCCCTTGTTCTTAAAGGCGGTGCCGCACAGCACCGGGCGGAAGGCGCCGGTGATGGCACCCTCTTTAATGCAGCGCTTCAGGGTGGCAACGGAGACGTCGCCCTTGTCAAAATACTCTTCCATCGCCGCGGTATCGACCGAGAGGGCGGTGTCCAGCAGTAGCTGGCGGTATTCATCGGCCTTCTCTTTGAGGTCGGCCGGGATCTCTTCGTCATGGAACTTGGCGCCGAGATCGCCGCCTTCCCAGATGATCGCCTTCATCTCGACCAGATCGACCACGCCGAGGAAGCCGTCCTCGATGCCGATCGGGAGCTGCAGGGGAAGAGCAATAATATCAAGCTTCTCTTTAAGCGTGTCGAAGGCGCGATAGAAATCCGCGCCGGTACGGTCCAGCTTGTTGATGAAGATGATGCGCGGCACGTTATAGCGGTCGGCCAGGCGCCAGTTGGTCTCGGACTGCGGCTGTACGCCGGCCACACCCTCGATGATGAAGATGGCGCCGTCGAGCACGCGGAGCGAGCGGTTCACCTCGATGTTGAAATCGATATGGCCCGGGGTGTCGATAATGTTGATGCGGTGGTCTTTCCACTCGCAGGTCACGGCGGCGGAGGTGATGGTGATGCCGCGCTCACGCTCCTGCTCCATATAATCGGTCGTGGTGTTGCCGTCGTGCACCTCGCCAATTTTGTGGCTGACGCCGGTGTAGTGCAGAATCCGCTCCGTGGTGGTGGTTTTGCCCGCGTCGATATGTGCGGTGATCCCGATATTCCGGATCTTGTTCAGGTCAAAGTCAGCCATCGTTGCCTCCACGGGCGAAAAATTCAAACGGGTACGGCGCCACCCTCAACGGGTCGCGCGCATGGGAGCGGCTTTTGCGGCAGGGCGCGCGGTTTGGCAACCCTGAAAAATGGCCGGACAGTCACGCGCTGGTTGCCGTTTGCAACAAAACGAGAGGCAAACTCTGGTATAAGGGGGCATGGACAGAGCAATGGCAATCGCGTCGTCGCGCTTTGGCTTCGGGCTGGGCCCCCAGGATGACCCCGGCAGCGACCCCAAAACCTGGTTGAAGGCGCAGTTGCAGGGGCCCGACCCGGGGCTGGCCTCGGGCGCGTTCGTAGGCTTGCCTACCGGGGGGGAGGCGCTGGAGGCGCTTATAGCGGACGCGGCGGGGCGGCGTGCGTTTCAGCTGACAAATCCCGCGGGCTGGGGGCAGTTTCACGGCCAGTCCGGGCCTTTCTACAAAGCGGATGCCACGGCGCAGCTCAATTTTGCAGCATCCACCCCGTCCAGCTTCCGCGAGCGGCTGGTCTGGTTCTGGGCCAATCATTTTTCGGTCAGCGCCCGGCAGAATGAGTCCGGCAGCTTCATCGGCCCGATGATCCGTGAGGCCATCCGCCCGCATGTTACCGGCAATTTCACCGATATGGTGCTGGCGGTGGAAGGCCATCCGGCCATGCTGCGGTATCTTGATAACGTGAGTTCCATTGGTCCCGACAGCCCGGTGGGGCTGCGTACAAAAAAGGGGCTGAACGAAAACCTGGGCCGCGAGTGCATGGAATTGCATACCGTGGGGCTGGCGGCGGGCTATTCCCAGGCCGATGTGACGAATATGGCCAAAATCCTCACCGGCTGGAGTGTCGCCCCCGCGGATAAAGGCGGGGATTCCACCGGGTTTTTCTACCGCCCCAATACGCACGAGCCGGGGCCGCAGATGGTGATGGGCCACCAGTTCGACGGCGACGAACTGGCCGGGATCGACGCGCTGAATTTTCTCTCGACCTACCACACCACCTACGATCTGCTGGCGCGCAAGCTGGTAATCCATTTCGTGGCGGATAATCCTCCGCCGCGGGCGGTGGCGCATATTTCCGGGGTGTTGCGCACGACCAAGGGTGATCTGGGCGCGGCTTCCGCGGCTCTGGTCGATCTGCCGCAGGCCTGGGTGCCGGGCCAGAAACTCAAAACCCCGCTTGATTATGTGCTGTCCATCTTGCGCGCCGCCCCGGCCCCAGCCGGGGCGAAACCGGTTGATGTGATGGGGTTACTGAACGCGCTCGGCCAGCCGGTCTGGTCCGCACCTTTGCCCAATGGCTGGCCGGACCAGGCGCAGGATTGGGCCGGGTCCGACGCGGTGATGGCGCGGATCGACTGGGCCTATGCCTATGCTGCGCGGTTCAACGATGCCGGGGTGGACCCGGCCACGCTTGCCGGCAACGCGCTGGGCCCGCTGCTGCGCCCCGCCACGCAGGAGGCCATGGCCAACGCCGGCTCACCGCGCGAGGCGATGACCCTGTTCCTCACCGCGCCCGAATTCCAGAGGAGGTAGAGATGCATCTCACCCGCCGCGCCACTTTGCGCTCCACGTTGCTGGGGTTGAGCCTGACCGCCACGTTCGGCCGCGTAAGCTTCGCTCTGGCTGACGCCCCGGGAGATCAACGCTTCATCGTGGTGCTGCAGCGCGGCGCGCTGGATGGCATGTCCGCCGTGGTGCCCTATGGCGATGCCAATCTGGTCCAGCTTCGCCCCGCCCTCATCCCGCCCGCCCCCGGCCAGCCCGGCGGCATGTTCGATCTCGGCGGGTTTTACGGGTTGAGCCCGAATTACCCGAATATGGCCGCCATGTATCAGGCGGGGGAGCTGCTTCCCATCCATGCCGTGGCCGGGCCCTACCGTACCCGCAGCCATTTCGAGGCACAGGACCTGCTGCAACTGGGCACGGCGGATGAAACCAGCATCACCTCGGGCTGGCTCAACCGCGTACTGGCCGAGCTGCCGCAGCCTGCCTCAGGGGCGCTCGGGTTGAATGTCGGCCTCGGCACGCCGTTGCTGCTGCAGGGGGCAGTGCATATCAACTCCTACGCGCCGGAGCATTTCGGCGAGCCCTCGCCGGACCTCATGGCCCGCATCGAGGCGCTGAACGCGCATGACCCGCTGCTGAGCCAGGCCATTGCCGAGGGCGTGCAGGAGGCGCGTTTCGATAAATCGGTGATCCACACCGCCGCACCCGCTGCTGCCGCCGCTACTCCCGCCGCCATGATGGGTTCCGGCGGTGGCGCGGATATGAGTTCCAGCATGAGCCCCGGCGGTGCGATAGCCGGGGGGGCAATTATGAGCGACGACCGCGCCCGTGCGCCCGGTGACCTGCCAAAAGTCCCGGGCGGCTTCCAGCAGCTGGCCACGCAAACCGGCCAATTGCTGGCGGCCCCTGGCGGGCCGCGCATCGCGGTGTTCCAGCTGGAGGGCTGGGACACCCATGGCAACCAGGTGGCCGGGCTCAAAAAACCCATGAGCGGGCTGGATGCCGGGATGCAGAGCCTCAAACGCGCGCTTGGCCCCGCCTGGGCGCAGACCTGCGTGCTGATCATCACCGAATTCGGCCGCACCGCGCGCATGAACGGCACCAAAGGCACCGACCACGGCACCGCCGCCGCGGCTTTTGCTTTGGGCGGGGCGGTAAAGGGCGGGCGGGTGGCGGCAACCTGGCCCGGCCTCTCCGCCAGCCAGCTGTTCCAAAATCGCGATCTGGCCCCAACGCTGGATATCCGTTCGGTCGCCAAGGGGGCGCTGGCGCAGCATCTGGGCCTGAGTCACGCCGCTCTCGCCCGGGTATTTCCCAACAGCGGCGATGCCTCCCCCCTGGGCGGGATCATCCGTCCGGGTTAGGCTGCCGCCATGTTCACATGCAGCATCCCCGCCAGCCCGACGGTACAGCAGGACGATGCCGATACACGCATCACCCGCTGGGATTTTCCGCCCGGCGCCAGCACCGGCTGGCACGAGCATGGCTGGCCCTATGTGGTGGTAATGCTCACCGATGCGCAGATGCATGTGCATGACGGTGAGCAGGTGGCAGTCATCCCGCGCCGCGCCGGAGACAGCTACGCCCGCCCGGCCGGCGTGCGCCATGATGTGAAAAACGGTGGCGAGGCGCCGATGGCGTTTGTCGAGATCGAACTGAAACGGCTTGCGGACTAAACCACCCCTTGCAGGGTTCGTGCCGTGCCCCCTAATTCTGGCATATGGCATCGCCCCGGCTGTTCCGCATCATCCGCGCCCGGCCGGTCTTCTCCATCGCCTATGCCTTGGGGGCTGCCAGCTATTTCCTGCTCTTCGCCGTGCATGGTGTGGCACTGCGCGCCGCCGCGGCCTGGGATATCGGCAGTTTCCTGTTCCTGGTGATGACCGCCTTCACCTTCACCCGCCGGCTGGACCGCGATATCAGTGCGGAAGCCGAACGGCATAGAGAGGGCGAGTGGACCGTGTTCGCCATCACCTTGATCGGCGCGGTAATGAGTTTTGCCGCGATTTTCCTGTTCACCCAGGCCGCCGGCCATAAAATACATGAGGGCGCCTCGCTCGCCTTCACCGTCACCACGCTGACCCTGTCCTGGCTGACCACCCATGTCACCTTCGCTTATCGCTACGCGCATGAATATTATTCATACGACCTCGGCGGTGAACATGTGGATCGCGGCATCATCTTCCCCGAGGACGATCGGCCGGATTATCTCGATTTTGTGTATTTCTCCTTCGTTCTGGGCATGACGTTCCAGGTGTCCGACTGCAACATCACCGCCAAAAAACTACGTCGTCTGGCGACGCTGCAAGGGCTCATCGGGTTTCTGTTCAACACGGTGATCCTGGCGCTGTCCGTCAATATTGCCGCCAGCCTACTGTAGCAGCCCGTAAGTCTCCAGCACCGCATCCATCCAGCCCGGCAAAGGCCCGTTCTCATCCAGCAGCGGCGTCGAGGACATCAGCCGGGCCCATTGCAGCGCGCCGAACACGATATGATCGGCATAGCCAGGCGCATCGCCGGCAATGAAAGGCTGCCCCTTCAGCGTGCTCAGCAAAGGGGCGAGTGCTGCCTGGAAAGCGGCGATGGCGCCGGCACGGCGTGTTACCAGCTCCTCGATGGTGATGCCCAGCCTGGCCTCGCGCGTTTTCCGGAAATACGCCTGGTCGCGCGCCGCGAGTTGGACGAAAATATCGGGCACCAATATCGGCGCCAGCGCCGGCTGCAGCACCCGCTCACTCCAGGAGCAGATAAAATTGGTCAAGGCGCTGGCCGGCGGATCGCCATATAGCGGTGGTTCGTTGGGGTAGGCGTCATCGAGGTATTCCGCGATGTCCTGGCTGCCGGCAATCAGTCTATCTCCATCCACCAGCACTGGCACCTCGTCGTACCCGGTCGCTTCCTTATCGGTGAAATGCCACGGGATTGTTTCGTATTCGAGATTTTTATGTGCGAGCGCCAGTTTGGTCCGCCAGCAGTAGGGGCTGAAACGAAGAGACTCATCGGCCGCGGCGAGGTCGTACAGCAGGCGGCTCATCGGGCCGTCTGTCCAAACAGCACCGCTTTGGACTCAGGGGTTACGGTTGCGGCCTCGTTCACCTCGCGTGCCTTGGCATAGGCGCGCTGCACCGCCGGGCGCGCCGCCACGGCGGCAAACCAGCGTTTGACATTGGGAAAATTATCGAGGTTCTGCTGCTGCCGCTCATAGGGCACGACCCACGGGTAACAGGCCATATCGGCAATGGAATAGGCGCCGCAGATATACTCACTTCCCTCCAATTGCTTGTTCAGCACGCCGTACAGCCGCCCGGTTTCTTTAATATAGCGTTCCATGGCGTAGGGAATGCGCTCGGGCGCATATTGTACGAAATGATGGTTCTGCCCGGCCATGGGGCCAAGGCCGGACATCTGCCAGTTCAACCATTGCAGCACCTCGAATTTGCGGCGGGTGTCCTGGGGCAGAAACTGCCCTTCCTTTTCGGCGAGATACTCCAGGATGGCGCCGGATTCGAAGATGGAAATTGGCGCGCCGCCATCCTTGGGCGCGGTATCGCGGATTGCCGGAATGCGGTTGTTAGGCGCAATACTCAGAAACTCATCGAAAAACTGCTCGCCCTTGCTGATATTGACGGGATGGACCGTATATTCCGTACCGGCCTCTTCGAGGAAAATGGAGATTTTATGCCCATTCGGCGTGGTCCAGTAATAAAGCTCGATCATTATATCTCCCCCTCGCTCAGGCGAGTGCCTTCGAGGCCATCTCGTAAGTATTGTGACTGAGCGCCTCGCGCGCAAGGATACGCTCCAGGGTCGTGCGCATCAAATCCTGCCGTGCGGGGTCAAAACGCCGCCATGTTCCCAATGCTGTAACGAGCCGGGCTGCGATCTGCGGATTGGTGGAATCCAGTTTTTGCACCATTTCCGCAAGCAAATCATAGCCGGATCCGGAAATATCATGGAATTTGGCGGCATTTCCAGCGAAGGAGGCGACCAAAGCGCGCACGCGATTGGGATTTCGCATGTCAAATTTTTCATGCTTTGTCAGCGCCTGCACACGCGCCAAAGTGTCCGGTGCGGCCGAACGCGCCTGCACGGCGAACCATTTATCCAGCACCAGCGGGGTCGCATTCCAGCGTTCATAAAACGCGCCGAGTGCCGCATCGCGCGCCGGACCCGGAATATCGGTGAGGTTAGTGAGTGCCGCCAGCGTATCGGTCATGTTGCGCGCGGCGGCGAATTGCGCCGCGGCGCGCGTGGCATCGCCGGCTGCACTTAAGTAAGCGAGTGCCGCATTTTTCAACGCCCGCCCGGCCATGGCGGGGCCGCTGTTATCGGCCGCCGGATCATGGCCGAAACCATCGTAGGCGGTGGCAAATTCCGTGCCCAATTCCCGCCCGAGGGCAGCGCGCGTCGCCTCACGCACCGCATGGATGGCATCGGGATCGATCTGTTTCATCTCATCGGCCAGCAGGCTTTCAGTGGGGAGCAGCAGCGCCTCGGCGGCAAAGGCCGGGTCGCGCGATGCGGCGGCGAGCGTTGCGGTGATCGCCTCCAGCAGCCCCTCGTCGAGCACAAAATCCTTGGCCGCCTGGCGCGCCGCCACGGCTTCAAGCAGCACGATGGTCGCGTATTGCTGCAAGGCGTCCCAACGGTTGAACAAATCGGTATCATGTGCCGCCAGAAACGCGAGACGCTCGCGGCTCTGCCCTTTCAGCCTGATGGGAGCTGAGAAATCCCGGAACAGGGAAGGTGTAGGTGCGGCACCAATGCTGCCGAAGGAGAAGCTCTGCTCTGGCTCGCTCAACACCAGGGTTTCCGTCGCCAAATCCCGCCCATTCGCATCCAGCAATCCCATCGTCACCGGAATGAGAAAGGGTTTCTTCTCAGCCTGTCCCGGCGTGGTATTGGTATGCTGACTGAATGTCAGTGTAAATGTCTTCGCGGCCGCATCGTAAGCCTCGCGCACGCTCACTTCGGGCGTACCGGCCTGCGCGTACCAGCGCATGATCTGGCTCAGATCACGCGCCGGTGCGGCCTCCTGCATCGCCGCAACGAAATCCTCCACCGTCGCGGTGGAATTATCGTTTTTTGAAATATACAGCGTCATGCCATGGCGAAACGCATCGCGCCCGATCAGCGTGCGGATCATGCGCACCACTTCGGCACCTTTCTCGTATATCGTCATGGTGTAGAAATTATTGATTTCCAGATAGCTCGCCGGACGTACGGGGTGCGCCAGCGGCCCGGCGTCATCACGAAATTGTGTAGCCCGCAGCGTCCGTACGTCGGCAATGCGCTTCACCGCCGCCGAGAACTGATCCGCCATATATTCCTGGTCGCGGAACACGGTCAGCCCTTCTTTCAAGCTAAGCTGAAACCAGTCGCGGCAGGTCACGCGGTCGCCCGTCCAGTTATGGAAATATTCATGCGCGATAACGCGCTCGACATTCTGGAAATCCACATCCGTCGCGGTATCCGGGCTGGCCAGCACGAAGGCGGTGTTGAAAATGTTGAGCCCCTTGTTCTCCATGGCGCCGGCGTTGAAATCCCCCACCGCGGCGATATTGAAAATATCAAGGTCGTATTCCAGCCCGAAGGTTTCCTCATCCCAGCGCATGGCGCGTTTCAGCGATTCCATGGCATGGAAGCAACGGTCTTCATCGCCGCGCTCCACCCATATGCCAAGCTGCACCTCGCGCCCGGATTGCGTGGTGAATTTATCCTTGAGTGCGACGAGATTGGCAGCCACCAGCGCGAACAGATACGAAGGCTTGGGATGCGGATCTTCCCAGATCGCCCAGCTCTCGCCGCCCTCTTCGCCCTTACCAAGCAGATTGCCATTGCTCAACAGCACCGGGAATTTTGCCGTATCCGCACGCATCGTCACATGGTAGCGCGACATCACATCCGGGCGGTCCGGAAAAAACGTGATTTTACGGAAACCTTCAGGCTCGCACTGGGTAAAAAACCCGCTGCCGGACAAATACAGCCCGGATAATTCCGTGTTTTTCTCCGGAGAAATCTGCACGGTTGTATGCAATACGAATTCATCGGGCACGTCATGGATGGTCAGGCTATTATCATCCACCTCGTAACGATTATCCCCAAGCGGTTCGCCGTTAATAGTAATTGCCTGCAGTGCGAGTTTTTTTCCATCGAGCCGCAGCGGGCCCGGCGCCTGGCGGTGCAGGTTGAGCTTGGCCCGCACAATCGTCGCCGCCGGGTCCAGCGCGAATTCCAGCACCACATGCGAGACGGTGAACACCGGCTTGGTGTAATCGGCCAGGTTGATGGGCTGGCGTGTGGCGCTCGTGGTAGCGGTGGCGGTCATGCAAACTCCCCTTTGGGTCTGGCAATTGGGTCTGGCAAAATCCTGCCGGCCACGCTTAAACTGGCGCATGGCCGATCAGACAGTGTTGAGCTTGCAGGTTTATCCGCGCATTGCCGAAATCGGGCAAGCCGTGTGGGATGCGTGCGCCGGGGGGCAGAATCCCTTTTGCTCCTACGCTTTTCTCTCAAGCCTCGAGGATAGTGGCTCCGTGGGCGACAACACCGGCTGGTACCCGCGCTATGCCGCACTCACGGATGAGACCGGCGAAGTGGCGGCCGTGGCACCGAGCTACGCCAAAACCCATTCGCAGGGCGAGTATGTGTTCGACCACGCCTGGGCCAATGCATTCGAGCGGGCAGGGGGGCGGTATTACCCCAAGCTGCAAATCGCCGCCCCCTTTTCGCCGGTGCCCGGGCCACGCCTGCTGCGCCGCCCCGGGGTGAGTGTCGCCGCCATGGGCCAGGCTTTGGAAACACTGGCCGGCGAACTCGGCTGTTCCTCCGCCCATGTGACGTTCTGCACCGAGGAGGAATGGCAAGCTCTGGGCGAAGCCGGCTGGCTGCAGCGCCTCGGCATGCAGTACCATTGGAACAACCAAAACTACGCGAATTTCGACGGGTTTCTGGAGGCACTGTCCTCCCGCAAACGCAAAGCCATCCGCCGCGAGCGGCGCGACGCGCAAGGTGGGCTGACCTTCCGCGCATTAACCGGCGCTGAGCTGACGCCTGCCGTTTGGCGCCAATTCTACCGCTTCTACACCGCCACCACCGACCGCAAATGGGGCGGCGCCTACCTCACTCCCGAATTCTTCCCGCTTCTCGGCGAGCGCCTCGGTGACAACGTGGTACTGATGTTCGCCTATCGCGGCGCAAAACCCATCGCCGGTGCTTTGAACCTGCGCGGCGGCGATGTTCTCTACGGCCGCAACTGGGGCTGCGTCGAAGACGTCCCCTTCCTGCATTTCGAGCTCTGCTATTACCAGGCCATAGACTACGCCATCGCGCACGGGCTGAAGCGCGTGGAGGCCGGCGCTCAAGGAGAGCACAAAATCCAGCGCGGCTATTTGCCGCAACCCACCTACTCCGCTCACCTCATCCGCCACCCCGGCCTACGCCGCGCCGTGGGTGAGTTTGTGGAGGCTGAGACCGCGCAATTGCAGCAGCTGATGGCGGAGATGCGGGAAGAGGGGCCGTACAAAAAAATGGGGGAGCAGTAGCCGTCATCGCGACCCCCGCGCAGGCGGGGGATGGCGATCCATCTTTCGGGACGCGGCACTAAAGATGGATTGCTTCCCCCTGCTTTCGCGGGGGGAAGCAATCACCGTGAAACCTTACGGCTTTTCGGCAAACACCGTATAATTGCCATCATGGAACTTGTAGATCGCATAAGCGGCATTCACCACGTCGCCCTTGGCGTCAAACGAGATCGGCCCCAGCACTGACGGCCACGGACCGCCGGACTTCAACTCGGCTCCCACTTTCGCGCCATCGGTTGTACCGGCTTTGGCGGCAGCCTCGGCCCATACCTGGATGGTGGCGTAGGAATAAAGCACGTACCCGGTCGGATCGAGCTTCTGCGCCGTTAGCTCGGCCACGGCTTTGGCGGCGGTGCTGGCTTTTTCGGCCGGCGGCGGGAAGGTCAGCAGCACGCCCTCGGCGGCAGGGCCGGCGGTGGTCCAGAAATCCTGGGTCGCGGCGGCGTCTTCCGAGAAATACTGCGGCGTGAAGCCCTGGGTCGCGCCCTGGCGCACGATCAGCCCGGTATCGGCATAATAGCCGCCAAGATAAACCAACGTGATGCCTTCCTGCTTCAAGCGGCTGACCAGCGCGGTGTAATCCTTATCCCCGGCCGTGTAGGAAGCGTTATAAACAACCGGAAATTTCAGCTTGGCGAGGTTGGCGCGCACCTGGTCGGCAATGCCTTTACCGTAGGTGGAGTTGTCATCCAGCACCGCCACCTTGGCTTTGGGGAAATGCTTGGCGATGTATTCAGCGGCAACCTTGCCCTGCTGATCATCACGGCCGCAGGTACGGAAGGTGAAGGCCGTGCCCTGGTCGGTATAGGTCGGGTTGGTCGAGGCCGGGCTGATCTCGATCACGCCGGCATCGGTATAAACGGCGGCGGCCGGGATGGAGGAGGAGGAGCAGAAATGCCCGTCCACCATAACAGCCCCGGCGGTCACCAGCGTATTGGCGGCGGTCACGGCCTGTTTCGGATCGCAGGCGTCATCGGCCGGCACCAGGACCAGCTTCTTGCCTAGCAGCCCGCCGGCGGCATTGATGTCGGACACGGCAAGGTCGGCACCAGTCTTCAGCTGTGTGCCGAAAGCGGCGTTGGAGCCGGTGAGCGGGCCGGCAACGCCGACGGTGATCTGCGCATGAGCCAGACCGGTGCTCAGGCCAACCAAGGCAATTGTGGAGAGTAGGGTTTTACGCATGTTTGTGCTCCGTGTGTGGTGGTGCAAAATGGCGCGAGTGCGCCCTTAAAAAGGGCATTCTCACTATGCGCCCAAAAATTGGGCGGGTTCAATGCCCGCCCTCCAGGTAAGCCGCCCGAATTTCCGGCTTTGCCAATAATTCCAGCCCGGGACCGGCCATGGTAATGGCGCCGTTGACCAGAACATAGCCACGATGGGCAAGTTTAAGCGCCTGGTTGGCGTTTTGTTCCACCAGTAGCACGGTCAGGCCCGTTTCGCGGTTAAGCTGGCGGATGGCCCCGAAAATCTGCTTGATCACCAGAGGTGCTAAGCCCAGCGAGGGCTCATCGAGCAGCAGCAGCTTGGGCTTGCTCATCAGCGCCCTGGCAATCGCCAGCATCTGCTGCTCGCCGCCCGAGAGCGTGCCGCCGCGCTGGGCAAATCGTTCCTTCAGCCGTGGGAACAGCTCCAGCACCAGCGCCAGATTCTTATCATAATCGGCATATTTGATCACCTGCGCGCCCATCAGCAGGTTTTCCTCCACGCTCATGCGCGCAAATATCCGCCGCCCCTCCGGCGATTGCGCAATCCCCCGCCGTGCGATCTGAAAACTCGGCAGATTGGTGATATCCTCGCCGCGATAGATGATGGCACCGCTTCGGGCCTGCGGCTGGCCGAAAATCGTCATCATCAGCGTGGATTTGCCAGCGCCATTGGCGCCGATCAGCGTAACGATCTCGCCTTCCTCAACAGTAATGCTGACATCGCGCAGCGCCTGCACCGGCCCATAAAACGTATTAACGTTCTTCAGCTCAATAACGGTACTCATCTGGCCGGCTCCGCAATCGGCGCATCCGGGTCGTCATCATCGCCCTCGCCCAGATACGCGGCAATCACCGTGGGATCAGCACGGATTTGCGCCGGCGTGCCATCGGCAATCTTCTGGCCATGGTCCAGCACCACGATATGATCGGAGATTTTCATCACCACCCCCATATCGTGCTCGATCAGCAGCAGAGACGTCCCCTCATCGCGGATTTTCAGCAGCAAATCGTTCAGCGCGGACGACTCGCGCGGGTTAAGCCCGGCGGCGGGTTCATCGAGGCACAGCAGCACCGGGTCCGTACACATGGCGCGCGCAATTTCCAGCCGCCTTTGCGCGCCATAGGGCAGGGCGCCCGCCGGGTCATCGGCGCGGTCATATAAATCGGTGAGATGCAGCCAGTGTTTTGCCAGTTCCATGGCCTGGCGCTCGGCCGCACGGTAGCCGCCGAGGCCCAGAATGCCCAGCACGCCAAGGCCGGTAGAGGCCTGCAATTTATTGTGTTGGGCAACCAGCAAATTCTCCAGCGCCGTCATCCCGCCAAACAGCCGGATATTCTGAAAAGTCCTGGCCACACGGCCCTTCTTAGCAATCGCATGGCCCGGCAACTTATCCAGCCGCAGAGATTTCTCGCCATGCGCCACGGTCACGCTTCCGTCACTAGGTTTGTAAAATCCGGTGATGCAGTTGAACAGCGTGGTCTTACCCGCGCCGTTCGGCCCGATGATAGCGGTAATATGCCCGCGCTCGGCAATGAAATTCACATTATTAACCGCGGTAAGTCCGCCGAACCGCATGGTGAGGTCGGCCACGGAAAGGATGGTCATTTTGCCCCGCCCTGCACCAGAGCATCTAGCTTCAACCGCCGATCAAAATGATACAGCAGGAGGTAGTCGTCCCAGCCATGATCGCCTTCACATGTTGCGATCAGTCTTGGCGCTATACCGGCAGGCGGAAAGCCACCGGGTCGTGCTTTCATATCCGTCCAAAACTCATCCGGTTTTTCGACCACGGCGTTGAAGTTTATATATGAATCGTCGTCCGTTTTGTCGGTCCAGAACCTTACTATGCTGCCACTGGTCTCGATGATGTTCGACATATGGCTGACAAGGTTCTCGCGCTCAGTCCCGGACTCCGATGAAAACTGCAGTTGAAAGTTAAACTGCTTTGCCATCAGCCGCGCCCTTCGGCGATAAGATCCGCCCCAATCGCCTTGGCCTTACCGAGCGACACAGTCGGCTGGCGCGTGGAAATAAACCCGCGCGGCCGCACCACCATAATAACGACCAGCGCCAGACCAAAAATCAGCATGCGGTATATCTGCAAGCTCTGCAGCATCGCCGGCACGCCGATCATAACGCAGGAAGCCAGCACCACACCAAGCTGGCTGCCCGAGCCGCCGAGCACCACGATGGCGAGCACCGTAGCCGATTCGATAAAGGTGAAAGAATCCGGGCTGATAAACCCATCGCGTGTGGCAAAAAAGCAGCCGGCAAACCCGCCGAACATCGCGCCGATGGCAAACGCCGTAAGCTTGGTATTGCGTACATTAATGCCGAGCGAGCGGCAGGCGATTTCATCCTCGCGCAATGCCTCCCAGGCACGCCCCAAAGGTTGCTTACGAAGCCGCAACGTCACCCAGTTGGTGAGCAAGGCCAGGCCCAGGATGATGAAATACAGAAACATCGTACGCTGGTAGGGATGCGGCGTAATGCCGAAGAACCCGGCAAAAGTACCCGGCCCGCCCGCCATCGAAAATTTCAGCCCAAAGAGTGTGGGGTGCGGGATTTGCGTAATGCCGTTCGGCCCGCCAGTGAGCGAACTCCAGTTGGTGATCACCAGCCGGATGATCTCACCGAATGCCAGCGTTACGATGGCCAGATAATCGCCGCGCAACCGCAACACCGGAAAACCGAGGAAAATACCCCAGGCAGCGGCCAGAATGCCGGCAAGCGGCAGGCACTCCCAAAACCCCAGGCCAAAATTCGTCGCCAGCAGGCCAAAACTATAGGCGCCAACAGCATAAAACGCGACGTAGCCCAGGTCCAGCAACCCAGCGAGGCCCACCACGATGTTAAGCCCCCAGCCGAGCATCATATAGGTCATGATCAGCACGCCGAGGTCGATATAGGCATTCGGCACGCCGGGGAGGAACGGCATGACCACCGCAAACACAAGCAAAGCGGGGGCGATGAACTTGCCGCTCTTGGCCATCGCATTGGTGACATGCACCGGGGTGGCGGGGCGGAAATTATGCCATTGCAGCATCAGCAGCCGGCCGGCAAAGCAGATGGCCACGGCGATGGCCAGCAGCCCCGGCGTGGGGTGCAGGTACAACTGATAATTCTCATCGGTATCGAGATGCTGGCCGAGGAATGGTCCGAAAACCAGCAGGGCAAAGAACGCGACCGCCAAAGCATCGCGAAAATCCGACGTAAGGCGCTTCATACTTTTTCTACTTCATGCCGGCCGAGCAACCCGCTCGGCATGAACATCAGCACGATGGCGAGAATGGAATAAACCGCCGCATCCTTATAGGCGACGGTCGCATAGCCGGACCAGAATGCCTCGATAAGCCCGATCAGCAACCCGCCCAGCACCGCACCGGGCAGCGAGCCGATGCCGCCCAGCACCGCCGCGGTAAAGGCCTTTATCCCCGCATTGAAGCCGATGTAGAAATCGACGACACCGTAATAAAGCAGAAACATGACGCCCGCGACGGCTGCCAAAGCCGAGCCGATAATAAACGTGGTGGAGATGGTGCGGTTGGTATCGATCCCCAGCAACGCCGCCATCTTCGCATCCTGCTCCACCGCCCGCATCGCCCGCCCCAAGGGCGTTTTGGTCACGAGGTAGGTAAAACTCCCCAGCACAGTAAGGGTAACCACAACGATGGCCAGCTGCATCCAGCTCAGCTGCACCACAAACCCGTCCTCCTGCATCAGCGTTATGCCGCCGGGAATGAGATTGGGGATCGCTCGCACCAGCGCCCCCTGGCTCGTCTGCACGTAGTTTTCCAGCAAAATGGACATGCCAATCGCCGAAATCAGCGGCGCCAGACGAAAGGAGCCGCGCAACGGCCGGTAGGCCACACGCTCGATGGTAAAGCCATAAATGCCGCAAAACACCATCGCCACCAGAAACGCCGCCACCAGCCCGAGCGGCACGGAGGTAACCCCGGCCAGCGCGGTGATCACGATAATCCCGATATACGCGCCGATCATGAACACATCGCCATGCGCGAAATTGATCATGCCAATGATGCCGTACACCATGGTGTAGCCCACCGCGATCAGCCCGTAGATCATCCCGAGCGTGAGGCCGTTGATGAGTTGCTGCAGCGCATAGGCCATGGGCGACTCCTGGACGGGCGTTAGTGTCTATGCGCTTAATGAATATGACCCTTGCGTCCAGGTCAATGCGCTTTTTTGCGCGAGCCGATTTTTAAAAAGCGGGGCTTTTCATTTTTGCGCACGGCGGCTATAGGCTGCCCCACCGCGCCGTTAGGCACGCGTGCGGGTGCTTAGCTCAGTTGGTAGAGCGGCTGACTCTTAATCAGCTTGTCGTAGGTTCGATCCCTACAGCACCCACCAAAACCCACTGAAATCGTTATAGTTTTTTGGGGTTGCCCAAGGGGTGTTCCCGAGTTCCCGAAGGTGTTCCCGAAGCTGTTTTTGCTTCGTTCTGGGGGGCGGTATCCTCGGCAACTGCCGGTTTTGCCTTGTTGGCTTGGCGTTTGGCTGCGGCACGTTGAAATTGTTCGGGGGTACGGCGGGCGTAGCGGAGCGCCATGCGGGGGTCTTTATGGCCTGAATGGGTAGACATATCGATAATGTCACCGCCGCCGTCATTCATTTCCGTCATCGCTGTAGCGCGTAGGTCGCGGGCCTGCAATTCGCTGGGGATTTCGGCAGCGTTCGCTAGTTGCCGGAAATGGTGCGAAAAGACATCCGGGTGCCATGGGCGGCCCGTCATCTCACAGACGATGACGTGCGTGCTGGGAGTTGACGAGTCCTTCTGGCGTTGGCGCTCCGCGGCGATCGCGGTTTCAAGATCCGGATAGGCCGATGGGACCATGGGCAGCTTGACGCCGGTTTTGCTCGTCTTACGGATACCCGAATCGAGCGCCGTCCAGGTCAATGTTAGAACGTCACCCATGCGGTGGGCAAAGCTATAGGCGATATGCGACGCAAGGCCGATGGATGGCTTCTGACCGGGTTCGTAAGCCTTGGCGATAAGGGTCGCGACCTGTTCCGGCGTCCAGAGCTGGTCGCGCTCTGGCAGCCCTTTTAGTTCCATGCCGCTGAAAGGGTTGTCGGCCCGGTTGACGAATTCCTTCCGGCCGGCCCATTTCCAGACGCGGCGGGCAAATCGAGCGCAATAGTGTGAGGTGCTGTGACCGCTTTCCGCCTTGATTTGGTCGATAATGACATCCGCATGCCTTGCCTTAATCGCCATGGCGTTGAAGTCGGCCAACAGACGGTTGGCCATCAGCACCTTGTTGATGCGCTTGGCGAGCCAGCGATAATCAGTTTGGGTGGATTTCGCGAGGCCAGTGAATTTTTCCGTGGCGAAGAACTGCTCGAACAGCCACGCTACGGTGCCTGGAGATTTGCCGCCGTCTGCGAGCGTGAGCAGCTCCTGGTTTAACTTTCGAGCCATTGCCCACGCCTGCACCTGGTCGGCGCCGAGGGCACGGCCCTTTATGCCTTTCTGCAATCGGATTTTTGCTGAAGGCTCCCAGAACCAGCGGCCTTTACGGAATTTGGCGTTGATGGGTTTTTCATCTGAGGCCACAGGCGCGATCCAATGCTGCAGTATCCGATTCAATGGAACCAGGAATAGAGGATGCCGCATCCAGCGCCAGGTCAACGGCACGGCGATCCCAACGGGCGCTTTTTTCGTCGGAAGGTACGTTCCAGAGCGGTCGTGGTATCTGACCTCGCTCCATACGGATACACACCTCAGACCATGTGATGCTGCCCAGTACCTGGCGCAGGGCGGCTTTAGTAAGAAGTCGGGTGTCAGCCATGCTGCTGAACTTGTGCCAGGCCTGCTCGATGCTTTGGTGTGCGCATGATGAGTAAGCCCTCGGATGGCGTCACCAGTGGCGCGGTGGGGCGTGCTTTTGACCGGTTGATG
Organism: Acidocella sp.; assembly: GCA_026224875.1. Classification (GTDB taxonomy): domain Bacteria; phylum Pseudomonadota; class Alphaproteobacteria; order Acetobacterales; family Acetobacteraceae; genus Acidocella. The sequence goes on from JAMFRU010000065.1 coordinate 18,419, forward strand.
GCCATAAGGGCGCACTCGCGATAGGTGATCTCCATGGCGCCGAAGGCGATTGCCTTGGCGCGAATGCTTAGGGCGATGTCATAATGGCTATGGCTGGCCTTCGGCGCCGTCTGGTGCCAGCGGCGCTCCACGCCGATCAGCGCAGCCATGGCGTGCAGTTCGGTGTCGGTATCGGCGATCATATGGCACATGATCATGCGGCCGAACTTGGCTTTCATGTCATCGACGTAAACTGTCATAGACGATCTCCCCTGGCGAAATAAGCGCTGTTGCGGGCGGCCAGATCCTCAAATGTAAACCTCACCCCTCTGGGTTCGCGCGGTGCGGCTGGGTCGGCCTCAAAACGGTAGAGATCGAGCAGCTCAAGCAGCGCCTGGTCGCGGCCAATCTGCGCCTCGATCACGCCGATCTGGCTGCGGATCATGCGGGCCTGACCAAGCAGCAGATCGCGGATGTGGTTGTCCGGCGCGTCCTTGATGCGGATGAATTTGGAGGCGGCGCGCTCGGTGGTCGCCGCATCTTTTTCAAAGTCGGCTTGGTCTTTCTTGGCTTTGGCTTTGCGCTTGCGCACCTCGGCCTTTGCGATGCCGACGATGTCGCGCTCGAACGGGTTGCCGCCCATCTGTACAGCGACAGAGATGGCATTTAGAATCGCTGCCGCCAGGCTCTGCAGCAGGGCAGCCTGGGTGTTGTCGGGGCGAGTGCCGCCATCGTCGCCAGTCGCGTCAAAGTTTGCACGCCGTTCCCAATCCGATAGCAACTCATAGGCATGCGTCAGCGCGCCGAAAGCCTCGGCTGAGCCACCGGCGTCGGGATGGGCAGTTTTGGCGGCGGTGCGATAGGCGGCTTTTATGGCCGCGGTATCGGCGTCGGGAGGCACGCCGAGCGTCTCGTAAGGTGTCATTTCATGGCCTCCGTGTGTCGTTGGGGGCGACTAATTTTCAGGGCGCTTAGATCCGGAAGGCGCGGAAAAGGCCGTCCGTTGCCGGAGATAAAAGCCTTTGGAAAATATAGATGCAGGAAATCGCCAAGCTGCTGATTTGATTCGCGCATGACGCCTTCGAACGTCTCGAACAGAGGGTCGGTGCCATCGTGAGCATTCATGCCGTCTGCGGCGAGAAAGAACGCGATCGCCATGGCGCCCAGATGTTCGGCTGTGTCGGGTGGTAGCCGGCGCCACATGGCCAAAGGGTCGATGTGTGGTACCTTCGGCGCGCGCGACCGTCGTTTAGACGGGAGTGCGCGCCGATTTCTACCGCCGACCAGGTTGAGCTGATCGTTCACGCGGCCGTTTCCGGTACGAGGTTTATCTCGCTTTCGATTTCATCGAGAAGAGTATTGAACAGCGATTTGTAAGCCGCCGATCTTGCCGCATAAGCCGCCGCATCAGCCGCCGATCTTGCCGCATCAGCCGCCGATCTTGCCGCATAAGCCGCCGATCTTGCCGCATAAGCCGCCGCATAAGCCGCCGCATCAGCCGCCGCATAAGCCGCCGATCTTGCCGCATCAGCCGCCGATCTTGCCGCATCAGCCGCCGATCTTGCCGCATCAGCCGCCGATCTTGCCTCTTTATCGCCACTTAAAAGGGCCGCCTTCGATTGCGCGCACGCGCCCTCGACGGCGGCCCAGTACCTCAACAACACGCTGATGAGTTACGTCGATATTATTCAGCAGCGCATGAGTTTTACATTCGATCTGGGCGACAATATTTATGTCGCGCTCGATCTCAATACGATTCTGCGCGCAGACATTATGACGCGCTATTCCGCGTATCGCATCGGCGCGACGGGTTGGCTGACTGTCAACGAGATCCGGCTTGCTGAGGGCTTGAACCCGGTGCCGGGCGGGGACGTGGTTTATCGCCCGGTCAACATGGCGCCGCTCGGCAGCGATGTTTTCGAAGCGATCGCCATTCCAGGCGAAGGCGATCCGCCGGCCGTTGGCAGCGATCCGCCGGCGTTGGGCAGTGAGCTGACCGGCACTGGTGGCGAAGGCGGGGGGCGCCCGCCGGATGACGGCTCTGATCCTGCTCCGGCCGATTGAGGGGATATGATGACGAAATATTTTCGAGCCAGCACGGCGGCACCTGAGAATGACGACAATGGCCGGATCATCCGGTATCAGTTCAGTGACGATTCCGTGGCGCGCGATAACCACACCATCGCCACCTCCGGCTGGGTGCTCGATAATTTTGTACGAAATCCGGTGTTCCTGTTTGCCCATGACGCCAATGCGCTGCCGATCGGCCGCGTGGTCGATGTTGGCGGGCGCGCTGGTAAGCTGATGGGCAATGTCGAGTATATTATACCAGTCATCTTAGCCTCTGACACACGCCCATCCCCTTGTTCCGATTGAAATGATTCTGGCTGGGTCGTTGACCAAGAAGAGCCATGCCTGTTTGCAAGCTTCGAGCATTGCCTCGTAGC
>JAMFRU010000066.1 GCA_026224875.1 Acidocella sp.
AATTCGTGATCTCAACCGGCCGACCCATACCCACCTCCCGCACCCGAATCGGCGCGCCTCAGTGAATCACAGCCCAGCCGAATTTCGGAATCGTACAAAGAGTCAGAGACCGCGATGACTGGTATTACAGACCGATAAATCCAATCGGCATAGCCTCCGAAACTCCCGAGGCCGTTCAAAAAGCCTCGGGCGAAATAAACCGCCGGATCACATTCGCGGTTATCGCCGATACGTTGTTCCGATAATGATTATGCGACAGGCTGCCGGCCCAGGCGATTGAACCGACGGAAAATACCGCCCCGCCAGACGGGGTTTCAAAAAATACCATATCTGCGCGAACGGTAGGGGAATATTCAGCACTTTGCCCGGGATAGTTTATTAACAACGTCTCGACCGTCGGAAGATAATTGCCGGTATGGGCCTCGGAGTGCGCCAGGATCAAAGCATGGGCGGGCGTGCCAAGCGAGACATCCGCACAATCCAGCTCAAGCCCGGCCGCGCCACCACCGATCAGGCCAAAATCTCCAATCAGTTCCGCCTCACCGACACCGTCAAAAATGAAGGCAGCACGAGGATCTTTGCTTGCGGGCAAGCGGCGGTAATAGGAGGATATATCAAATCCCTGGGCGACGAAGCCAACACCGGTGGGCACCTGCGGCGCACGGCCAAGCCGGCGCCATAAACCACCATATTCGCCATTAAAACTATGGAATGCTTCGCCCGGTGGCGTGATCCAGCCATTGCCGACTTCGCAGCGCCGCACCTCGACCACACCCGGGAGCGTCGCATGATAGGCAATTCGCCAATAAAATCCATTGCCCCCGAGATAGACCAGCCGGCCCCCATTGGCCTGGAATGACGCCAGGTGATCCTGCATGGCGGTGGACACATATTCAGGGTGGGTGCCGGTTACCACACAGCGATAGCGGGCGAGAATCGCAGCACCATTCTCGTGCAAATCGTCGTCTGAAATACAGTCATATTCAAGACCCGACTGCTCCAGCCAACCGGTAAGATGCGTGTCCGCATTAAGCTGCCATAATGCCGACCCCGATCCGCCAAGCCAGGATTGATATTTAGGGCGCATGTTCAAAATCGGCCGCAGCCTTGATGAATAATAAATGCCGCTATTATCGGAATGGCGGTCGTAAAGCGATCCGCCATATTCACGGTGTTCACTCAGAAAAATATCCGCCGGTGTAAATACCGGCACCATGTCGTGAACCCGCTCCGCAAGATCGGCATCAAATGCGAGATGCTCATTCGCGTATGCCAAATAGCTGGCACTGGGCAAAATCAGCAATACCGGTGCCGCGGCACGCTCTTGTGATGGCGTGACGACGAACGGGATATAATCCTCGTCGCCCTCAACCGTCAGCCGCGCCGCGTAGAGCCCGCTTTTTAGGTCCGCTGGCACCTGCCAGATCGCGTCGGTTTCCCAGCCGGCATCATAAATATCGTCGTCATGAAAATGGATCGCGCCGTATTGACACGGCGCGTCCTGCCAACGGAACACGCTGCCATCCCAATTATGCCCGGTGACCGCCCGCGCAGGCAGCTGGTAGATGCGGCCATCCAACCCGTTGGAAGATGTGTCCTTGAAACTTGTTCCTGAAATGTCCTCAGAAAAATCCCAGGCCGCGACAATCTGGCCAAGCGGTGCGGCGGCTATGCCAGCTTGGCATAGCGCCGCCAAACCGGCTTCATCCAGCGCCTCACTCAGTAATCGCGGCGCGTCTATTTTGCCGTTATAAAATCCTGTTTTCCCCGCAGCGTCACGCGCGGCAAAAATAAATTCGGCGATCGGTGCGCCAACCCCGCGTTTCGTCAAAATTGCCGACCGGTGCGCGGCATCCTGGTTCCGTGGCTGATGATGCAACGGCAACTGCAACATGGTAACCACACCGGTGGCCGCGGCAAAACTAACCGCCACCGCATACCACTGGCCGGATAACACCGGCCGGCCGAGGGCGATCGTCTCCGCCACTCCCACCCCGTCGCCGATGGTTAGAGACAGGCCGTTCACGCCATCCAGCGCCAGGTAGAACCCGGCCTGGCGTGTCTCGTCCCACAGGCTCGCAATCACCTGTCCGGTTTTGCCCGGTGTGGTCGGATAGATAAAGGCCTGGAAGGTAAGATCCTCAAGCTTGGATAAAACCGGGTGCGCGGGAACCGCCGCATAGGAACCGCTGGTGATGCTCTGACGCCGGCCGGGATAAATCCCGTTCACCGCCGCCTCGATCAGCTCATCCTTATAACCGGGACCCGCGGGATTGGCATCGCCATGGATCAGCCGGACGACCTGCAAAGCAAAAGAAGCGGTGTTTTCACTGCTGATTTTGAACGCGATCGGCTGGTTCGGCGCGACGCTGAATTTATCGCTGTAACCTAGAATGGTTTTCATAAAAATTCACAAATCTTCATCGCGCAGCTCGTGCCCGGTGACCTCATACCAACGCAGCTTGAAAATTTCCCACTCGGCTTCTTCCAGCGAGGTAAAAATCCGGTTGGCATGCACCACGGGCGGCACGCCGCGCTCGCCGGATAATTGGGCAAGCGTCCAACGGCGATAAGGTTCGACGCAGACAAGGCAATATTTTCCCTTAACCGGCCCCGCGCGGAGCAGGTTGAGAACCTGCTCCAGCCCGGCGCTATGATGGCCGACCGGATTTTGCTTAAACTCTCGCGCCAAATGGAGCGCGGCAGGATCAATCCGGAACATAGATTCAGGCTTTTAATTCGACTGCATAACTATCCAGCGGCAGGGCTTTTTTAATCAGGCCCGCTTTCAGCATAAAGTCGCGATAGGTGGTGTAGCGCGTCTTATCAAGATAAAACGGATCCTGCGCAAAAGAATCCGGCAGCGCATGCCAGGATGCCTCGTTCAGCTTGTTGTTCAGCGAGGGCTGATCGCTGGCGAATTTATCCCACATCGGGTCAACGTTTTTGACCAGATAATTCGCCCCTTCCTTGACCGCGCTGAGGAATTTCGGCAGCGCCGGATTGCTGACACCGGCTTTGTTCGACATGATGATCAATTCATCCGAAGGCGGCACGCCGTGATCTTCGGGGATAAAAATAATCGGGTCCAAACCGGCCTGCTTCAATTGAATGTCTTCAAAGGTTCGATAAGTACCGATCACGCCATCCACCTCATGCGACATCAAGGCGGTGACAACGGCGAAATTCACATTCACCAAAGTGACGTCGGTCAGCTTCAGGCCAACCGAACCCAACATCGCGGAGATCAGCGCTTCTTCCACGCCGGCCACCGAATAGCCGATTTTTTTACCCTTGAAATCCGCAAGGGTTTTGATGCCCCGGCCGGACAATGCGGTCAGTGTGTTCAACGGTTTATTGATCAACGTTCCGGTGCGGATCACTGGCAGACCCTGATCGGCGAGCAGGTATAATTCGGTCTGATAGCTCAGCGCCGCATCGACCTTGCCGGCGGCCAGCAGGCGGGGCGGCAGATCCGGGTCCGTCGGCGCGATCAGGTCCACATCCAGCCCGGCCCGATCGAAGGCACCGATGTATTTTGCCACAAATAGCGGTGCATGGTCCGGGTTCACGAACCAGTCGAGCAGCACGGTGAATTTTTCGCCGGCGGCAGCGCGGGCGCGGGAGGCAAGCCCGGTACTCGCCAACAAAGTCGCGGCCGAGGCGTAGCTGAGAAGACGGCGGCGATGCATGCTCATTATGCTTAGCTCCTCTATGTGATGTAGGCGTTGGTGTATACACAAACTTATAAGCAAACGTCGTGCCAGTGAGGTTAGGGCATAAAACAATCACAACATCACCTGAACTGCGATTTTTGTTGCCTAATTTGCACATCAGTTATCAATTTGAGCGGAAAATTTAGGCGTTTTATATTGGCGGTTCTTCTTGTGCATACACAAACCTTCGGGGGGCGGAGTCATGATCCTGCAACTCCTCTGCCGGAACTCCCGCCCGCATGGCTGAAAGGTCAGTTCTGCATTTTGCGCCATTCTTGCCCGCACCGCGGCTTCATGCTCGGCATAGGGTCACACAGATTGGTTTTCTGCCGCGGCGCAGAAACCCGCGCCGCGAAGCCTCACATACCGGGGTTCCCGACACGTCATAACGGTCTGTCAGATCCTCTTCCTCGAGCTGGGGCCCTGGCTACAACGCACCGCTGCAGGTATCCGCCATCATTTGGTGCTAAATAGCAACGGGAAAAGTCAGCGTCTTTGGTTCCCAGCATTGTCATCGCCTGATCCTGATTGTACCGCCAACTCACCGCCAGCCCATCTGCCAAAATGCCGCTTCAAGCTCGGTTGCCTTGTTAAAGGTTGCCAGGAGCGAGTCGTAGCGCGCCTCAGCACCCCGTTTTGTGCCCAACGCATCGAGGGACATGATCGAAGCCGCCACCGATTCAACGTATTCCTGGCCGGTATAAGCCTGGATCCAGGCTTTATAGGGATTATCCGCGGGAAGCCCAGCGGCCAGCATCGCGCCGATTTCGGCATAACCCACAATGCAGGGCGCCAAGGCCACCATCAGGTCCAAACTGTCCCCAGCGACACCTAGCTCCAGCACGAACCGCGTATAGGCCAGCATTTCCAACGATTGCGGGGCCGCCGCCATCTCCGGCTCGCTAATGCCCCAGCCGGCGCAATATTCGACATGCAACGGCATTTCAACATCCAGCAGAATGGACGCCGTCCGCATCGCCTCCCGCATATCCGCCAGATTATCATGCTTATAAGCAAGCAGCAGATAGGCTCGCGCATATTGGGTCAGAAACAAATAATCCTGGATCAGGAAACGTTCGAATTTTTCTCGTGGCAAAGTGCCGTCGCCCAGGCTCAGCACAAAAGGATGACGGATATATTGCGCCCAGACATCTCCGGAATCGCGGCGCAGCCGGCCAAATAACCCATGGTTCAACGGCACGGCATGATCATCGGCTATACTCAAAATCAGTCTCCAAACAATCTCTGGCCATCGATTTTGAAGGCGAGCCTGCGTGAATAAGCAAGTATCAGGCCACAACTGGGGGCCGGCAGCTCGCTCAAGGCTCGTCACCGGCGCATGGGGGAGCGTTCGATTGACGATCATTTATAATAAAGAGGCGCGATAGCCGGACGCGGGTCACGCTCGGGAAAGTTTACGGCCCGGCATTCCCTTCGAGGGCAAGCCGGGTAAGATCCGCCTGCACCAGGTTGAGTTTTGCTTGGGTATGCGTGTTCACCGATGACCAGCTCCGAGCGTTCTGTTCGAAGGTGGCGCCCTTGCCGCAATGCGTCCTGGTACCACTCTGGCGATGCACACCGCTAGCTCGCCAGAACTGGCTCGTGAGATTGGGACAGGACACCTGCCGGCGGTGGTGTGCTGGATGCGACGTTCAGTGGTGGCCCCCACGACGTGCTTGCTGGCGCGCTGACGCTTATGATTGGGGGAGAGCCGGAAACCGTAGAGCATGCGAGACCGCTTCTGCAAACCTATGCCGATAAAATCTTCTACATTGGCCCCCTTGGTTATGGTCAAATGCTCAAGCTGCTCAACAATTTGTCGTTTGCGGCGAATTTGAAAAATGTGGCGGAGCTACTGCAGCTGGCCGAAGGGCTGAATTTCAAAGCCAGCGACGTCGCAAACATCATTCAAAATTGCAGCGGCGGAGGTCAAAGCGTGCATGCCGCGCTATACTGGTTTATAACGGTATCAGATTGTGCTTGGACCTCGGCCAGCGTCACCTCATAGCCCCATAGATTGGCCAGATGCTGCAGCACCTTCATCGTATCCTTTTCATGCACGAGAATGCCGGAGTAGACCCGGTGCTGCAAAATCAACCGCCGGTCACCATCGAGATCGACGTCCACCACCTCAATTTCCGGCTCGTTCTGCACCACGTCGAACTGGTTGGCGAGGCTGGTGCGTAAGGTACGATAGCCGCGCTCGTTATGAATGGCTTTGACGGTAAGATCTGATTTGGCATCGTCATGCAGATCGAAAAATTTCATTTTGCGCATCAGCGCCGGTGAGAGGAACTGGCGGATGAAACTCTCGTCGCGGTGGTTGGCCCAGCCGTCCTTCAGCACGCCCAGCCAGTCGCCGCAGCCGGCGATTTCCGGCAACCAGGCGCGGTCTTCCTCCGTCGGTGTTTCGCAGATGCGCTGAATGTCCTGCATCATACCAAAACCCAGCGCATAGGGGTTGATGCCCGAATAGCCAGGATGATCGAAATCCGGCTGGAACACCGCGCCGGTATGCGATTGGAAAAACTCCATCATCGCGCCATCGGTCAGGAAGCCCGTTTCATGCAGCCGGTTCATCACATGATAATGCACAAAGGTGGCGCAGCCTTCATTCATCATCTTGGTCTGTTTCTGCGGGTAGAAATACTGCGCGATATGCCTGACGATGCGCAAAATTTCGCGCTCCCAGGTTTTGAGCAATGGTGCTTTCTTTTCGAGAAAATACAGGAGGTTTTCTTCAGGCAGGCCCAGCAATTGCCGGCGTTCCGTTTGGCTGTGCGGCTTGGGTGAACGGACACCATGCACGGGAACCGACTGCCAGAGTTCGTTATAGGAGCGCTCCTGCTCCTCCAGCCGCTCGCGGGCACGCCGCTCCTCTTCGCGCAGGTTGAGTGATTGCCGGCGCGGATAGCGGCTGACCCCTTGTGCCATGAGCGCGTGTGCTGCATCGAGTATGCGCTCCACGGCCTCCTCGCCATAGCGTGACTCGCAGCGCGCGATATAGGTTTTCGCGAATTCGAGATAATCCAGAATGCCATCGGCATCCGTCCATTGCCGGAACAGATTGTTGTTCTTGAAAAAATGATTATGCCCGAACGCCGCATGCGCGATCACCAGCGTCTGCATCATCATGGAGTTTTCCTCCATGAGATAAGCGATGCAGGGATTGGAATTGATCACGATTTCATAGGCAAGGTTGCGCAGACCATGGCGGTAGAGCAGTTCGTCGCGCGCAAAATTTTTGCCGAACGACCAGTGCTGATACATCAGCGGCATACCGACGGATGAATAGGCATCGAGCATCTGCTCGAAGGTGATGATTTCGATCTGATTGGGGTAGATGTCGAGCTTCAGTTCATGCGTTGAGATTTTCTCGATCGCGTCATAGGCGCGCCGCAGGCTGTCGAAATTCCAATCCTTTTCCATGCGATCTTTTTTCGGGTGCGAGAGGGTGGGGCTCATGACGCAACCTTCCTGGCTTGACGCCGGGCTGAAAAAAGCTCCCGGAATACAGGATAGATTTCTCCCCGCTCACTCACCCGCCGCGCTTCTATCCGCTGCCCGGCTTTGATCAACTGATCATAAGTGCGCCATAAATCGCTCTGCAGCGCCGCGCCGCTGTCGCCCTTCACTTCGATATAGGCAAAATACTGGCAAAGCGGCAGGATTTTCTGCTTCAGTAATGCCGCGGCAACGACGTTATCGTTTGCCATATTATCACCATCCGATGCCTGGGCCGCGTAGATATTCCATTGATTCTGCGGATAGCGCGCGGCAACCACGCGCAGCATTTCCTCGAACGCTGTGGACACCACCGTCCCTCCGGTTTCGGTGCTCATGAAGAAGGTCTCCTCATCCACCTCACGTGCCAGATGGGTGTGGCGGATAAAGACGATCTCGACATTTTTGTAGAGCCGCGTGAGGAACAGATAGAGCAGCTTATAGAAGCGCTTGGCGAGGTCCTTCATATGTTCGGTCATCGAGCCCGAGACATCCATGAGGCAGAACATCACCGCACTCGTCACCGGCTGCGGCACCAGTTCGAAGCGGTTGTAACGCACATCCACCGGGTCGATGAAGGGGATGCGACGGATCCGGCGGGTTTGTTCCTCAAGCCGTTCCTTCAGCGCGTGGCCGGCCTCAGTATCATCCTGCTCCAGCGCGTCCAACGCCGCCGCCGTCGCCGCCACTTCCAACGGGCGCGGGCGTTTCAGCGCGATCCGCCGCGCCAGGCTGTTCTGCATTGTGCGCTTGAGGTTGAGGTTGGGGATGGAGCCGCTGATGGCGTGGCCGGCGCGTACATGGGTAAAGCTATCGGCGGATTTCATCTCCTTGCGCAGCAGATCCGGCAGTTCCAGATCATCGAAGAAGATGTCGAGGAATTCCTCCTGGCTCAGGGCAAATTGAAACGCATCCTGCCCATCGCCATCATCCACCGCCTCACTGCCACCCTTGCCGCCGCCCTGCTGTGGCGGCCGTTTTATCCGGTCGCCCTGCTCGTACTGCTTATTGCCCGGCAGCACATGCTCGCGCTCGCCCTGGGCGCTGGAGTGGCGGATGCGCGGTTCCTGCAGCCGGTCTGTCTTGACCCAGATGGGAGTCTCGCCGCCGAGATCGCTCACACTCTGCTCACTCGTGGCTTTGCGCACCGCCTCGGTGAGTTCCTGCTTGGCGCGTTGGATAAAGCGCCGGCGGTTGGACAGGCTTTTACCCTGCGGGTTCAGTCGCCGATCAACAATGTTCATGATCTATGGCCTTATCCGTTACCCCGCCTGTTTCACGCGCATGTACCATTCCACCAGCCGGCGCACCTGCCGCTCGGTGTAGCCGCGCGCCATCATGCGGTCGAGAAATTCCGTATGCTTGCGCTCGGTTTCAACTTCCTTTTTGCTGCCAAAGCTGATCACGGGCAGCAGATCTTCGACCTGACTGAACATCCGGCGTTCGATCACCTCGCGGATTTTCTCGTAACTCGTCCAGGCGGGATTATGCCCGCCATGCGCCGCTCTGGCGCGCAACGCAAATTTTACCACTTCGTTACGAAAATCCTTGGGGTTGGCGATACCGGCCGGCTTTTCGATTTTGGTCAGCTCCTGGTTGAGCTGTTCACGGTCGAGCATCTGGCCGGTATCGGGGTCCTTGAAATCAAGATTTTCGATCCAGGCATCGGCATAGTCGAGATAACGGTCGAACAGATTCTGGCCATAGTCATTATAGGATTCGAGATACGCTTTCTGGATCTCATTGCCGATAAATTCGGCATAACGTGGCGCCAATGTGCCCTTTATGAAATCGAGATATTGCTTCTCGGTTTCTTCGCCGAACTGCTCGCGTTTGATGGCCTGTTCCAACACCCACATCAGATGCACCGGATCGGCGCCGACCTCGCGTGTGTCGTAATTGAAGGTCGCGGAGAGCACTTTGAAGGCAAACCTGGTGGAAATGCCATCCATCCCTTCATCCACCCCGGCCGCATCGCGGTATTCCTGCATGGTTTTCGCGTTCGGCTCGGTCTCGCGCAGATTTTCGCCGTCATAGACACGCAGTTTGGAAAAAAGATTGGAGTTGGGGTGCGGCCGCAGGCGCGACAGCACGGCGAAACGGGCCAGCATTTCCAGCGTCGCCGTGGCGCAAGGCGCGTTGGCGAGCTCGCTGGTGCGAACAAGCTTCTCGTATATTTTCTGCTCTTCCGTCACGCGCAGGCAATAGGGTACTTTCACCACGCAGATGCGGTCGATAAACGCCTCATTATTCTTGTTGTGCTTGAAGGTTTGCCATTCCGCCTCGTTGGAATGCGCAAGAATGACACCGTTGAAGGGTATGGCGCCGATATTCTCGGTACCGACATAATTGCTTTCCTGTGTTGCTGTGAGCAGCGGATGCAGGATTTTGATCGGCGCCTTGAACATCTCCACGAATTCGAGCAATCCCTGGGTAGCGCGGTTGAGGCCGCCGGAATAGCTATAGGCATCGGTATCGTTCTGGCTGAACAGCTCCAGCATGCGGATATCCACCTTGCCGACCAGACTGGAAATATCCTGGTTATTCTCATCGCCCGGCTCGGTCTTGGTCACGCCAATCTGGCGCAGTTTCGACGGGTAGAGTTTGACCACGGTGAATTTCGAGATATCACCGCGAAATTCATCCAGCCGCTTCACCGCCCAGGGCGACATAAGCCCCGTAAGCCGCCGCCGGGGGATACCAAAATGGTCTTCCAGCTCCGCCCCCAGATGCACGGGGTCGAACAGGCCGAGCGGGCTTTCAAACACCGGGCTGAGTTGGTCTCCCGCCTTCAGCACATAAATCGGCAGTTGCTCCATGAGCGACTTCAACCGCTCGGCGATTGAGGATTTGCCGCCGCCGACCGGCCCCAGAAGATAAAGGATCTGCTTGCGTTCCTCTAAGCCCTGGGCCGCGAAGCGGAAGAAATTGACGATGCGTTCGACCGTATCTTCCATACCGAAAAACTCGGCGAAAGCGGGGTAGACCTTGATTGTCCGGTTCATATAGATCCGCCCCAGGCGAGGGTCCTTGGCGGTATCGATCACCTGGGCTTCACCGATGGCCGCCACAAGGCGTTCGGCGGCGGTGGAATAGGCCAAAGGGTCCCGGCGGCATAGGTCGAGGTACTCAAGCAACGGCATCTCTTGCTGCCGCTGATTCTCGTACGATTGCAGGGAACGAGAAAATAGCTGATCGACCATACCCATCCGAGGCTCCTATCTCATGGTTTTGCTCTGCTTTCCTGTCGTATTATGTGCATCGTGGTGCATCGGTAGCGCTGATGCACGTCGTCCATGTGCTCACTCATGTCGGTATCCAAGCAAGTTTAATGCCTGATTGCGTTGCGCGGGGCACGAGGGAAAAGAATTTGCAGCTTGGATGTAACAACGTCATCACTTCTCGCCATGAATCAGATTGTGGATGTCGCTCGAACTTCAAACTTAAGCATCGAGGCTAACGATTCGTATATTAAATTTTTCCCAAGCGAATAAATTCACTGTGAGCGCATTTCTGCCACACTCTGTCTATCTTGCCGGATCTTGCCGGCGGTTTTACGATGCTAGGTCGTAGAGCGCCGACCGGCTGGCGTGTCCGTGCCGGTGAACGCCACGGCCGCACCCTCAATCAACATTTGTGCAGTCGCGGCGGCGGTCGTGGCCTGCGCAATCACCTCAACCGGCTCTGCACCTGCGCCTGGTAGCGTTACACAGCGCGCGGAACAGCCCCTTCTTGTCGCCATATGCGGCGTAGATGCCCGTAATTGGGATAGCGTCGAGCAGGTGCGGCGGGTCGTGGATGAGATCGGGCTGTCACCGGCACCCGTTGCACCGGCCTGCTCGTTGCCCGTCGCGGTGTTGCGTCAACCCTGATGGGTGTAAACGGTCCGGCACGGCTTGCCGACAACATTGCCGCACTCGACCTTGTGCTGCCATCGGATCGTCGGCTGGCACTCGATGCGGTAAGCACGCCAGGCTTGTCCCGCTGCAGGCGTTTGCGCGGCTTAATCCGCAGGTTCAACTCCAGCTCACGGTAAATGCGATACACCCGCTTATGGTTCCAACGCCGCCCCTGAACATGGCGTAGGTACAAGAAACGCAGCCCGAAACCCCAACTCCTCCGGGCATTCGTCAGCCCCACCAGCAGATCAGCGATCTCTTCATTCGCGCCGACCAGCTTGGGCGCATAGCGATAACACGTCTCGCTCACGCCAAACGTCCGGCAGGCCAGCGCAATGCTGACACCGCGCCTCGCCACGGCAACCTCGGCCATCTCACGGCGTTGAGATGGCCGCGCTATTTTTTTCCCAGAGCTTCCTTGAGCAGCTCGTTCTGCATGCTCAGTTCCGCAAACATCTTCTTCAGCCGCCGATTCTCATCCTCAATCGCCTTCATCGAGGAGACCATCGAGGCGTCCATGCCGCCATACTTCGCCCGCCATTTATAAAACGAGGCATCGCTCATGCCGTGTTCCCGGCACAGCTCAGCTACAGGCACACCGCCTTCAGCCTGACGTAAGATCGCAAGGATCTGGGGTTCGCTATATCTCGACGTTTTCATGAAAATCTCCTCGGGTAAAATGCCGAGAAAATTCTACTTATCAATCCCCTTAATTACAGGGGGGATTACCCTACAACGCCGACCGCACTCAAGACTGCGCATCCCGCAGGAAGCGGCCTCCTGATCCAGACACCTCTTTTTCGGAGCGTCCGGTTTTGACTGACAGAAACAGACAACGTTATAGACTTATCTTCGCTTACACGGACAACCGCTCGAATCCTGTCTGCGTACGAATACATGAACTACCTCCTCGTAGTCCAAGTTTTTGTCCGCATCCCCTCTGGGGCTCTGGTCAAAACCAGCCACCTTGGCAGCGACCGCACCTACGGTGCCCGGCGCGTGTGGCATGATGTGCTGGCCGAAGGCATTGCCTGTGGGCTGCACCGCATTGAACGGCTGATGCGGGCCCAGGCCCTGCGCGCCCGCCCCCGGCGCAGGCGGATGCCGGCCGGCAAAGGTGAGCGAAGTGCAGAGCCTGCCGGCAATGTTCTAGACCGGCAGTTTGTGGCGTCAGCACCAAATCGCAAATGGATCGCTGATTTTACCTATATCTGGACCGCCGAGGGCTGGCTGTATGTGGCAGTCGTGATCGATCTCTTCTCCCGCCGCGTGGTCGGCTGGTCAATGAGTGCCAGGATGAGTGCACAGCTGCCGGTAGAGCGTCTGAAGCAGATGCTCTACAATTCAAACTGATCGCCCTGGGTGCCGAACTTCAGGCGCTGACCCTGGGGTTCAGGGATACAAGCTTGGCTCTTCTCGCCGGCATGAGAGGGCAAGACCGAGACCTGATTGAACACGCAACGCCCGATCTTGCCGATTGGGATTTCGGCGCCGACGTCGTTCTCATCCGGCCACGCTTCGGCATTCAGGATGCAGAACGGGACGATTTTGGTCTTGATGACCAAATCTCAGAACTCTTCTCGAGTCTACATGGCATCTTGAATGAAGAGAGGCGCTCATGTGAGCGCGCAGGGCATTGACCAGCATGGTCCGTTGACGGACCAGTAAATTGCGGGCGCGATGCAGCATCAGTATCGATTGCTGATCCACATCCTTCACCGGCACAAAGCGCATTGTTGGGCGCGTCACCGCCTCGCAGATCGCTTCAGCGTCCGCCGCATCATTCTTATTCCGCTTGACGTAAGCCTTCACATAGGCCGGCGGCATTAACTTCACCTGATGGCCGAGCACGGTCAGCTCGCGCGCCCGATGGTGCGCCGTCGCGCAGGCTTCCATGCCAACCAGGCAAGGCTCAATCGATTGAAAATAAGCCAGAACCTCGCCGCGCCGCAGCCGGCGGCGGATAATAATCTGTCCTACAGCGTCAACGCCGTGAACCTGAAACCAGTTCTTGGCGAGATCAAGGCCAATTGTGCTAATCGTCATGTGGGCGACTCCTTTCACGTGGTGTTCACCGACGACCACTTTGGCACATCGATGCCGGGAGCAGGGGCCGTCCACCTCATCAAGAATTATGCACCATTGGCGCGCCCAAGCATTTCCAAGGGCTCAACCGGTACGAATATCAGCAATTGCTGTTTAATTCCCAATTGCCGACAGTCGGCTCTCGGCCCAAGCCAGCCAAAGATCGTTCGTTCTCCAGTCGCCGTGCCGGCAGCCGCGCCAACGCATTTCCGGTTTCACAACAACCCATGCTAGCGCGATAGCATGACCTCCACCGCAACCGCGCTTCAGCATGCCGATACACACTATCAGGCCGGCGACTACCAGGCAGCCGCCGCCTTGTTGGAGCCGTTGTCGCGCACCGCAACAGCAGCCCCCGAGATTCTGCGCCTTCTGGGCATGGCACGGCTGCGGCTTGGTGAGCGTGCCGAAGCCAAGACCCTTCTGGCCCGCGCGGAAGCAGCAGCCCCAACCGACCCCTGGATCGCCATGCAATCCGGCCTGGCACTCCAGGCAGACAACCAGCATCGGGCCGCGCTGGAAAAATTCCGCCGTGCCGCCACCTTGGCGCCGCTGGCGGCAGCACCTCTCACCAACATGTCCGCCTCCTATCTGGCGCTGGATGACCAGCAAAATGCCATCCGCGTGGCCCGCCAAGCTCGCCTACGCGCGCCCAACCTCGCCGCGGCGCATTACAGCTTGGGCACGGCCTATCTTGCAGCCGGCTCGCTCTCCGCCGCCCACGCCAGTTTTGCCAAGACCACCAGGCTCGCACCGGATTTTGCCGAGGGCTGGGTCAATCTCGGTGTCGCCGCCTATCGCAACGGCGAGATCTTTGCCGCCAAGCAGGCCATGCGCCAGGCTCTGCGCGTTGCCCCCGGTCATCCTGCCGCCGCCGCCAACCTTGGCAGTTTTATGCGCCTCACGGGCGAGACAGAGGCCGGCGAGGCTTTGCTCACGGACATTGTATCTCGCGGCCAGGACACGCCCGCCGCCCGGATTAACCTCGCCGCAGAGTATCTGCAGGAAGACCGTGCCGTTGAAGCGCTGGAGCTGCTCGCCGGGCCATTCCCGCCCGAAATGCAGCAGCACGCCGCATTGCAACGCGTGCTGGCGCTGATCGGGGTGGGCCGAACCGCCGAGGCCCAGGCACTGCTGGAGGATGTCGGTGTTGTCCCCCCGGCCTTGGAGGCCATTAAGCAATGGCGGCTGGTCTTGCTCGCCAGCGCCACGGGCAATGCCGCGGCCGCCACCCAGGCCACCGCCGCCATGACACAGGCATTGCGCGCCCCCGGCATCCTGCCCGAGCACCGTATCATGGCGCATTACGACCTCGCCCGGTTCCACCTGAAAGCCAATGATTCCGCAAACGCCTTCGTGCATTGGCAGCATGGCCATGATCTGCTGGCGAAAGCACAGCCTTTTTCACGCGCCGATCACGAGCGTTTCGTTGATGCCACGATCGAGCTGTTCTCCGCCGCACGTCTGGCCGGTGCCCGCGCCACGAATACCGATGACGCCCCGGTCTTCGTGGTTGGCATGCCGCGCTCCGGCACCACGCTGGTGGAACAGATACTCGCCGCTCATGGCCAGGTGCATGGCGCCGGCGAGCGCAGCGCCTTGGCCCACACATTTTACGCCCTCGGCGGCGCGAGTGACCCGGCCGCCTTGCGCTGTATCACGGCACTGGATACGCCGGCGCTCGATGAAGCCGCCACGCATTACCTCGCGGCGCTGCGCGCTCTGGCCCCGCAGGCCCAGCGCATCATCGACAAAATGCCGGGCAATTTCCTGTACCTCGGCCTCGCCGCCCTGCTGTTCCCGAAAGCCCGGATCATCTCGTGCCAGCGTGACCCTCGCGACATCGGCTTCTCGATCTTCACCTTCCGCTTTTACGGCACGCATCCCTACGCCCATGACCTTGGCGATCTCGGCTGGTACATTGGCCAGCAGCGCCGGCTTATGGCGCATTGGCAGTCGGTGCTCCCCAACCCGGTCTGTCAGATCAACCTGTCCGATTGGGTCGAGGATTTTGATGGCACATTGCGCCGCGTCCTGGCGTTTCTGGACGTGCCCCACGACCCCGCCTGCGAGAGGTTCTACGATACGGACCGCCGCGTGCGCACGGTCAGCCGCGCCCAGGTGAAGGAAAAGATCAACGCGCGCGGCATCGGCCGCTGGCGCCCCCATGCAGCTCAGCTTGCCCCCCTCGTCGCGGCGCTGGAGCAAAGCGGCGCATTGCCTCCCGAAGCCACAGATCCGAACTGAGTCCCGCCCGGCGCAGGTGGCTGAGACGCTGGGTCAAGACAATTTCATACGTGGTGGAACGGTCAGCAAAGAGCTCTTCTGCACGCTGCGGCAAGCCTGCTTTTTATCATTGATTCCGGCCCAACTCACGTAATCGTGATCGCGTGGAATGTTTTGATCTGATGTAATACTTAGTTACATTGGGGGTTCTGGCGCTGCTGTTTTCAGGCGTGGGGCAACTAACACGTGCCGCGCCCGAAACAGTCCCACCACGGAAGCCAGAACCACATGTCCAGCACAACCGTCGCGTCGATCGGCGACCTCGACTCTGCCATCGCCACCGCCAATGCACTCACCGCCGGCAGTTACACCATCACGCTGGGCGGCGACATCGCCATGGACAATACGGCTGTCACGGCCATTGTGCTTGCGTCTGGTGTCTCGCTGACCATCGATGGTGCCGGTTACACGCTTGATGGCGGCAATACCGAGCATGGGCTGTTCGCCTATTCCGGCACGGTTACGTTGGAAAACCTGACCATTGCCGACGCCCAGGCCTATGGCGGCAATGCGCCGCACTACTTGGTTTCGCACGGTCTTACCGTCTCCTATGGCGGCGGCGGCGGCGGCGCTGGCCTTGGCGGCGGGATTTTTGTCGGCAGCGGTGCCAATGTTGCGCTGGCAGATGTCAACTTCAGCGGCGATGGCGCGCATGGCGGCAACGGCAGCCTGTCCGACGAGCAGAACGGCGGCGGCGGCGCATTTGACGGTGGCGGCACACCGCCAGAAGGAAGTTTTGGTGCAGGCGGAGGTTATGGCGCCGGGGGTGGCTTTGGCGGCGGTGGCGGGGTCAGCGCCGGCGGCGGCTTCGGCGGCGGCAACGGCTCACCCGTCAACAGACCGACGGCCTTCCCCATTCCGGGCGGCGGCGGCGGCGGGCTGGGTGCCGGCGGCGACATTTTTATCCAGCAGGGTGGTACGCTCACGCTCGAAGGCGGGACGCTGGGCGCCGGCAGCGTCTCCGGCGGCAGCGGGGTGCAGCAAGTTTTTGGCAGTGGCGGAAACGGCTACCCCTCCGCTCCTGGCCAAGGGCTGGGCAGTGGGATTTTCCTGCAAGGCTATGAGACCATCGGTATCGGCGCTCTCACCGGCCAAACCACCACGGTTGCGGGCGTCATCGCCGACCAGGGTGGAGATGGCGGCAAAGGCAGCATTCTGATCGGCGATTTTTCCGGAAATAGCGGCGGCACGGTGCTGTACACCGCCGATAATACCTATCTCGGCGGCACCACCATTGATAGCGGCACGCTGCAGCTCGGGGCCGGCGGCACGGCGGGGGTGGTGGCGAGCAGTGTCAGCATCGCCGCGCAGGCGGTTCTGGCGTTCGATCATGGCGCCGATCTGACATTCGCCCAGACGATTACCGGTGCTGGCAGCCTGGTCCAGGAGGGCGGCGGCACGCTGGTTCTGACCGGCACGAATTCCTATACCGGCGGCACCACCATCGAAAACGGCGCGCTGCAGCTTGGGGCCGGCGGCAGTACAGGCATGGCCGGCACTGGTAACATCAGCGTCGCCGCCGGCGCCAGCCTGGCATTCGACCGGGCCGACAGCGTGACCTTCGCCGGTACCATTTCGGGGGCGGGCGGCGTTATCCAGGCTGGGTCCGGCGCGCTCACCCTTACCGCCGGCAACGATTTCTCCGGCGGTTTGACTCTGAATAGCGGCACGCTGGCGCTGGAAAATGCGCAAGGTGCCGGTACCGGCACCATCGCGTTCGGCGCAGCGCCGTTCAGCGTTCTGCAGATCGGCGCGGGCGATGCGCCGGCCAATGTCATCGCGGGCTTCGTGCCTGGCGAAACCATCGATCTGCAGGGTTTTGGCCCGGTGACCGGCATGAGCCTGGCGGCCGGAAATGTGCTGGAGATTTCCGGCGCCACCGGCAGCCTGGCTCTGAGCCTGGCACCAGGTCAGGATTTTTCAACAACCGGCTTTTTCGCGAAATCCGATGGCAGCGGCGGGGCCGATATCGCCGCGGCGGTGCTGAATTTCAATGTCTCGAACGAGGCGGAGCTGAATGCGGCACTTTTAGAGATCGGGCGCGAAAGCGCCGATGTTCCCGCCGGCGAAACCATCACCATCGAGATGTCGGGCGCCAGCATCGCGCTGACCACAGCGCTGGAAGCGGTCAATGTTTCCGGCGGCGCGCAGCTGGTCATCGATGGCGGCGGCGGCGTTCTGGATGGTCTCGGCAGCCAGCGCGGGCTGTTCGTTTATTCCGGAAATGTCACGGTTGAGAATCTCGCCATCAACAATGCCGCGGCCGTGGGCGGTAATGCCAGCAATTTGCTGGACCAGTATGACAACTATATTGGCGGCGGCGGCGGCGGCGGTGCTGGATTAGGTGGGGGCCTGTTCGTGGCCGGCACGGATAATGGCGGTGCGGCACCAGCCCATGTCATCCTCAGCAATGTCACCTTCCAGAACAATACGGCGCGCGGCGGCAATGGCGGGTATCTGGAGTTCATTGATTCCTATCATACGCCAGCGGCGTTGGGCGGCGGCGGCGGGCTTGGCGGCGATGGCGGTGTGGGCGGCGGCGGCATTGGCGCCGGCGTTACAGGCGGCATCTCCCAGGGAAGCGCCGGACAGGCGGGCATCATCCCCTATGGGGCCGGTGCCGGCGCCGGGGCCGGCGGGTATCCAAATAATATCTATGTCGCCGGCGGCGCGGGCGGGGCCAGCGGCGGCGCGGGCGGCGGGGGCGATGGCGATGGCGCTTCATACCAGACCGGCGGCGGCGGCGGCATTGGCGGTGAGCCCGGGCAGGGTGGTTTCAGCTCCGATGGCGCCGGCGGCATCAGTGGCTTTGCGGGCGGCACCGGCGGCTTTGGCGGTGGCGGCGGCGCCAGGGGCATCGGCAGCACCATCGGCGGCGGCGGCAACGGCGGTTTCGGCGGCGGCGGCGGCGGCTATGGCGCGGCGCGCGGGTTTACCAACGGCGCCGGAAACTATGTCTACACCGGCGGGTCGGGTGGCTTTGGCGGCGGCGGTGGCGCCAGCGGGGCTGACTATTATGCACAAAACGGCGGTGCCGGTGGTTTCGGCGCCGGTCACGGTGTTGCATCCGGCGGCGGTGGCGGGCTTGGTGCCGGCGGCGATATTTTCGTCCAGGAAGGCGGCTCGCTGATCATCGAGGGCGGCAGCCTGGCCGCTGGCAGCGTGACCGGCGGGGCGGGCCGTGAGAACTCAATTTACGGCACTAATAATGGCAGCGCCTATGGCAGTGGCATCTTTCTGCAAGGCAATGAGACCATCGGCATTGTTGCGGCCGCGGGTCAGACCGTCACGGTCAGCGGCGTCATCGCCGATCAGTCCGGCTCCGGCGGCACCGGCACTAATGCCGGGTTTGGTGCCATCATCATCGGCGGTCTCACCGGCGGCTACACCGGCACGGTGGTGTTCGGGGCCAACAACACCTATCTCGGCGGCACCACCATCCAGAGCGGCAGTTTGCAGCTGGGGCTTGGCGGCACGCTTGGCATAATCGCGGGCGATGTGAGCATCGCCACCGCCGCCGCACTGGTGTTCGACCGCGCCGGCACCATCACCTTTGCCGGGAGCATCGCCGGCGGTGGCGCGCTGGTACAGGAAGGTGCCGGTACACTCATCATAACCGGAACTGACGCCTATACCGGTGGCACCACCATCGATACCGGGGCGCTGCAACTGGGCGCGGGTGGCGTGTCCGGTTCGGTCAGCGGCAATATTTCGTTTGGACTCGGTACAACCCTGATCACTGACCGTGCCGATGCGCTGGTGCTGAACGGCAGCATCACCGGCAGCGGTATGCTGGTGCAGGACGGCACCGGCACACTCGTGCTCGGCGGCACGAATGATTTCACGGGCGGCATCGAATTTCTCGCGGGCACGCTGGCGCTGGAAAATACCGCCGCGGCGGGCACCGGCACCATCACCTTCGGGCCCGGCTCCGGTCTGGTCCTCGAGATCGGCCAGAATGACGTGCCGGAAAATGCCATTGCCGGTTTCGTACCGGGCCAGATCATCGATCTGCAGGATATCGGTCTCGCCACGGGCACAACCCTCATTGGCGGCAATACGCTGGATGTCACGGGCGGTTTCGGCACGATCGCCCTCACCCTCGCCGGCGGCATCACCGCAGCACCGTTCGTTGCCGCCGATGACGGCGCCGGCGGCACGGATGTGTTTCAGCTCGCCACGGTCTACAACGTGGCCACGGAGGCGCAGCTCAACGCTGCCTTGCGCACCATCGATCTGTACGGCGGCGCTTTGCCCGCCGGCACGACCTTCACCGTCAACATACTGGGCGGCGGTTTCAGCCTGAGCACCGCGCTGCAGGATGTGAGCCTGTCCAGCGGTCTGGCGCTCGTCATCAATGGCGCGGGCGGTACGTTGAACGGCGGCAACAGCCAGGCCGGGCTGGTGATCGATGCCGGCACGGTCACACTCGAGAATCTCACCATCGCCAATGCCGTGGCCAAGGGTGCTGCCAGCGGCGCGCCGGGGCTGGGCGGCGGCCTGTTCGTGGGTGGCACCAGCGCCGTGACGCTGGAAAACATCGTGTTCCAGAATGACTCCGCCATTGGCGGGGCCGGCGGCACGGGCAATGCCGGCAATGGCGGCTTCGGCCAGGGCGGCAGCGGCGCGGGGTCGCAGGGCGGCTTCGGCGCCGGCAATGGCGCCGCCAATGCCGGCGGCGGCGGGCTCGGCGCGGGGGCCGATATTTTCGTCCAATCCGGTACCAGCCTGCTGATCGACGGCGACAATATCGCCGCCGGCAATGTAAGCGGCGGCGCTGCCGGCGGTGCCGGCGCGCAGCCGGGCGGCGCCTATGGCAGCGGTATCTTTCTGCAGGGCAGCGCTTCCATTCACATCGAGGCCGCAACAGGTCGCAGCCTGACCGTGAGCGGCGCCATCGCCGACCAGAGCGGCTCGGGTGGCACGGGCAGTTTCGCGGGCGCCGGCAGCGTTGTGATCGGCGATGCATCCGGCGGGGAAACCGGCACCGTTATTTTCACGGGCGGAAATGATTACACTGGCGGTACAACACTGCAAAGCGGCGCGCTGCAGTTCGGTACGGGCAGCGGACTCGCCGGCAATTTCACCCTGGCCAGCGGCACCACGCTGGATTTCACCAATGGCGGCAACGTCACAGGCATTATTTCCGGAACCGGCACGGTGGTACAGGGTGGGGGCGTGGCCCTCACCCTCTCGGCTGCCAATCATTTTACCGGCGGCGTGGACATCAACGCCGGCCCCGTGGTGCTGCTCAATGCACAAGCCGCTGGCACGGGAATCATTCAGTTCAGCGGCGGCAATGAATTACTGGTGATCGGTGCTGGCGACGCACCGGAAAATGTGATCGCCGGATTCGGCTATACGGATGTGATCGATCTGCGCGGCATCGGCCTCGCCACCGGGGCCACGCTGGCCACGGGAAATATTCTCGATGTTACCGGCAGTGCCGGTACCATTGCGCTCACCCTCGCCCCCGGCCAGGATTATACGGGCGATAAATTCGCGCTGAGTGATGATGGCGCCGGCGGCACCAATATTACCGAAATCCCCTCCCTCTACAGTGTAACCACCGAGGCGCAGTTGAACGCGGCGCTGGCGCTCATCACGGCACAAGGGTCGATTTTCCCAGCCGGAACGAATTTCACCATTCAGATCGCGGCCAGTGACCTGCTGCTCACCTCGGCGCTTCAGGCTGTCAATGTAATGGCCGGGGAGACGCTGGTCATCGATGGGATGGGCCATACGCTGGATGGCGGCGGCACGCAGCAGGGGCTGTTCGTCTATTCCGGAAACGTTACCGTTGAGAATCTGACCATTGCCAACGCGCTTGCGCAAGGTGGCGCGGGGGGCGCCTTCGTCGCCGGCGGTGCGGGCGGCGGCGGCGGTGCCGGGCTGGGCGGCGGGCTGTTCGTCGCCGGCACCGCGAATGGCGGCGCGGCCCCCGCGGTGGTGACGCTCGACCATGTCAGCTTCAGCAATGACAGTGCCGTCGGCGGCCAGGGCGGGCAATCCAATGGCGACTATTATGATTATCAGCACGCTGGCGCTGGCGGCGGCGGGCTGGGCGGTGCCGGGCATCAGTCATTCGGTTCGAGCGGCGTTGGCGGCGGCGGCGGCATCGGCGCAATCGGCGTCCCCGGCAACAGCGGCGGATCATTTGCGCTCTCTCAGGGGGCCGGTGGCGGTGGCGTGGGCAGCCAGGCCGGTGGCAGTACCGCGGGCGGTGCCGGTGGCTTTGGCGGCGGCGGCGGCGGTGGCTGGTCTAATCCGTATGGAGCGAGCGCCCCGGCCACTGGCGGCGCCGGCGGGTTTGGCGGCGGCGGCGGCGGCGGTGTGCAACAAGGCGGGGCCGGTGGCTTTGGAGGCGGCGGCGGCGCGTCATCCCACAGTACCGGCGCCGCGGGGGGCTTTGGCGGCAGTACCGCCAGCAGCCACGGGGGCGGTGGTGGACTCGGCGCGGGCGGCGATATTTTCGTGCAGGAGGGCGGCGCGCTCATCATTGAAGGTAGCAGCCTCGGCAATGGCTCCGTAGTCAGCGGCAACTACGGCCAGAACCTGGGCTTTGGCAGTGCCTTGTTCCTGCAGGGCAATCAGAGCGTGAATTTTGCCGCGGCGGCAGGCCAGACGACGAGCATTGCCGGCGAAATCACGGACCAGAACGGCGCGGCCGCCATGATATATGACTATTACGGCGGCTATCTGCCGGCTGCGGACACGGCACCCGGCGCCGGTAGCGTCATCATCGGCAGCCCGACCGGGCAGTTCACAGGCACGGTCGGGCTCAACGCCGCCAACCACTATACCGGCGGCACCACCATCGCGAGCGGCATGTTGCTGCTGGGGGCAGCCAGCGCTGCCGGCAGCGGCGATATCGGCTTCGGCACGGGCAGTACCTCCGCCCTGTCCTTCACCATGGCCCATGCGCCCGTCAACACGCTCGACGGGTTTGTCGGCGGCGACAAAATCGATATCGCCGACATGAGTTTCCTCGCCCCGCAGACACTGACCTTGGGGACGAGCGGCGTG
Organism: Acidocella sp.; assembly: GCA_026224875.1. Lineage (GTDB taxonomy): Bacteria > Pseudomonadota > Alphaproteobacteria > Acetobacterales > Acetobacteraceae > Acidocella. The sequence continues at coordinate 22,517 of JAMFRU010000066.1, forward strand.
CTGGATGTGGTTGAAGGCGGCAACACGCTGCATCTGACTTTCAGCGCCGCAGATGCCGGCGCGGTCTTCAGCCTGGCCAGCGACAATGCCGCCGGCACGCAGATTACCGACAACCTCCCCTGCTTCCTCGCTGGCACGCATATTGCCACGCCGCGCGGCGAGACCCTCATCGAAGAGCTGGAAACCGGCGATCTCGTGCTGACGGCCGATGGACAATGTGTTCCCATCCGCTGGATCGGCCTACGCAGCGTCGTTTCTCGCTTCGTGGACCCGCAACGCGGCTATCCCATCCGCATCCATGCAGGCGCTCTCGCTAACAACATCCCCGCACGCGATCTTCTTGTCTCGCCCGACCACGCCATGTTCCTGGGCGGCATATTGGCGCAGGCTGGCGCGCTGGTGAACGGCATCTCCATCACCCGCGAGCAAAACATGCCGGCCCGCTTCACCTATTATCATGTGGAAGTCGCTGACCACGCCCTTATCCTGGCCGAGGGTGCGGCTACCGAAACATTCGTCGATAACATGGACCGCATGAATTTTGACAACTGGGCCGAACACGAAGCCCTGCACGCCGGCTCCCCACCAATCCCCGAACTCCCCTACGCCCGCGCTAAATCGGCCCGTCAATTGCCGATGTCTTTGCGCGATTGGCTAAATGTCCGCGCCGAGGCGGAGAAGGGGTCAAATCTCAGTGAGAATCAACAAGCACCTGACATGTTGTCCCCCACATCTTCAAGGCAAGTAGTACACGCGGCCAGATAGCAGTACCAGTGGTTGATGCTCGCCGCACGGAACGAAATCTGATACCGTACGGCCGTGAAGAGCGGCCGCATCCCTTTCAAGTTCGACATGACCGATCTGCTGCGGCAAGCCCGGCGGCAAATGAGCGGTCGCCTGGGTGACGTAACCCTCAACCTCCCCTTCGTCAGCATCGCGGTCAGCCCAAGGATCGCGAGCGCGAGATCGCGCGCGAGGTCGTGATCCGGCTCCGGGACCGGCGCGTACTGTCCGCATGGGAGTGCTGTGACGACTGCGTCGACAAGGCTCTGACCTCGCTCAAGGAGATCAGGCAGACGCTTGTGGACAAGCAGGTGGAACTCGCCGACATGCAGGACGGCCCGCTCTCCCTGCTGCTCGACGCCATGACAGCGGGCATTCGCCAGTTCATGACGTTCGAGGAACTGCTGCGCCGGGGAAAGAACGCACCGCCGCATCCCCGCTTCGGTGACTTCCATCGGCCACCTGAAACTAGGCAGGCCTACTTCGACGCGCTCGAAATCCTGCGTGGGCACCTCAGCCGCTGTCTCGGGCAGATCGCGGCGATCGCTGGGATGCCCACGCCCGACGAGGGGCTGATCGCGAACTACCAAGGGCCGTGGCAGATCGAAGCCTACCGAGAGCCGCCGGCCGTAGAAGGCGATGCTGGAAAGGAAGCTGGATGAGCATTCTACATGTGGCGCCGGGGGATTCTGCAGGCGGATCGCTGCGGCAGGCGCTCCGTCTGGCCGGAGGAGATGGCGAGAACGTCCTGCCGTGCATGGATGATTTCAGTTGCGGGCCGATCACGTCTCTCTCCCCCGCCGAGCGGTCGAACTTGTGGGCGCGGTTCTCTTCTTGGTACTCCGCGCCGGAGGTCGAGCACCGGCTGGCAGATTTCTGGGACCGCCTCGACTCCTGGGACGACAAGATCGTGCTTTGGTTCGGGCGCGGCTCGGCGTTGGAGCTGTCCTTCCTCCACGCGATTGCGGACAGGCTGGAGGGGCGCCGCATCTCCTTCATAGACGTTACCGGCTTCCAGTATCCCTTCACCCGCCGGGACGGCACGCAGGCGATCAGCTTGCCGATGCCTGCGGTTTCGATCGTGCGGCACGAAGCGCTCCAGACGCTCCTCGGCACGGAGCGCGAGCCCAGGGGAGAAGAGCTTGACGGCCTGCGGTCCCGCTGGCGTGCTCTTGTGCAGGAGGACGCACCGTTCCGGGTCGCCACGGAGGAGGGGCTGGTGTCCGCCCCGGAGAACTATTTCGACTCCGTGCTACTGGAGCTTGCCTCGGCCGAGTGGCTGAAGGTCAACCGGCTCATTGGCGACGCCTTCGGTCACGACAAGGCCTACATGCAGATTGGAGACGTGATGCTTGCGTCCAGGATCGTCGCCCTCGTCGAGCAGGGTCGGCTGCTCGCCCAGGGCGACCCGTGGGAGATGCGCGCCTGCGAGGTGCGCCTGCCGGACGCGCTTCCCACGGGGTGACCGGCGGCGAAACGGGGGTCATCGGGGGGATAGTGGTGGGAAGCTGTTGCGGCACCGCCGCGCGGCGCCGGAGCGACTTCAAAAAACTCTTACATTTCAAAGGGAAAATTGGCGCGCCCAAAGAGATTCGAACTCCTGACCCTCAGATTCGTAGTCTGATCGAAACGAACTGCGGGTCATCCTTGATCGCCTGCCATCGCCCTCGGTGACCTACCATCGCCACGCCGCGGAACGCAATCCGGATGGGCTCCAACCCACCATGGCCTCGGGTCACCCTCCATCACCGTTGATCGCCCGGGGGGATTGTGGGGGGAAGAAGGTGGGAAGGGCTGCGCAGTGTCAGGCGCCTATTTCCCCTATGACCCCAATGCTTTGCGGATAGGCAGAGCGCCTCTCTGCGAGGCGCAATGCCGTCAATGCCGCTTCCACCTTAGTCTGCCTTCGGCACCTCATTGTCGGGAGATGCACCCCGACACGTTCTATCTACGTTTCCGAAGAACGGCTCACCGAGGGTGTGGCTGCCATGATCAACAGCGACGATTCGTGGCTCGTGTTCGAGGTGGATCCGTGGGAAATGCGGTCGTGTGAGGTGCGCCTGCCGGACGCGCTTCCCACGGGGTGACCGGCGGCGAAATGGGGGTCATCGGGGGGATAGTGGTGGGAAGCTGTTGCGGCACCGCCGCGCGGCGCCGGAGCGACTTCAAAAAGCTCTTACATTTCAAAGGGAAATTGGCGCGCCCAAAGAGATTCGAACTCCTGACCCTCAGATTCGTAGTCTGATGCTCTATCCAGCTGAGCTATGGGCGCGTCGTGGGCGGGGGTGTAACTTAAGCGTCGCTGCCAGGCAACCCCATTCTGGGTCATTTAATGGCGGCGAGCTCTGCGATGAGCGCATCCCCCATTTCCGCGGTGGTGATCACGGCCCTGCCAGGGGCGGCGATATCGGGGGTGCGGCCGGCTTTGGCCAGTACGCGCTCCACGGCGGCCTCGATCGCGGCGGCATCTTCCTCCATGTCGAAGGAGTAGCGCAGCAGCAGGGCCAGGCTGAGGATTTGCGCCATTGGGTTGGCCTTGGCCTGGCCGGCGATGTCCGGCGCGGAACCGTGGATGGGCTCGTAGAAGCCGGGAAGGCGGCCGTTGGCATCCCTGGCGCCTAGGGTAGCGGAGGGCAGCAGGCCGAGCGAGCCGGTGAGCATGGCGGCGAGGTCCGAGAGGATGTCGCCGAACAGATTGCCAGTGACGATGACATCGAACTGCCTGGGGTTCTTGGCCAGCTGCATGGCGCAGTTGTCGGCATACATGTGGGACAGCGCCACGTCGGGGAACTCTGCCGCCTGGAGGGCTGTCATCACTTGGCGCCAGAGCAGGCCGCTCTCCATCACATTGGCCTTTTCCACGCTGCACACGCGGTTTTGCCGCTTGCGGGCCAGTTCGAAGGCCACACGGCCCACGCGCTGGATTTCATGCGTGGTGTAGACCTCGGTATTAATCCCGCGCTGGCTGCCGTCGGGCAGCGTCTCAATGCCGCGCGGCTCGCCGAAATAAATCCCGCCGATGCATTCGCGCACGATCATAATGTCCAGCCCGCGCACCAGCTCGGGTTTTAGCGAGGAGGATTCCACCAGCGCATCGAACACTTTTGCAGGGCGCAAATTCGCAAACACCTGCAACTCGGAACGCAAACGCAGCAGCCCTGCCTCGGGGCGAATCTCGAACGGCACGCTATCCCATTTCGGGCCGCCGACGGAGCCAAACAGCACCGCATCCACTTCCTTCGCTTTGGCCACGGTCGCGTCCGTTACCGGCACGCCGTAGGCATCGATCGCCGCACCGCCGGCATGGTCCTCGAAAATCTGGAAGCTCGCGCGGCCGGAGCTTTGCACCCAATCCAGTACGCGCCGGGCCTGCGCCATCACTTCGGGGCCAATGCCGTCGCCTGGGAGCAGCAGCAGGGTTTTATTGGCGGTCATGTTTTACGCTCCGTGAATCTTGGGCTGCCAGGCAGGGATGTTCGCTTCATACGCATCAATCGCGGCGGTGTGCGCCAGCGTCAGCCCGATATCATCCAGCCCGTTAAGCAGGCAATGTTTGCGGAACGCATCGACCTCGAACGGGATTTTGTCCCCATTCGGCCGCACCACGACCTGCGCTTCCAAATCAACCGTCAGCCGCGCGTTGGTACCGAGGGCAGCATCCTCCATCAGCGCCGCCACAACGTCCTCGGGCAGCACGATCGGTAGAATGCCATTTTTGAAACAGTTATTGAAAAAGATATCCGCGAAGCTCGGCGCAATCACGCAACGAATGCCGAAGTCGAGCAACGCCCACGGCGCATGCTCGCGCGAGGAACCGCAACCGAAATTATCGCCCGCCACCAGAATTTCAGCATGACGGTATTTCGGCTGGTTCAGCACGAAATCGGCCTTCTCCGAACCATCCGCCTCATAACGCATATCGGCAAACAGGCTCTTGCCCAGCCCGGTGCGCTTGATGGTCTTCAAAAACCGCGCTGGAATGATTTTATCCGTATCGACATTGGCAATTTTCAACGGTGCTGCCGTCGCGGTGAGCAACGCAAACTTGTCCATTATACCAGCTCCCGAACATCAGTCAGCATACCCGTTACAGCCGCCGCCGCCGCCATGGCCGGCGAGAGCAAATGCGTGCGCCCGCCAGGCCCCTGCCGCCCCTCGAAATTGCGGTTGGAGGTCGAAGCGCAGCGCTGCCCAGGGGTGAGCTTATCCGGGTTCATGCCCAGGCACATCGAGCACCCCGCCTCGCGCCATTCAAACCCGGCGTCGATCAGGATCTGGGCCACGCCCTCATCCTCAGCCTGCTTCTTCACCAGGCCCGAGCCCGGCACCACCAGCGCCCGCACACCCGGCGCCACATGGCGGCCCTTGGCCACGGCTGCGGCGGAGCGCAAATCCTCGATGCGTGAATTGGTGCAGGAGCCGATGAACACGACATCCACCGGTGTGCCTGCAATCTTCTGGCCAGGTGTGAGCGCCATATAATCCAGCATCCGCTGCATCTGGCCGCGCTTGGTCTCATCCGGCTCATTGGCCGGGTTGGGCACAATGCCGGTCACGGGTATCACCGCCTCTGGGTTCGTGCCCCAAGTCACCTGCGGCGCGATCTCGGCGGCATCCAGCACCACGATCTTGTCGTATTGCGCGCCCTCATCGCTCGGCAGCGTCTTCCAATAGGCCACGGCAGCATCAAAATCCGCCCCCTGCGGCGCAAAAGGCCGGCCCTCAATATACGCAAACGTCGTCTCATCCGGCGCAATCAACCCGGCTCGCGCCCCGGCCTCGATGCTCATGTTGCAAACGGACAAACGCCCGGCCATGTCCAGCCCGCGGATCGCCTCGCCGGCAAACTCGATCACATGCCCATTACCGCCGGCGGTGCCGATCTTGCCGATAATCGCCAGCACAATGTCCTTGCCCGTGCAGCCCGGCGGCAGAATACCATCCACCCGCACTAGCATGTTCCGGGCCGGCTTCTGCAGCAGCGTCTGCGTCGCCAGCACATGCTCCACCTCGGACGTACCAATGCCGAACGCCAGCGCGCCCATCGCCCCATGCGTGCTGGTATGGCTATCGCCGCACACAATCGTCATACCCGGCAGAGAAATCCCCTGTTCCGGCCCAATCACATGCACAATGCCCTGGCGCGCATCGGAAATGGGAAAATACGGCACACCGAACGCTGCAACATTCTGCTCCAGCGTCTCAATCTGCAACTTGCTCTCAGGCTCGTTGATGCCCTTCAACCGGTCCGCATCCGTCGGCACATTATGGTCCACCACCGCAATCGTGGCATCCACCCGCCGAACCTTGCGCCCAGCCAGCCGCAGCCCCTCAAAAGCCTGCGGCGAAGTCACCTCATGCACCAAATGCCGGTCGATATAAAGAACGCAAGTCCCGTCCTCCAACCGATCAACAACATGCGTATCCCAAATCTTATCGAACAAAGTCCGCGGCATCGGTGGCCTCCTGAGTTAAGGAAGGCAAGGGGCTCCGCCCCTTGACCCCGCTGGGCCCTGAGGCCCCAGACCCCCGTTACTTAGGTTCTGGGAGGGAGGGGTAAATCGCCCCCCAGAACATGGCAGACAGCCGCCGTCAGAGGTGACGATTTACCCCTCCCTCCCAGAATCTTAACTAATGGGGTCTGGGCCTCAGGCCCAGTGGGGGTCGAGGGGGCGAAGCCCCTCGCCTTCCTTAAGCAGCAGCCGGCGTCTCGACGGCTACGACTTCGCGGGCTTTTTCGGCGATGCGGGCGGATTTACCGCGGCGGCCGCGCAGATAGTAGAGCTTGGCGCGGCGCACGTCGCCACGGCGGATCACGGTGATATCCGAGATCACGGGGGCGTACAGCGGGAAAATGCGTTCCACGCCTTCACCATAGGAGATTTTCCGTACGGTAAAGGAGGAGTTGATGCCGCGGTTGGAGCGGGCGATGCAGAGGCCTTCGAAAGCCTGGATACGCGAGCGCTCGCCTTCCTTAACCTGCACGTTCACGCGCAGCGTATCGCCGGGGGCGAATTTGGGAATGGGCTTCACTGCGGTCAGCTTCGCAATCTGCTCAGCGTCCAGCGTCTGGATGATGTTCATAGGTTCGGTCCTTTTCGAAACGGGTGTTTAGGGTGCTTGGGCACCAGATGCAATGTAGTCATTGTAGAGATCGGGTCTGCGGCTTTGCGTAATGTGGCGGGCCTGTGCCAGGCGCCAGGCGGCGATGGCTGCATGGTTGCCGGAGGTGAGCACGTCTGGCACGGCGCGCCCGTCCCACAGAGCGGGGCGGGTGTAGTGCGGGTATTCCAGCAAAGGGGCGGAAAAACTTTCTTCCACACCACTTTCCGCATGGCCCATCACGCCGGGCAGCAGGCGGATAACGGCATCCAGCAGCACCAGCGCCGCCAGTTCACCACCGGAGAGAACGTAATCGCCGATGCTGATCTCTTCGGCCTCGCGTGCCTCAATGACACGCTGGTCGATCCCCTCGAAACGCCCGCAGAGCAGAATGGCGCCTGGCCCTTCAGCCAGCTCCCGCACACGGGCCTGGGTAAGGGGCTTGCCACGAGGGGATAGAAAAATCAGCGGGCGTTCGTCCGCTACCGGCGTGATGGCGGCATCGACCACATCGGCGCGCATCACCATGCCGGCGCCCCCACCAAACGGCGTGTCATCCACATTGCGGTGGCGCCCCAGCCCGAAGTCACGGATATCCGTGACGTTCAAGCTCCATTTTTGCGCCGCTTGCGCCTTGCCGGCCAGGGAATCCCCCAGCGGGCCCGGAAACATCGCGGGAAAAATGGTGAGGATGTCAGCGCGCCAGGTCATGGTTCAGCGCTGTCCCGCACTTCGACTTCACCCGGCCGCACCACGGTGACAAAACCTTGAACGATGTTCACGGATGGCACGCAAGCTTTGGTGAAGGGGACCAAAACCCCGCCGGGAGCGAGCTCCAGGCTGGCGCCGGCGCCATAGTCGAGAACATTGTTCACGCGGCCCACGGCTTTGCCCGCCTCGTCACGAGCTTCGAGCCCGATCAGATCGGTCAGATAAAACTCATCTTCCTCCGTCTCCGGCAAAGCCGAGCGGGGGGCAAAAAGCTCCACATTGACCAGGGTTTCAGCCTCGTTGCGGTCGGTAATCCGGCGCTTGCCCGCTGCCGTGACTTCGCTGAGCACGGCCACATTCTCATGCGCCCATTCCAGCGCAAACTGCCGGCCTTTGCGGTCAGTGAGCGTGTATGTTTCCAGAGCCTCGGGCTCTTCCGCGAAAACATTCACGCGCAGCTGCCCACGCACGCCGTGCGGCTTGCCAATCACGCCCATCAGGATCAACCGGTCGTCCACAGTGCCTCTACAGATTAAGCGGCAGCGGCAGCGGCTTTGGCGCGCTCAGCTTCACGCTCCTGCGCCTTCTTCTTCGGCAGCGGCTGCTTGGTCTGCTCGGGGAACACCAGCGCCGGGATCAGCTCGGCCTTGGCGAGGAAGCGGGCAACGCGGTCGGTCGGCTGCGCGCCATTGCTCAGCCAATGGGTCAGGCGCTCGGTCACCAGTTTTACACGATCGGCGTGGTCGGCGGGCAGCATCGGGTTATAGGTACCCACGCGTTCGATGAACTTGCCATCGCGCGGCGCGTTCGCATCGGCAATGACGATATGGTAGAACGGGCGCTTCTTGGCGCCGCCACGGGCGAGACGAATTTTAACAGACATAGTTGCTCCTTACGTTTAAACTGAAAATCTTTAGACCAGACGGCGACCGCCGTCGCTGTTATTAAAACGGACGGCGGCCACCCTTGGCCCCACCCATGGCCGACTGCATCTGGCGCATCATCGCCTCTGCCCCGCCGGCTTTGTTCATGCGCTTCATCATGGTCGACATATCATCGAACTGCTTCAGCATTTTATTCACCTCCTGCACGGAGGTCCCCGACCCGGAAGCGATCCGCTTCTTGCGGCTTGCTTTAAGAATATCCGGGGTACGGCGCTCAGCCTTCGTCATCGAGCCAATGATCGCGACATGCTTCTTGAAGACGGTGGTCTCCAGATTCGCATCGGCCAGCTGCTGTTTGATTTTACCCACACCCGGCAGCATGCCCATAATGCCCGAGAGCGAGCCCATCTTGGCAATCTGCTTCAGCTGCGAAGCATAATCATCCAGGTCGAACTTGCCCTTCGCCATCTTCTTGGCGAGTTTTTCGGCCTCAACCTGGTCGATATTCGCCGCCGCGCGCTCAACGAGCCCAACGATATCGCCCATGCCGAGAATACGGCCCGCGATACGCTCCGGGTTGAACTCATCCAGCGCATCGAGCTTCTCGCCCATGCCCGCGAATTTTATGGGCGCGCCGGTAACCGAACGCATCGACAGCGCGGCACCGCCGCGCGCATCGCCGTCCAGCCTGGTCATCACGATACCGGTGATGGACACCGCCTCGTTAAACGCCGTCGCCGTGCTCACCGCATCCTGGCCGGTCATGGCATCGACCACCAGCAAGGTCTCGATCGGGTTCACCGCGTTGCGGATCGCCTTGATCTCTTCCATCAACGCGATGTCGATGGACAGGCGCCCGGCGGTATCCAGAATAACGACGTCAAACACCTCGCGCCGCGCCATATCCATGGCACGATGCGCGATCTGCAACGGCGTCTGCCCGGCAATGATCGGCAGGGAAACCACCTCGGCCTTTTGGGCCAGCTGTTCCAGCTGCAACTGCGCGGCCGGGCGCTGCGTATCCAAACTCGCCAGCAGCACCTTCTTGCGGTCCCGCGTGCGCAGCCGCAGCGCGATCTTGCCTGAGGTCGTGGTCTTGCCCGAGCCCTGCAAGCCCACCATCAGAATGGGAATCGGCGAGGCCGCGTTCAAATTCAACGGCACGGGCAGCCCGCCCAAAGCCTCGATCAGCGCGTCATTAACAATCTTGACGACCATCTGCCCGGGCGAGACGGAACGCAGAACCTCGGCGCCCACGGCCTGCTCACGCACCGAGGCCACGAAATCCTTCACCACCGGCAAAGCCACGTCAGCATCGAGCAACGCCAGGCGGATTTCCCGCAGCGCCTCGTTCACATCGGATTCAGACAACGCCCCGCGACGGCGGAGCTTGTCAAAAATATCCGAAAATTTGCCCGACAGATTGTCGAACATGGCCAAAATCCTTACAACGCAACGCACGGAACAAACAACAACGCAAAACACGCCGTGGTGCGAACACTCGCAGCACGGCGGCTAATATGTGCCGGGCTCTTGCTCCGATGGCGGGGGAGAGTCAAGCGCTGCGGGTGGCCCGCGGAAAAGGCGGGGCTCTGCCCTGAACCCGCTGGGGCCTGAGGCCCCAGACCCCCATTAGCTTTTAAGGGTTTGAAAGGGGCCTGCCCGTACCGTTGAAACGGCTGGATGGCAGGCCCCTTTCAAACCCTTAAGTTACGGGATCCTAAGGGCCTGTGGCCCTTAGCGGGTCCAGGGCAGAGCCCTGGCCTGTTCCGCGGGCCACCCACCGCGCTTGACTCTCCCCCGCCATCGGCAGCACCGCCCCATCCAGCGCGCGGCGCACCACAATAGCGCCGCCCCCCTCTGGCACCGCCACGGCAAAACCGCTGCAAAAACCCTGGCTCCCCGCCCTGTGCAAATCCTCGCGGTACCGGTTAGCCACCACCCGCGCCAGAATCTCACCGCCGCGCATCACCAGCAGGGTCACCGGCACGTTCGGCGCATCGGCACATTGCGCCCAGCCGGCGCAAACCCCCTGCCCTATATACTCCACCTCACCCAGCAGCGGTCCCGCCGCTTCCCGCACCGGCGCCAGACCGGCGCGTTGGTTCACATGATACTGCAGCGCCTGCAGCCCGATCCCGTCCTCCACCCGCGGCAGGCAAGGTGGGCCCGGTGCATCCTCCCCCGGATAAAGTGCGGCATATTCCGCCGCGTTCTGGAACCAGCCGCGCGGCGTCTCATTAAGGTAGCTCTCGCTCCAGCAGCCTTCCGTGAGCAGCAGCCCATGCGCCTCAAGCTCAATATGAATATAGCGCACCGGCCCAGCCTGCTCGGGTTGCGTCACGCTCACCCCGTTCACCAGCCGCCAGGCCGGCACCAGTACATCCGTTAAACACACACCATGCCCCGGCGAGACAGTGAGGGCGCGTAAAGGCACCTCCTCCCCCAACGCGCCCTGCGCAAATGTAACCGGCAACATCAACGGATTACGCCCCAGAAACCGCCCCTCATAGGCACTGCGCCCGATCCATTTGATCCGCCGCGCCCCCGCCCGGGTGATCACCGCATCGCCAATGGCCAAATCCTCCACCGCAATCTCGCCCTCCGGCGTGGCAATCCGCGTACCGGGGCAAAAGCAGGCGACATTAAAACCCAATGCCGCCATCAAATCCTGGTCCGCCGTGGAAATCGTATTCGCCACGCCCACGGCCGAAAACGCGTCGAAGGAATCATCGGTAACAGCCGTTGACCAGTCATAATAATCGCTGGTGGTGGCGTAACGCGCCAGGCTCGTCAGCCCGTTATCAATCGAGAAATAGGCGGGCGCAGACGTATTGGCATCAACGTCGGCATTGTTCTCCAGCACGCCGGCCGAGGAAAAGCGGAACAGATCCATCAGGCTGTACAGCCCCGCATCAGGGCTCGTGGGGTCGCTACCCGCCCCCCAGCCGCTGCGGCCCAAGGCATGGCTCAGCTCATGCTCGGCCACGCCGACAAAATCCTCCTCCCCCGGCACAGCCAAATCAGTGGTGCTGAAACTCAGCACCGTGCCGCCCGTGCCGAATGTCGCCGTGCCATCCGGCAGGGAGGTAAAACTCATCAGCCCTAGCGCCTCGGCCTGCGCCTCGGCCAGATACACGCCATTGCCGTTGGTCGGGTCACTGGCCGGCATATCGTCGGCCGCGGTTTTCGCAGCCGGGCTAAGCCCATGCGCCTTTAGCACCGCCACCACCGTGCCGTAGTCGTAGGAGACCATGTTCTCAGGCCCCGCCTCACCCAGCACCTGCCCCGAGGCATCCCAGCCGATATCGATGCTTACGGTGATGTTGTTGCCAAGCAGCGCATCGAGCTGCTCGGCGGCAAACTGCATGGCCGTAAAAAACCCCGCCGGTGCCAGCGTGGTGCTTGAATCATAGACGAGATTGATCTGCATGCGGCCTCGGGCTAAATTCTCGTTAAAGTAGCAAGAATCCAGCACGGGGGAAGGGGCTATCCGTTCAGCGCCGCCCGCAATGTCGCCGCCTGCACCCCGGTATAGACCCCCTCGCGCAGCAGCAGATCAATCAGCACCAGGTTCACGTTGAATTTGAACTCATCGCTTGTCGCCAGCACTTCCGCCACTTGCGCCAACGGCCAAAGTGCGAAGGACTCGACCTCGCCATCCATAGGGTGCGGTATGAAATCATCGGGTAACTCAATGTCATAGGCGTAAATCACATCACGGCGCAGCCCTTCCGGCCGCTCCATATTGTACTTGAACACGGCCACCTGCCGCGCCTGCGCCGCCATCGCTTCGGGCAGCCCGGCCTCTTCCTCCGCCTCTTTCAACAGCGCCTCAAACGGCGTGTAACCCGCCGGCACACCGCCGGCCACCAGATGGTCGAGCTTGCCCGGGTCCAGCTTTTTATCGGCCGCGCGTTTCGCAACCCAGAGATGCAACCCATCCGCCCGTCTTACCAGCCCATTAAGATGCACACCCACGCCGATAACGCCGAAATTTGGCAGCGCGCCACGGTCTAGCACACCCAGGCTTGGCTCCTCGGCCGCCTCGCGCACATCGAAATCCTCAGCCCTAGTCGGAATGCCCATGGCGGTAGCCAGCTCATTTAATTGCGGCAACAACGCCGCCGGCATTTCCACCCGCTCATCCGTCACCACAATGCCCGGTGCCACCGCCGCCAGCCTAGCCGCATCGGCGAGGGTCAAATACCCAAAATGCCGTTTGCCGGCGTAAAGTGGCAGCCGAATGCCAGGCAGCACCGCCGTGCGGCAGGCTGCAATGTGCGCGAGGAGCTTTGCAATTTCCGTGTCAGATGCCATGTGCGCTGCATGACCCGTAACGCCGCCCGTGCCAACCCCCATATTTCCCCCAGCGCGTCCACCAAAAACCCCCGAGGTTCGATCGCCACGATCATCTCGCTGCTGCCTTATCTCTGGCCCAAGGGCGAGCCTATACTGCGCCTGCGCCTGGTGCTGGCCAGCCTGTGCATGCTGCTGTCGGTCATGGCGAATATCTACGTGCCGCTCCTGCTTGCCCAGGCCGTGGACCGGCTTTCGCCAAAGGTCGGGCTGCTCACCATCCCCGTCGCCCTCATTGTCGGCTACTCTTTAATGCGCGTCGCCGCCGCCGCCTTCGGCGAGATGCGCGACGCCATCTTCGCCGCGGTGCAGATGCGCGCCTCACGCGTCGTGGCACGCCAGACCTTCGAGCATCTGCACGCGCTCTCCATGCGCTTCCATCTCGACCGGCAGACCGGCGGGCTCTCCAACATCATCCTGCGCGGCACGCTCGGCATTCAGGCCGTGTTGCGGCTCACCACCTTCAACCTGCTGCCCACCTTCATCCAGCTGCTGGCGACGGTTGGCGTGCTTTGGTACAAACTCGATTTTTGGTACGGAATCGTTACGTTAATCGCGCTGACCGCCTATATCGGCTTCACCTTCGCCTTCACCGCCTGGCGCACTAAATTCCGCCGCTCGATGAACGAAACCGATAACGAGGCGCAGACCAAGGCCATCGACAGCCTGCTGAATTTCGAGACCGTAAAATATTTCGGCAATGAGGAGCACGAATCCCGGCGCTTCGATGAGAGCCTGGCCCGCTATGAGCGCGCCTCCATCAAATCCCAGGTCTCGCTGAATACGCTCAATATCGGCCAGGCTGTCATCATCGCCCTTGCGATGGCCGTGATGATGCTCATGGCGGCGCATGGCGTGCTGCACGACCACAAGGTCGGGCGTTTCGTGCTGGTGAACATGTATCTCATCCAGATGTATGGCCCGCTCAACTTCCTCGGCTTCTCGTATCTCACCCTCAACCAGGGGCTGATCGACATGGAGCAGATGTTCTCGCTCCTGCGCGTCAACCACGAGGTGACGGACAAGCCAGATGCGCTGGTCCTGCCGGCGCATGGCGAACCTGCTGAAATCCGCTTCGAGAATGTGCAGTTTTCCTACAATCCGGACCGCGAAATTCTCAAAGGCATCAGCTTCACGGCAGCACCGGGCAAGAAAATCGCCATCGTCGGCCCCACCGGCTCCGGCAAATCCACCGTCTCGCGCCTGATGTTCCGCTTCTACGACACCACCGCCGGCACCGTCTCGGTGGACGGGCATGACGTGCGGGATATCACCCAGCATTCCCTGCGCAGCGCCATTGGCGTGGTGCCGCAGGACACGGTGCTGTTCAACGACTCCATCTTCTACAACATCGCCTACGGCCGCCCCGGCGCCACGGTGGAGGAAATCGAGCAGGCCGCGCGCTTCGCCCAGGTGCATGATTTCATCGTCTCGCTCCCCCAGGGCTATAAAACCAAGGTCGGCGAGCGGGGCTTAAAACTTTCGGGCGGCGAGAAGCAGCGCGTCGCCATCGCCCGCACCATCCTCAAAAACCCGCGTATCTTAATCCTGGACGAAGCCACCTCCGCGCTCGACACCCATACCGAGCAGGAAATCTCCGCTGCCCTGCGCCGAGTCGCCTTCGACCGCACCACTTTGGTCATCGCCCACCGCCTCTCCACCATCACCGATGCCGATGAAATCCTGGTCCTGCGCGACGGCACCATCGTGGAGCGCGGCACCCATGCCGGGCTGCTGGCGGCCGATGGGGTGTACGCCGGCATGTGGGCCGCCCAGCAGGTAGAGCGTGAAGAAATTCCGCTCTCCGAGGTGGCGGAGTAACATCAGCAATGGTACCGGCCCATCCCGCACACTAGATATAGCACGTATTAATGGAAGAGCAGATGAGCGAAAGACAATCCCCCCCCGAGCGCGAGCTGAACCATGCCGGTTCCGTGGTCGATAAGGCCATAGAATACATGGTCAGCCAGAAGCTCTCCGAACTCGCCATCGCCTCGGCGCTGCTGGGCGGCGCCATGGGGCTGCTGACCCGCGTACTGCCGGATGACGTGGTGGTGCAGATCCTGCAAAACGCCATCGAAAGCGTGGAAAGCGGCGAAATGCGCGGTGCCGCGGGGCACGATCACGCCGGCGAGGCTTGACGCCTACCCCCGTTTTGCCCATAAGCCGGGCTTCTAATTCCGGGGCTGGCGCAAGCTAAGCCCTCTTTGTGTATGTTTGAGGATTTACCATGGCCCGCCGTTGCGAACTGACCGGAAAGACTGTGCAAGCCGGCAATAATGTCAGCCACGCCAACAACAGAAGCCGCCGCCGGTTCCTGCCCAACCTGCAGGTCACCACGCTGCTGTCCGACGTGCTGGGTTCGGTGCGCATGCGCCTCTCCACCCGCGCGATCCGCACGGTCGAGCATAATGGCGGTCTGGATGCATTCCTGCTCTCGCAGAATGACACCAAGCTCACCACCGAAGGGCTGGAGCTGAAGCGCCGCCTGCAGAAGGCGACTGCCAAAAAAGAAGCCAAAACCGCCGCTTAAACCGCCGGGCCTGAAACCGGGCTCGTCATGATTATCCGCATTACCAGGACCCTCCAGATCGACGAGCGCGATCTGGAGGAAACTTTTGTCACCGGCTCCGGCCCCGGCGGGCAGAATGTGAATAAGGTGGCGAGCGCTGTACTGCTGCGCTTCAACCTGGCCGCCAACACCACTTTGCCCGAGCATGTAAAAGCCCGGCTCGCCACGCTGGCCGGCCGCCGCCTTACCATCGAAGGCGTCATCAACATCCAGGCCGAGCAGTTCCGCGACCAGCCGCGCAACCGCGAAGACGCCCGCGAGCGCCTCTTCGCCCTCATCCGCGAAGCCGCGATCATCCCCAAAATCCGCCGCCCGACCAAACCCACCAAGGGCTCAAAAACCCGGCGGCTGGAAGCCAAGGGCCGCCGCGGCGAGATTAAAAAACTGCGTGGGAGCACGGATTTATAACGCCGCAGGCCGCACGAATAAAAAGGGCGGTGGAATAACCACCGCCCCCAACGAAGACGAACGAAGACAAACGGCTTGAAACGAGCTTTACGGCCCGTTCGAACCATCCTGGCTCTGGCTATTCTGGCTCGGGTCCTTACCAGTCAGGTCTATCCCGACAAACAGCGCCTGGCCCTGGCGCACGATGCGCAAAGCCACCGCCCCGGTACCGGCCTTGCGCGCGGAGGCGATGGCATTCACCGCATCCGTCGGGCTGTTAACATCGGTGGCCCCCACGCCCACCAGCAGATCGCCCGGCTGCAGCCCGGCCACATCCGCCGGCGAGTTCTGCACCACCGCGGTAATCACCGCACCAGTGGCATTATTCGGCAGGTTCAGCTGGTTGCGCGCATCCGGGGTGAGCGGCGCCAAAGTGAGCCCCAGCGGGCCCTGCGCCGGCTGTGCCGATTGGCCGCCACCGCCGCCATTCTGCTGGAACGCCGCATCCGGATTGGCCGGCATGGTGGTTACCGCCACACCCACATCCTGCGGCTTGCCGTTGCGCAAATAGCTTATATCCGCCTTGGCCTGCGGATCGACATTGGCGATATCGGCCGCCAAATCGCCCGGGTTGGTCACAACCAGGCCATTGACGGCGGTGATCACATCGCCCGCCTTCAACCCGGCATGCTCCGCCGGGCTGCCCGGCGAGATCGCGGCAATCAGCGCGCCATCTTTCGCCGGATTATCCGTCGGCAGGCCGAGTGCGGCCGCCATCTGCGGCGAAATCTCCTGTGCCGCGACACCCAGATACCCGCGCACCACCTTGCCGCTGGCAATCAGCTGCGTGGTGATCCGCTTGATGGTGTTCGAAGGAATGGCAAAACCGATGCCGACCGAACCGCCCGAAAGGCTGAGAATGGCGGTATTGACCCCGATGACCTCGCCCTTCTGGTCGAACAACGGGCCGCCGGAATTACCCTCGTTGATCGGCGCATCGATCTGGATAAATTTATCATACGGCCCATCGCCGATATCGCGCCCCAAAGCCGAGACGATACCCGCGGTCACCGTGCCATCGAGCCCAAACGGATTGCCCATGGCGATCACCCATTCGCCCGGCACCACGCTGGAGGAATCCCCCAGCTCGACGAACGGCAGCGGGTGCGGTGCGATGATCTTGAGCACGGCAAGGTCGGTCTTGGGGTCGGTGCCCAGGACCTTCGCCGGGTAGGTATTGCCGTCGGACATGGTCACGGTGACCGTGCGGGCATCCTTCACCACATGGTTGTTGGTGACGATGATGCCGGACGGATCAATCACGAAGCCCGAGCCCTTGGCCTCCACCGGCTGCTGCTGTTGCGGCCCGCCAAAGCCAAACGGCATGCCGGGGATCTGCGGAAAGCCCGGTGGCAGGCCTTGCGGGCCATTGCCGCCACCATTGCCGCTTCCATCATCGGAGGTCTGGTTGAGTTTTAGATGCACATCTACCGAAACCACCGCCGGCGAGACATTTTTGACCAGGCCGGAAAAATCCGGAACCGGGGTGTAATTCTTCTCAACGGCCTTGGTGGCATCCAGAGATGACGTATCCGCCGCGTGCGCCGGCGGGGAGATGAGGGCGGTGCTCCCGAGCAAGGCCAGCGAGAGCGCGGCGGCACGGGGGAAAGAGTGGCGCATTTTGATCGGATTCTCCTGAGGAAGCGTTATGGAAGGCGGCGGCTGACAACCGGTTAACTGTTACTTAAATGCCACACCAAAGGGGCATTCTCAACCCTGTTACAAATAAGGTTACACTTCTTCACCTCGCGAAACGCTGCCCAGCCTGTTACATAGCTGCCTGTTACATAGATAGGGGCGCAACCTGCCAAGGGAAGCCTAACGGTTCATCAATACCGGCAATTGCGCATGTTCCAGCACATGCCGCGTAATCCCGCCCAATATCAGCTGGCGCAGGCGCGAGGCCGTGGAATAGGCGCCCATGGACATCAGATCGGCCCGGAATTCCGTCGCCGCGGCGAGCAGGCCAGCCCCGGTCATGCCCTTGCGCGGGTAAAACTGCACCACATCGGCGGTCACCCCATGGTGCGAAATATATTCCGCCACCTCGGCCCCCGAAGGCCCGGGCCGGCGGTAGTCATCGCATACGAGTATCCGCACCGCTTCGGCCTGGCGCACGAAGGGCATCACCGAGGCCAAGGCTGACGCCGCATTGGCGGTGCCGTTCCAGGCAATGGCGACGCGCGTGCCAAACGTCTCGGGCGGTACAACGGGAGCCAGCAGCACCGGGCGGCCGGAGTCAAACAGCACCGCATGCAGCGCATCGGCCGCCGCCACATCCTCGCCGGCCTGCGGGTGCGGCACGATGGTGAGATCCGCGAGACGGGCGCGATGCGCGATCAACTCGTCCTCGCGCCCCGTCAGCGTGGTGAAACTGGCACTCGGCTCGTCGCGCCCGTGCAGCGCCTCGCCCACCGGCACCCCGGCCTCCTCGGCCGCCAGCGCGAACAGCTCTTCCAGGCTGCGCTCGCGCTGGCCGGATGCGCGTTCGGTGGCACTCATCATGTCCTCGATCATGGCGCCGGTCATGCCCTCACCCACGAACGGGGCAAACTCCTGGGCGGAACGGATATGCAGCACCTGCAAATGCGCGTTCCAGCGTTTGGCCAGCATCAACCCGGTTTGCAACGCAGCCGAGGCCGAGGTGGTGCTGCTCACGGGGAGCAGGAATTTGCGGACCGACATCGGTGCCCCCTTTTTGTTCGTTCACCCCGACTATATGGCAATTCCCCGAAAAAACTACAGCATGTCGCGCAGGCGGAACCAGGCCGTGGCGAGCAGCAGTGCCGGGGTGCGCAAAGCCGGGCCGCCGGGGAAGCGGGCATGCGGGATGCGGGTGAACAGGTCAAACCTTTCCGCGTGGCCGGCGATGGTCTCGGCCGCCAGTTTGCCCGCCAGCCCGGTAAGCGCCACGCCGTGGCCGGAGAAGCCATGGGCAAATAATATGTTGTCCGCCAGCCTGCCGAAATGCGGGGCACGGTTGACGGTGATGTCCACATTGCCGCCCCAGAGATATTCCACCCTTGCACCCTTCAGCTGCGGAAACACGCGCGTGGCCCGGCGCAGCATCGCGGCGCCCAGGCTCGGCGGGGGGATTGTGGAGTAGGACACGCGGCCGCCGAACAGCATGCGGTTATCGGGCGAGCGGCGGAAATAATCGAGCACGAAGTTGAGGTCGCCCACAGCCTCATTGCCAGGGATCAGCCCTGGCACGTCATCGCGCGGCTCCGTGGCCATGATATAGGTGCCGACCGGCATGATGTAGCCGGCGAGTTTCTTCTCCAACCCGCCCAGATAGGCGCCGCCGGCCACCAGCAGGTAAGACGCGGTGACGCGATGCGGCCCCACATGCAAAGTGATTTTCGCGCCCGGCTCGACCTTATCCACCGCCGCCCCGGCAAAAAGCTGCGCGCCGGCTGCCTGCGCCGCGCGGGCTAAGCCCAAAACGTAATTATACGGGTGAATATGCCCGGCGATGTTATCCTCCAGTGCCGCGACATAGCGCGGGCTGGCCAGCCGGCTGCGCAATTCCGCACCCTCCAGCAACCGCCCCACCGGCGCGCCCAAAGCCGCCAGTGTCTCTTGCTCCTCGCGCAACTCCTGCGTCTGCCGCGCCTTCACGGCGGCATGCAGATAGCCCAGCACCGGGCTCGCCGGAATCCCAAACCGCGCGATCTGGCCATGCAGCAAATCCACCGCCTCGACCGACATGTCCCAGAGCTTTTTGGCCGTCTCCGCTCCGGTCAGCTGGCGCAGTTTATGCAGCGAGCAGCCAAACCCGGGCAGCGCCTGGCCGCCGTTACGCCCGGAAGCCCCCCAGCCGATATCCTGCGCCTCCAGCAGCGCCACCTTATAACCACGCTCGGCCAGATGCAGTGCGGCCGACACACCGGTGATGCCGCCGCCGATGATCGCGACATCGGCGGTGATATCCTCCGTCAGCGTGGCGGCGGTGAAATCAACCTGGCGGGTCGCGTAATAATAATTTTGCATTCAATGCATCGTCCTGTTAGCGGGGGGCACCTAGATGCCACGTCCCGCGTGTGATCTTTCCGGCCTGGCTGCAGGGCGCAGCCCAGCCCCCGCAATCGTCGAATATGGTTTACCCGCTGGGCCCGGCTCAATCCAGAGTACCGGCTGCAAGTATCCGGCTGCAAGTATATAGCTGGGCGCCATGCTCTTTGCCAAAACCTGAACAGCCTTGAACAGCCCCGCCTTGCTGATAACCCGAGAGGCGCGCTGCTAAATCCTGGAGAGAAAACATGCTCGGCGGTTCGGCTGCATTGCCATCCCGGATGGCGTAGCTTCATGCCGGAACAAGCGGTTGCAAGCCACGAAACTCTACCTTTGAAATGAAACTTTGGCTCTTGTGAAGATCAAGGGCATTACGTCATTCGGGGTGGCAACAATGCCGTTTATCGAGCAGGTGGCGTTGTTCCGCGAAGCGCGGACATTGTTCGGCGTGCTGGGATCAAACCTCATCGGCCTCATCTATTCCCCGCTTGGTGTGCGCACGGTGTCCGCGGCGCCGGCCGATTGGGGAGATTGCTTTTTTCACGGTCTGCTGCAGGCCCAGGAGGGTATCTACGCGGATTTGCGTGGCACACTGCCGTCCGGTCATACGAATATGATGACGGCACCGTTCACCTTGTCGCCCGGCCGCATCGCCGAGGCGCTGGACGCGGTTGGGCACCCCTCGGCCTGATCCGCATTCCGGTTGAGATCACGGCACTATGTGGCCGCCAGCACTTTGCCGGTATAAATCTGCATGAATCCCTGCACCATCTCCTCGCGGCTGGCGGGTTTAGTTATGCCCTGCGCCAAATTCTTCCAAAGCCCCTCCTCGGTGCAGGCGCGGCGCATCGTATCGGCCAGCGCCCGTGCATCACCCAGTTCGAACAGCAGCCCATCCTTACCCTCGGTCACGCGCTCGGCAGGTCCCCCCACGTTGGAGGCAATCACCGGGCGCCCGAAACTCCAGGCCTCGGAAATCACCAGGCAGAAAACCTCCCACCAGATGGAGGGCACCACCACCCAATCCACCCGCGCCATGCGCGCGCGCAGCTGGTCATGATGGTATGAGCCATTGAACACGACATTGCGCGCATCCGCCGGCAGCGCTTCCTCGGCCACCACAAACGCCTCAATCTCGGCACGGCATTCCGGCGAGGCAAAAGCGATGTTATCGCCATTCACCTCGACGGTAAAATCCGTAAACCCCTGCGCGCGCAAAAGCCCCACCGCCTGGAGCAGCACATGCAGCCCCTTCACATCCACCATCTGGCCAAAAAACCCAAAGCGGTTGCGCTTGCCCTGCAGGGTTTCGATGGCTTTGGTATTCGCCTGCATCCCATTCGTCACATGCACAAACTTCGCCGGATCCAGCCCCCAATTTGCATAATGCGAAACCATGAACCGGCTCGGCGTGGTGAACACATCCACTGTGGCAAGATGCGTCTTCATCCACAGCTCACGCATGAAATAATGCTCCGGCGGCAGGCTGGGAATGCATTGATGGCAGCGCACGGCCGAAGCACGGTCGCACAGCGAACCATCGGTGCGACGCATGTGCCCGCTCAACGCACAGATCGACAGAAACTCATGCGCTGTAAAAACGATTTTCGCATCCGGCAGCACCTTGCGCGTCAGCGTCAGATAATCGATGCCGTAAGTCATATAGTGATGAAAATGCACCACATCTGGCCGCAGCCGCTCCAGGAATTCCTTATAGGCCTGCGCCAGGTGAATGCTCGGGCATTTCTGCCAGACGTAATCATAACCCTGCGACAGAAACAGAGATTCATTTTCCCGCCCGTCGAAGCCGGTGATGCGCGCCCCGCTCTTGAACATGGCCGGCGTGTTATGGTCGGCCGAGGCCAATAAAAACGGCTCCACACCTTCGATGTTTTTCAAACCCTCGAACGTCTCATAGGCAATCTGCTGCGAGCCGCCGCGCACCAGCTCCGGATGATACATGCAGACCAGCAATACTTTCATTTCGACACACCAAATGCCGGATGCAGCGGCGCCGGGCCCAGCACCTCCGCCTCCACCAGCCCCTTCCAGAGCTTGGTGAACAGCCAGCGGTTTACGATGGAGCCACCCTCATGCTGCGGCTGGCGGTGCGAACCCTTGCCCTCCAGATGCCAGAGTGTCGCATCATGCAGCCAGGCGGGGCGCCCAGCCTTCAGGCTTTTCAGGCTCAAATCCGCATCCTCGTAATGGCCGAAAATATAATCCTCGGTGAACCCTCCCAGCGTCTCGAACCATTCCCGCGCGGTGGAAATGAACGCGCCGGTCACCGCCGGCACGGGCCGGGGGCGCAGATATTCCACCGTATCCGGCGGCGCGCCTTTACCGTAATGTTCCACCCGTAAAATCGCGGTTTCCTGGTGCTGCCCTTGTGTGAAGCTTGGCGCTGTATCCAGCTCGAAATACATGCCGCCATGCATCAGCGAGCTGTCGTCGTAAAACAAAGGCGCACCGAACAAAGCCGTCTGCTCCGCCGGCTGCCCCGCCACAATGGCGCTGTGCTTTGCGGCCCAATCGGCATCACGCGGAAACACATCGGGGTTGACGAACACCAGCCTGCCGCTGCGCGCATGTTTGGCGGCAAGGTTATTGGCGGCGGCAAATCCGGCATTGGCGTTGAGCAGAATAATCGTAACATCGAGCCCGTACATCAGGCCTGAGAGCCGAGCCTCGCGCAACAAAGCTTCCGCGGTATCGGGGCTGTTGCACACGTAGATAAACTCGTAATCCCCAATGCCGGCCTGGCGCGCAAACATCGCCTGCTGCACGTACATATACTCGGTCTTGCCGAACAGGCAGACGATGATCGAGGCCTTGTAGCTGGCATTGGCACAGCCGAAATATTCCACATAAGGCGCATTCGCGGCACGCCGCGTCAGCATCTGGTTGAAAGCCAGCAGCTGCGTACCAATCGCGGCATCGATGCTCTGCACAGCGGCGAAATAATGATTGCCGGTATAGGCCGCCTGGGACAGGCCACAGAGCGCCACGCTCCGCAGGTCGTCATCCTCAACCCCTTCCACCATCACCACGGAAGGCATCTCGACGCCTGATTTCAGCCGCACCACGGCATTGCAGACATTGGCCGGCAGCCGCCGCGCGGCATAGAGAAACCCCCAATAGCCGCAATGATGCGGGCTGAGCAGGCCGACCGCCTCCTCCGCATCCGGCCGGCGCACGCGGGCAAGGTTGGCGGCGCTGAAGGAGATGGACCAGCCGGAGAAATACAAATCCACAGATACCAACTGGTCCTGCGTGTCATTCACCCAGCCGGCGACATAAATGCCGCCGGACGGCGAGATTTTGATATGATCGACATTGGCGCCAGGCGCCCGGGGTTTCTCGGCAATCCTGCCCGCCTCGGCGGTAACCATCACGCGGTCCGGCACCACATGCGCGGGCAGTGCCACGGGGCGGCCTTCGGCGCGGCCAAAACGCTCGAAATGCTCGCGCCCGGAACGGAAACTGCCGCCGGCCACGGCCACCAGCACATCCGGGTTGAGGCGAAGGTAAAGCTCCTCGTTGAACCCGGCCTCAATGGGGAGCGCGGCTGAAAGCGCGGCTGGCGCGGGATCGGCGGGCGTGCGGGGCGATCCATTGCTCATGCCTGTCTCCGGCCGGTATTCCTGACCTACTATATTCCTTGCGTAACCGCTGGCGCCCTAGCGTGCAACACAGCGCTCAAAAGACTGTTTGAGAAGCCCTCCGGCGACATTACTCCGTCTTTCCCGCGAAAGCGGGAATGACGGGAGCGTATGGGACTTCTCAAACACTCTTTAAGATTTCGGCGGCGGCACGGCGTTGAGATAGCCGATGAGATCGCTCGAACTCGAAAAGGTGAAGGCGCAGGGTAGAATGCTGTTTTTCTTCACCGGGTAGCGCGCGGCCTTGATCAGCAGATGCGGCCCATCGGGCGACAGGGTCACGCTCTGCCCCGCCGGTATCACCAGGCTCTGCAGCGGGTTGCCGCTCGCATCCACCAGCGTGGTGCTGGCGGCGATGGTGCAGTTCGCCTTGGTCAGCGTGTCGGGCGCATCGCCGGTATTATGGATCTGCACGAACCCCTGCGTGTCCTCGTCATCCTTGATGGTGATCCATGTCGAGCCATGGTCGAGCGTGAGTATGGCGTCGGCATAGGCCGGACGCGCGGCCGTGAGGGCCGGCAGGCCAGGCAGGAGGAAGGCGAGGGCAAAAACGAGCGGGCGGAGCTTCATGCAAGACTTTCATATTTCTCGAGTTGCCAGGAGGCGGGCTCATTTGCCGCCAATCCGTACCAGTTGGCAACCAGCGGATGCGCGCGCACGGCCTCGCAATAGGTTTTTGCGCCGGCGGAGAGCGGCGGGGCGTAGGTAAGCAGGCGCGCCGCGATGGGAGCGAACATGGCATCGGCGGCGTTGAACACCTCGCCAAACAAATAGGGTCCACCCTGGCCGAACACGGCGCGGGTCTCGGCCCAGATCATCTCTATGCGCGCGATATCGGCCAGGCTGTCCGGGGTCTGCCCCAGCCCGGCGTAATCGTCGCGGCCGAGGTTCATGGGCATGGCGATCCTTAAGGCCCGGAAGCCGGCATGCATCTCGGAGGCGATGGCACGGGCATGGGCACGGGCAATGCGGTCCTGGGGCCACAGCACCGGGTTATGCTCGGCGCAATACTCGGCAATGGCGAGGCTCTCCCAGATTTTCGCGCCCTTATGGTCCAGAAACGGCACCAGCCCACTGGGGGAAACGGCCTTCACGGAGGGCGAATTGCCGCCGGCGAGGGGCACGAAAATCTCCTCCACCGGCAGGCCGGCGAGGCGCACCATCAACCAGCCGCGCAGCGACCAGGAAGAGTAACGCGCCGTGCCGAGATAGAGTTTTGCACCCATGAGGACCTCCTTTTAGCAGCACCCGACTAGCACGGCCCGGCGGTTGCGCCAAAATTTGAGGCGGCGCGGGGCGGCATGCTAACGGGGCACATGGTCACCCCCGCAAGCTGGGCCGGGCTGCCGCTCACCCGGCCCCTGGTCATGGGTATACTCAACGTCACACCGGATTCATTCTCCGATGGCGGGCTGCACGCTTCGGCCGGAGCCGCCATCGCGGCCGGGCGGCAGATGCTGGCTGATGGCGCGGATATTCTGGACATTGGCGGGGAGAGCACCCGCCCCGGCGCAGTACCTGTGACGCCCGGAGACGAACAGGCGCGCATCCTGCCCGTCATCCGAGCCTTGAGCGGCGCCGTGGTCTCGGTGGACACGCGCAACGCCGCCACCATGGCCGCAGCCCTGGATGCCGGGGCAAAAATCATCAACGATGTCTCGGCTTTGACGCATGACCCGGCGGCGCTGGCCCTGGTTGCGGCACGGGCCTGCCCGGTGGTGCTGATGCATATGCGGGGTGAGCCGGAGACGATGAACCGCCTCGCCGTTTATGATGATGTGGCGGCGGAAGTGCTGGCCGAGCTGCTGGCCGCCAGGGACCGCGCTTTGGCAGCCGGGGTAAAGGCCGAAAACATCGCGCTGGACCCCGGTTTCGGTTTTGCCAAGCGCGGCGGGCAAAATGTCACCCTCCTGCACGCCACCGGCCGGTTTGCCGCCCTGGGCCACCCGCTGCTCATTGGCCTGTCGCGCAAAAGATTCCTCGGGGATATCTCCGGCACGGCGGACCCGGCGCAACGCGACGCGGAATCCCTGGCGGCGGGACTGTTTGCCGTGGGGCTTGGCGCGCATATACTACGGGTCCATGACGTCGCCGGCACAGCGCGGGCATTACGCGTATGGCAAGTTTTGAATGCGCGGGACGCGCAGAAGCAGTTAGTGAGAGATGATGAGTAACACGGAAAAACGCCGCCTGTTCGGCACGGATGGCATTCGCGGCACGGCCAACACCGCGCCGATGACGCCGGAAATGGCGCTCAAACTCGGCCAGGCGGCGGGGCTGATGTTTACCCGCGGCAGCCACCGACATCGCGTCATCATCGGCAAGGACACGCGGCTTTCCGGCTACATGCTGGAGCCCGCACTCACCGCCGGCTTCATCTCGGCCGGCATGAACGTCACCCTCGCCGGGCCGCTGCCCACCCCCGCGATTGCCATGCTCACCCGCTCCCTGCGGCTCGACCTCGGGGTGGTCATCTCAGCCTCGCACAACCCCTACGAGGATAACGGGATCAAGCTGTTCGGGCCCGATGGCGCCAAGCTCTCGGATGAAACCGAGGAAGAGATCGAGGCGCTGATGGGCCAGGACCTCTCAAGCCGGCTGGCCGGGCCTGAGCATCTCGGCCGCGCCTCGCGCCTGGTCGATGCCGCCGGGCGCTATGTCGAAGCCGCCAAATTCTCCCTCCCGCGCGGGTTGCGGTTAGATGGCCTGCGCATCGTGCTCGATTGCGCGCATGGCGCCGCCTATAAGGTCGCCCCGGCCGCTCTGTTCGAACTTGGCGCCGAGGTCATTCAGCTTGGCGTGGCCCCCGACGGGTTCAACATCAACCGCGAGGCCGGTTCCACCGCCCCCAAAAAACTCTGCGAGGCGGTGCTGGAACATGGCGCGGATATCGGCATCGCGCTCGATGGCGATGCCGACCGCGTGATCCTGGCCGATGAGCGCGGCGAGATCATTGATGGCGACCAGATTCTCGCACTTATCGCCCGCGATATGACGGAGGCGGGCAGCCTGCGCGGCGGCGCCATCGTCGCCACGGTAATGTCCAACCTCGGGCTGGAGCGGTTTTTGGGCACGCTCGGTGTGGCACTCATCCGCACCAAGGTGGGGGACCGCTACGTGGCGGAGGTGATGCGCGAGAAGGGCATCAACCTTGGCGGCGAGCAGTCGGGCCATGTCATCCTCTCCGATTACGCCACCACCGGCGATGGTCTGGTGGCGGCTTTGCAGGTGCTTTCCGTTCTGGTGCGCTCGGGCAAACGCGCCTCGGAAGCCTGCCGCGTGTTTGCCCCGCTGCCGCAGCTTTTGCGCAATGTGCGCTATGCCGGGGCCTCGCCGCTGGCTCTGCCGCATATTGCAGCCGCCATCGAGGCCGCAACCGCCCGGCTCGGCGCTTTGGGCCGCGTCCTCATCCGCCCGTCGGGCACCGAGCCTCTTATTCGGGTGATGGCCGAAGGCGAGGACGCCACGCTGATCCACGAAATCGTTGATGGGCTGTGCCAGAAGATTGCGTTGGCGACGGCAGAAGCTGCTGAATGAAGCGCGTATTGACGATTGCCGGGTCGGATTCCGGCGGCGGTGCAGGCATCGAGGCGGATATTAAAACCATTACCGCACTCGGCGCCTTTGGCTGCACCGCGATCACGGCCGTGACCGCGCAGAACACGCTCGGCGTTGCCGGCGTACACCCGCTGCCGGCCGAATTCGTGGCTCTGGCGATAAAAACCGTGCTCGATGACATCGGCGCCGATGCGGTAAAACTCGGCATGCTGGCCAATGAGGCGATCATCCGTGCCGTCGCCGGTGCTTTGCCCACCAACATCACCTTGGTGCTGGACCCGGTGATGGTCGCCACTTCCGGCGCCGTGCTACTGGAGGAAGGGGCGGTTGAAGCCATGCGCCAGCTGCTATTGCCGCGTGCCACACTGGTCACCCCCAATTTGCCGGAGGCGCAAAAACTCACCGGAATGCCCGTGGGTACGGAGGCTGAACGCATCGCCGCCGGCCGGGCACTGCTCGCCATGGGGGCGCAGGCCGTACTCATTAAAGGCGGGCATGGCGGGGAAGACATTCTAACCGACTACCTCATCACCGCAGATACGCTGGAGGCGATCTCCCTGCCCCGGATCGAGACCCGCAACACCCATGGCACCGGCTGCACAATGGCCTCGGCCATTGCCACCGGCCTGGCCCAAGGCATGACCATGCTCGATGCCGTGCACCGCGCCCGCAACTATCTGCAGGAGGCCATCCGCACCGCGCCCGGTTTTGGCGCAGGGCATGGGCCGGTTAATCATCTGGTGCGCGCTTAGTTCCGCTTAGTTCAGGGCGTTAATGCTCGACAGGGCATAGCCGCGTGGTTAGCCTGAAGCGATCATGTCCACGCGGGAAGTCCAGACCGTCAGCATCGACCCCACCGGCCCCATGCCGCCGCCTGACGGAAGTGGCCGGCTGATCCTCAACGAAACCAATGGCAATTTCGTCTTTTCCGCCGTCGCCGCCTTCATCTTCTCCGCGGTGGCGCTGGTCAGCCTGCTGTATTGGGTGATTTATTTCGAGGCCGGGCATTTTACGCGACTTGCTAACCCGGTGTTTACGGCCATCATCAAATTCGGCTTTTTGCTCCTGCCCTTCCTGCCCTTTCTGTTCGGCGAACTGCTCTCCCCGCCGCGCATCACCGTTAACGATGCCGGAATTACCCTGCGCCAGCGGGGGGTGAGCAAAACCATCCCCTGGGGCGATGTGGTGGAGATCAATCTACAGGAGCGCGTCATCCGCGACCGCTACGGCGGGGTCACCAGCCGCACCTATTGCCGCGTCATCGGCGCGCGTGGCGCACGGCTGATCCTGGACCCAATTTTCGGCGTGAGCCCAGCCGCCCTCGCCGCTTATTTGCAAACGCGCGGGCAGGCACAAACCAGCGGCAGCATTCCTGTTACCCAAACGCCAAGCCCAGTCATGCCACAGCATGTCC
Organism: Acidocella sp.; assembly: GCA_026224875.1. Lineage (GTDB taxonomy): Bacteria > Pseudomonadota > Alphaproteobacteria > Acetobacterales > Acetobacteraceae > Acidocella. The sequence goes on from JAMFRU010000066.1 coordinate 51,023, forward strand.
GCGTGCAGCTTACCATGCTGGGAATTCTCGCTGCCTTTGCCGTGGCAATCGTGCTCGCAGCCTATGGTATAATGCGCCACAGCCCGGCTTAGTAGGAGGTGCGTTTATCCTGGTATAAGGGTAGTTTTTATACCAGGATAAACGCGCCTCGGAAACAGAACTTAGCTGCGGTAGGAACCGTTGATGTCGATGTAGCCGTGCGTCAGGTCGCAGGTCCACACGGTGGCGCGGCCTTGGCCCAGCCCGATATCGACCATGATTTCGATTTCGCGGCCTTGCATGTGTTTTACCACCGGCGCTTCGTTGTAGCCGGGGACCACGCCGCCGGCTTGGGCCATCCATATGCCGCCTACGGCCACACCCAGGCGGTCGCGGTCGGCGGGTTCGCCGGCTTTGCCTACGGCCATGACGATACGGCCCCAGTTGGCGTCTTCGCCGGCGATGGCGGTTTTTACCAAGGGCGAGTTGGCGATGGAGAGGGCGATGCGTTTGGCTGAGCCGTTGTTTACCGCACCTTCGACCTTGATTGTCACCAGTTTTTGCGCGCCTTCGCCGTCGCGTACCACCAGCAGTGCCAGATCGTGCAGGACCTCGTGCAGCGCGCGGCGGAAATCGGCGAGGTAGGCGGGGTCTTCGGTTGGCGCATTGCCCGCCTGGCCGGTTGCGAACAGCAGCACCGTGTCGGAGGTCGAGGTGTCGCTATCTATGGTGATGCAGTTGAAGGTGGACTCCACGTTTTTGGCCAGCATCGCCTGCAAAGCTGTGGCGGGGATCGCGGCGTCCGTGAAGACAAAGCACAGCATGGTCGCCATGTCCGGCGCGATCATGCCGCTGCCTTTGGCGATGCCGTTGATCGTGACCTCCACGCTCCCGATTTTCGCGGTGCGGGTAGCACCTTTGGGGAAGGTATCGGTTGTCATGATGGCGCTGGCGGCTTGCGCGAAACGATCCGCCTCCAGCCTGCCGTGCAGGTCGTCCATTACCGCGACGATTTTATGTGCCGGCAGCGGCTCGCCGATTACACCGGTTGAGGCCAGAAAAATCTGGTCCGCCGTGGTGCCTAATGTTTTTGCCGCTGAATCTGCCGTGGTTTCCACCGCGCGCATGCCTGCGGCACCATTGAACACATTGGCATTGCCGGCATTTACCACCAGGCCGCGCGCGGTACCGCCTTGTAGCACTTCGCGGCAATAGGTGACGGGCGCGCCCGGGCAGAGGTTTTTGGTGAATACACCGGCCACCGTCGTGCCTTCGGCCAGTTCGGCCAGCAGTACGTCGGTACGTCCCTTGTAGCGTATCCCCGCCTCCGCCGTGGCCAGCCTCACCCCGGCCAGAGGCGGTAGGTTGGGGAGGGGCAGCGCCAGCGGCGATACGGGGATTTGGGCCATGTTATTACGGCGCGGCGGGTGCCGCAGGTGCCGCGGCCGGGGCGGCGATGGGCGTGCCATCCGGGTTGAACAGCTGGATCTTCACATCGCCACGCACGGTATCAAGCGTTGACTGCACCGCGGCATCGCCGAGCTGCTGCTTAATTTGAGCCTGCACGTCCGCGAGCTTGGGTGTGGGCGCGGTGCGCTTGCCCTCGCACAGGATGACATGCCAGCCGAACTGCGTCTGCACAGGTGTCTTGGTATATTCACCGGGCTTCAGCGCGAACACGGCATTGGCGAAGGCCGGGACCATCTCGGTCTGGTTGAACCAGCCCAATTCGCCGCCATTCTTGGCACCCGGGTCGATGCTGTCTTTCTGCGCCAGCGTCGCGAAATCCGCGCCCTGGTTCAGCTGGGTGATGATATCCTTGGCCTGCTGCTCGGTCTGCACCAGAATTTGCTTGGCCTGGACCTGTTCCGGGCCGGGCTTGTTCGCGTATTGCTTGTTATACTGGGCCTGCACCGTGGCATCGCTCACCTGGCCGAGCACCTGGCGCTGCACATAGGCGTTTTCCAGCTTGATATTGGCCGCATCCTGCATCTGCTGCGCGATCGTGGGGTCCTTCTGCAGCCCCTCTTTGAGAGCGGCCACGAGTACGGCCTTGCGGTCGACTTCCTGGCTCAGCAGCATCTGATAGAGCTGGTCGGGCGGCAGCTGCTGCGCCTGGGCGGGGGCGGACTGGAGGTCCGTCTGCAGATCGCTCATGTGGATTTTATAGGGGCCCACGACGGCTACTACCGGGTTGCTATCTTTGGGTGCGGCGGCAGGTGCCGCGCTTGGGGCCGCGCTTGGCGAAGATTGCGCGAAAGCGGCGGGGGCGGCGAGCACGGCGGCGATAGCAAGGGCGGAGAGCGACAAACGCATGGAGCGGGACCTTCCTTCAAGAATTTGCGCTCCTATGCGGCAAACCGGCAACACGGGCAATACTGGCGGCGACCCAGGGATAGAGTGTATGCGCGCGGCATGATCATCCGCCCGCGCCCCTCCGGCCTTGTTTTGCTCTACGCCATGCGCGGCTCCGTGCTGCCGATTATAGCGCCCAGGCTGGCTGTGGTGTTCGCCATCGCGGTGGCGGTGGTGCTGCTGCACCATCATGAGCCGCAATATTTTGTTGCCGTAAACCCGGCCCCGTTCACGCTGCTGGGGCTCGGCCTGTCGATCTTCATCGGGTTCCGCAATAACGCCTGTTACGACCGCTGGTGGGAGGGCCGCCGCCAATGGGGGGCGCTGATCGCGGAAAGCCGGAGCCTGCTGCGCAACCTCGTGACCTTGCTGCCGGAGGACGAGGCTTTATGCCGCCGCGCGGCGGGGCGTGTGCCTGCCTTCGCCGGCGCCCTGCGCGACCAATTGCGTGGCGAGCCCGGCCCCACCCGCCGCAACCGGGCCGGCGCCATATTGCAGGACCAGGCCCAGGAGCTGGCCACTTTACGCCGCAAGGGCGATGTCTCGGACATTATTTTTACCATGTTTGCGGCCCGGCTGGATGCCATGACCAATGTGCAGACCGCCTGCGAGCGGCTGCGCACCACGCCGATGCCGTTTGCCTATGCGCTGATGCTGCACCGGAGTGTCTGGCTGTTTTGCATCCTGCTGCCCTTCGGCATCGTCGATACGCTTGGGCTGGCGACCCCTTTGCTCACTTTGGTGCTGGCCTATGCTTTCCTCGGGCTGGATGCTTTGGGTGAGGAGCTGGAAGAACCTTTCGTTACATCGCTGAACGGCCTGCCGCTCGATGCTCTGGTCCGGGTGATCGAAATCGCCACCGCCGAGGCGCTGGGCGACACGCCGCCTGCCCCGCTGGGGCCGGTGGATTACGTGCTGCTTTAGAAGCGCGGTAGAATGGCGCCCGTGCGGGACTGGTATTGCCGATACGCCTCGCCCCGGCTCTCAAGCATGGCCGCTTCCAGCGGTGGCACACCGGAGGCGTAGCGCAGGGTTAGATACATCAACACCGGGGCCAGGAGGCTGAGCAGGCTCCATGGATTATGCGTGGTCAGCCCCAATAGCGGGTAGGCGCACCAATACAGAAACTCGAACAGATAATTCGGGTGGCGCGAATAATGCCACAGCCCGGTCTCGCAGATTTTGCCTTTGTTCGCCGGGCCGGCGCGGAATTGCCGCATCTGCCGGTCGGACAGCGCCTCGCCGGCGATGCAGCCCAATGCGAGGGCGATCCCCAATGCGTCCCAGATGCGGAACACCGGGTCTGGCTGGTGCGCGGCGTAGAGGGCGGCGATGCCGAGCACCAGGCTGAAGGGGCCTTGGGGCAGCAGAATGCCAAGCAGATTGCGGTGAAATTTTGGGCCCATGTCCTTGCGCATGCGGGCGTAACGCGCGTCCTCCGCGCCGGTCATCACGCGGTGGAAAATATGGCTGCCCAGCCGCACCGACCATAGCAGCAGGAGTGCTGCCACCATTACGCGCCGCCAAAGCACTGGCCCTGCCGCCAGCGCCGCCAGCGTGCAAAAAAACCCGGTGCCGAAGGTCCAGAATACGTCCACCCAGCCGGCGTTTTTGCGCCACGCCTGAAACCCCCAGGCGCCAAGCATCACCAGCGTGACCGCCAGCCCGATGGCGAGCGCGGCTAGGAACACGGCTGGAGCAGATAATGGCTGACACCCCAGGCCTTGCCATCGCCATGGCCGAACAGCCCGGCCGTGGCCAGGAAGAACAGCCGCCAGCGCCGCTGCCAGAGCTTTGCATCCGCCCCGTAGGTCTCGTTCAATATCGGGCGGATTTCAGCCTGATTGGCATCGTAATTTTCCAGCCAGGCCAGTGCCGTCTGCTGGTAATGCTTACCGTTCCAGCGCCAGCCACGCTCGACGCGGAACAGATCGTCAAATTCATGGATCAGATCATGGCTGGGCATGATGCCGCCGGTGAAAAAATACCGCGCGATCCAGTCGGCTTCGTCCGTCACCTCAAACCGGTAGGGCTGGCTGGCATGGCTGAACACATGCAGGAATAGTTTTCCCCCCGGCGCCAGCCAATAGCGCACACTGGTCAGCAGACCGCGCCAATTGGCCATATGCTCGAACATTTCCACCGAAACGATGCGGTCGAATGTTTCGTCGATGTTGAAATCATTCATATCGGCGGTGAGCACGCGGATATTGCCCAACCCCAGCCGGCGCGCCTCGGCCTCGATGAACAGGCGCTGTGGTGCTGAGTTGGAAACGGCGGTGATGACAGCACCGGGAAAACGCGCCGCCATGTATAAAGTGAGCGAACCCCAGCCGCAGCCAAGTTCCAGAATGCGCTGGCCGTCCTGCAATTGCGCGTGGGCCACGGTCTCCTGCAACGCGCGCAATTCAGCCGCGGCCAGGGTGTCGCCATCCTCGAACAGGCAGCAGGAATATTTGCGGCGCGGCCCCAGGCAATTGGTGAAAAATTCCGGTGGCAGTTCGTAATGCTGCCGGTTGGCCGCCTGGGTGTGCTCGGCTATGGCATGCAGCGCCATCTCAGCGGCAAACGCGCCGGTGTGGCCGGGCGCCAGTTGCGCATTTGTGCGCCCGACCAGGCGGGAAATGCCGAAGCGCAGCAGCGTATCGGGCAACGGCGCACGCTCGGCGGCGCGCGAGATTTGTGTGGCGAAACTCATGCTGCACTCCTGATCTTTTGGGGAGAGGTGACGGCGTGGATGAAGGCGAGGCAATCGGGCAGTACCGGCGCCAAGAACTCCAATAATTGCGAGGTGGCGCCGATGATCAGCACATGGTTGAGTTTGGGGTAGTAACGCTCCCGCACTTCATCTCCGGCCGCGCGCAGTTTTGCCGCCAGGCGCATGCTGTTACCGGGGTCCACGGTTTTGTCGCGCAGGCCTGCCGCGAGATACGCCGGCGGTGCGCCTTGGGTGACAAAGTTGATCGGCTGGGTTTGCGCGAGTTTTGCGGGGTCGCCGAAAATGGTTTTGATGACCGGGTCCTGCAGCGGCAGAAAATCATATGGTCCGGCGAGGCCGATGAAGCCTGAAATGTCGCGCGGGCTCATGCCCACGGCATTGAGATACATTGGGTTGAGCGCCAGCATCGCAACGTTATAGGCACCGGCGGAATGGCCCATCAGCACCAGGCGGTTTGGATCACCACCGAAATTATGTGCATTCGCTTTGGCCCAGGCCACGGCCTGGGCGCAATCCTGCAAAAACACGGGAAAACGCACCTGTGGATAGACGCGGTAATCCGGGATGATGGTGACGATGCCCTGCGCCGCCAGAGCCGCGCCGACGAAGCGGTACATGGATTTGTCGCCCTCCTGCCAGCTGCCGCCGTAGAAAAACACCACCACCGGTGCGTCCTTGGCGCCATCAGGGGCGTAGACATCCAGCCCGCGGCGCGGCCCGGGGGCGTAGGCGATGTTTTTCGTCACATGCCAATCGCCACTCGCCGTGGCGTTGAGGATTTTGACCGGCGAGCACGAGGCCAGGCCGAGTAACATCAACGCCAGAACCCGCCGCAACTAATATAGTCCCAGATACGGCCCAAGGCGACGCTGCCATTTTCCGAGCCAGCCATCCAGCCGCATCGTCCCTTCAAGGGCGGCGAGGCACAGGCAGCCTTCGTCATCGGCATGCGGCTGGTGCAGTATATCGGCGTCGGCCTCGGCCATGTCGCCGGGGCCGTATTGGCCGGTGCAGTCGCTATAGCCGCCGCGCAAGATCAACGTCAGCTCGTGCTCTGCATGGGTGTGCGGGTAGACGGCGCAATTCGCCGCCACGCGCAGCAGCATTACATTGGCCTCCGGCGCCCAGGGCAGGCGCACCGGGCTGTAACGTATGCCTTTGCCGAACCACAGCCAGCGGCCGATGTCGCAAGCCGCGAGCACGGAGGGCAGCGCTGTATCCGGGGCCAGGTGCAAATTGGCCTGGCGCGGCGCGCGCGGTGCCGGCGCTGCGGCGGGGCGTTCATCGAGACGGGACAGCACTTGGGCGAAGGCGGCCGGTGCCAAAGCCGCGGCCGGTTGCTCGTCCAGCAGCGCTCCGCCCACGGCCTCGAACGCCGCTACACGGTCCCGGCATTGCGTGCAGATGTGCATATGCGCCTGCGTTACCAGCGTCAGCCCGGCGTTTAGCCCGCCCGTTGAAAAACGCAGCAGCGTGTCGTCGTTGGGATGGTGTTGGATACTCATGATTCAGTCCCCAGCAAATCGCGCAGCCGGGCCAGGGCCAAGCGGATACGCGATTTCACAGTCCCGAGCGGCAGGTTCAGCATCGTGGCGATGCCGGCATGCGGTGTCTCGGTAAAAAACGAAAGTTCTATAACACGGCGCTGCTCGGCCGAGAGCCCCGCGAGGGCGCACCGCATGCGCTCGGCCCGCTCAGCCTCCAGGCTCAGCACCTCGGCCGAGGGCGAAGTGTCCTCCTCGGCCCAGTCCTGCGGCACGATACCACGCTGGCGCCTGGCGTGGTCGATGCGCAGGTTGCGGGTGATGGTGAAGACCCAGGTGGCAACCCCGGCCCGGGTGGGGTCGAAACTGTCCGCCTTGCGCCACAGTAGCAGCATCGTCTCCTGTGCCAGCTCCTCGGCAGCGGTGTCGCTGACATTGGCGCGCAGGTGAAACGCTTTGAGCCGTGGCGCGAAATGCTTGAACAGCTGGGCAAACGCCTGGCGGTCGCGTGTCTGGCCGACCAGCACCAGCAGATGCGCCTGCGCCGCCGCATCCAGCGGTCCCGTCATCTCCACCGGCGTCAACAATGCCACCCTATGTAGAGATGAGCCGCCGCGCCCTGTGCCGGTAAATGCTTCATGTTTGCTCACATTGGCTTGTACGCAGGCCCGGCGGGTTTGGATCACTTGGAAGGCTGTGATCCAAAGGCGGCGGGGCCGCGTACAAGCTGCATAATCTGCAAGGAGCAGACATGCCCCCAACGGAAACAAGTGGCCGGAAGAAGATCGCCGTTGCCGGTGCCGGCATCTCCGGCCTGGCCGCGGCCTGGCTGCTGGGCCGGCGGCATGATGTAACTCTGTTCGAGGCCGGCAACCGGCTGGGCGGGCATAGCCATACGGTGCTGGCCGGGGAGTTGCCGATCGATACCGGGTTCATCGTGTATAACGAGCCGGCATATCCCAACCTCACGGCACTGTTCCAGTATCTCGGGGTGGCGACGCAACAATCGGACATGTCGTTCTCCGTCTCCCTCGATGCCGGAGCGCTGGAATATTCAGGACGTAATGTCGCCGGGCTGTTCGCGCAACCATCTAATCTGCTGCGCCCGCGGTTCTGGTCCATGCTGCGCGGGATCATGCGGTTTTACCGCGAGGCACCGGAGGCGTTGCACCAGCTCGGCGAAGCAAGGCTGGATGAATATCTGGCCACTGCCGGGTTCAGTGATGCGTTTTGCCAGGATCATCTTTACCCGATGATTGCCGCTATCTGGTCCACCCCTTCGGGCCAGGCGGGGGCGCTGCCGGCCGCCGCCTTTATCCGGTTCTGCCAGAACCATGGGCTGCTGCAGATTTCCGGGCAGCCGGCATGGCGCACGGTGACCGGCGGGTCGCGCGAATATGTCTCCCGCCTGCGGGCCGAGTTCCGGGGCCGGGTTGTTACGCGCCGCCCGATTGTTGCGGTGCGCGAGCTGGATGGTGGGGTGGAATTGCGCGATGCGCTGGGCGGCCTGGAGCAGTTCGACGAGGTGGTGCTGGCCATGCATGCGGACCAGGCGCTGCCTTTGCTGCAGGATGCCTCGGCCGAGGAGAACGAGATTCTTGGCGCGTTTCGCTACACCAAGAACGAGGCGGTGCTGCACCAGGATGCGAGGTTGATGCCGCGCCGACGCGCTGCCTGGGCCGCCTGGAATTACGCCGCCGGGCGCGATGTTGCCGCACCTGTCGCGGTTACCTATTGGATGAATTTGCTGCAGAACCTGCCAGGCACGCAGGCGTATTTCCTCACCCTCAACCCGCATGTCGAACCCGTGGCCGCGCGCGTGCTGCACCGGCAAACTTACGAGCACCCGGTGTTCGATGTGCCGGCGCTGCGGGCGCAGAAACAGTTGTGGCAGTTGCAGGGGCGCAAGAAACGCTGGTTTTGCGGGGCCTATTTCGGCGCGGGGTTTCATGAGGATGGGCTGCAAGCGGGACTTGCCGTGGCCGAGGCCTGTGGCGGCGGGCGCCGGCCTTGGCAGGTGGCGGGCGAGTCTGAACGCATCAGTTTGCCGGTGCCGATGCTGGAGGCTGCGGAATGAGCGCGCTTTACCACGGCATTGTCACGCATAGCCGCTTTGCGCCAAAGCAGCACAAGTTGAAATACCGCATATTTTCGCTCCTGCTGGACCTTGCCACGCTGGATGAGGAAGCAGCACGGTTGCGGCTGTTCTCGCGCAACCGCTTCAACCTGTTTTCCTTCCACGACCGCGATTACGGCGACGGCAGCGGCAGCCCCTTGCTCTGGGCGCAGGCACAGATGCGCGCCGCCGGGCTGGACCCGGTGAACAGCCGCATTACGCTGCTGACCATGCCGCGCATATTTGGTTACGGTTTCAACCCCGTCTCCGTGTATTTCTGCCATGGCGCGGACGGCGCGCTCCGCGCCATTCTTTACGAGGTTAAGAATACGTTCGGCCAGCGCCATAGTTATTTCATTCCGGTATCGGGCGGCGGCATCGTGCGCCAGAGTTGCAACAAGGTTTTCTACGTCTCGCCCTTTATGGATATGGATTTGACCTATGATTTTACCGTGCAGCCGCCGGATAAAACATTGCGCCTGCTGATATTTGCGAGCAACGCCCAGGGGCCGGTACTGGCCGCCTCCCTTACCGGCCGCCGCGCAGACTTCACCGATACGACATTGCTGCGCGCCGCGTGCGCCTACCCGCTGCTGACGCTGAAAGTGATGGCGGGCATCCATTGGGAAGCCGCAAAGCTCTGGCTGAAAGGGCTGCGTTTGCGCCCCCGCCCGGCCCCGCCAGCAACGGCAGTCAGTTTCGTAACCGATTCGGGAATACAATCATGAGCGAAGCACGCCGCAATGCGCGACCAACCGCTATAACGCTGCCGAAACCTGGGGTGGCGCTGCTGCACCGCCTGCTCCGCAAGCTGCAATACGGGCGGATATCCATTACACTTCCTGGCGGTGCCATTGTTACGCATCGCGGCCAGCGTGCCGGCACGGAGGCGTGGATGGCGTTGCACAGCTGGCGCCCCGTGCGCGCCTTTTTGCTGGGCGGTGATACGGCTTTGGCGGCGAGCTATATCGCCGGCGATTGGTCCAGCCCGGACATCGCCAGTTTTCTGCGCTGGGGTGCGGAAAACATGGATATTTTTGAGACCGAAACCACCGCCACATGGGGGGCAAAACTCGTCGCCCGGCTGCGGCATTGGCATAACCGCAACTCGCGCCAGGGCAGCCGCCGCAACATCATGGCGCATTACGACCTGGGCAATAATTTTTACGCGCGCTGGCTGGATGCGAGCATGCTTTATTCCTCCGCCATCTATGCCAGCCCGGATGAGGATCTGGCGCTCGCCCAGGCCCGCAAGCTGGATTCTATCGTTGCTTTGTTAAAGCCGGCCCCGGATGCGAAAATTCTGGAAATTGGCTGCGGCTGGGGGGCTCTGGCCGAACGCCTGGCGCTGGATGGCGCGCATGTTACCGGCCTTACCCTCTCACCCGCCCAGGCTGGGTATGCGCGGGAGCGGCTGGCCGCTGCCGGGCTGGAGGCGCGCACCGAAATTGCCCTGCGCGACTACCGCGATGAGACCGGGATTTATGATAATATCGTCTCGATCGAGATGCTTGAAGCGGTCGGTGAAGCCTATTGGCCGGCCTATTTCGCGGCGCTGCATGCGCGGCTTAAACCCGGCGGGCGGGCGGTGTTGCAGGTTATCACCATCGCCGAGGAAAGGTTCGATGGGTACAAGCGCCACCCGGATTTTATCCAGCGCTATATTTTCCCAGGCGGCATGCTGCCGACCAAAACCGCCATCGCCAACCAGGCCGCCGCAGCCGGGTTGACCCTCGGCCAGACCACGTTTTTCGGCGAGAGCTACGAGCTGACACTGGTGGAATGGCGCCGCCGCTTCCTGCAATCCTGGCCCGAGGCGCAGAGCGAAGACGGTTTTGCGCCCTCGTTCCGCCGGTTGTGGGATTATTATTTGTCCTATTGCATCGCGGGATTTGCCACCGGCATGACCGATGTCGGGTTTTTCGTGCTGGAGCGGGCGGCATGAAAAACTACGGCCTCGCTTATCTCGCCACCGGGCTGAGTTTCGTCGCACTCGATGCTGTGTGGCTCAGCCTGATGACCTCGCGCCTGTACCGCCCAGCGCTGCAAGACATCCTGGCCGCGCGCCCGCAGATTGCCCCGGCCATCGCCTTTTATGTCCTGTATATCCTCGGGCTGGTGATTTTTGCCGTCGCCCCCGGGCTCGCCGCGGGACGATGGAGCACCGCACTCTGGCGCGGCGCGTTGTTCGGGCTGTTTACCTATATGACCTACGACCTCACCAACCAGGCGACATTGCGGGTCTGGTCTTTTGGCGTCACCGCCGCCGATTTGAGCTGGGGCGTGGTGGCGAGTGCCACCGCTGCGACCATCGGCACCGCCGTTGTCCTGGCCTTGCGCTGAACCATGTTCGCACTGGCGCGGCATGACGACCAGCTGACGGAGGCCTGCAACAAATTTTCTCTCCTGTTGACGGCGAACACGCCGTTCTACCCGGTATATTTATGGTTCATTCTGGGCCGCGCCGGCTGGCCATGGCTGCTGCTCTCCGCCCTTGCGCTGCCCTTCTTCGCCGCCACCATTTTAATCGCCCGGCGCCATGGCCTGGCCGGGCGTATCTGGCTCTGCGTTTTCGCCAGTCTCAACACCGCTTGGGTAACGTGGCTGCTCGGCCCGCAATCGGGCACGGCATTGTTTTTTCTCCCCTGCCTCGTGCTGACGGGCCTTGCCTTCCGCACCACGGAATTCTGGCCGCGCATGCTGCTGACGGCTTTGCCCTTTGCTCTGTATTTCGCGCTCCTGAAGGCCCCGCCCGCCCCTGCTTTGTACACAGCCGCCACCTACGCCAGCCTTGTAAAACTCAACGCCCTCTCCGTGGCGGCGTTGAGTGTGGTCCTGCCCTACCTGCTCGGTGCCGCGCGCGAAAAAGGCTAGAGCCGGATTCGCGCCGTGCTAATGAGTGTGATAGCATGGCGCGGACAAACAAAAGGGCGCTGGGGATGAGGCTTCAAGGTAAAATCGCGGTCATAACGGGCGCTGCTTCCGGCATGGGCAAAGCCATGGCGCAGATGTTCGCCGCCGAGGGCGCCAAACTCGTGCTCGCCGATATCAGTGGTGACCAGGACGAACTCGCCGCCTCCCTGGGCGACGCCGCCATAGCCGTGTACGCCAATGTGGCGGATGAGGGCGATGTGCAGAATATGATTGCCCTGGCCGAGAAAACCTACGGCCGCATCGACATTCTCTGCAACAACGCCGGCTTTGGCGGCGGCATGAAAATGCTGCATGAACAGACCACCGAAGCCTGGGATATGGTGCATGGTGTCAATTTGCGCGGCGTGTTCTTCGGCATGAAATACGGCGTGATCTCGATGATGAAGACCGGAGGCGGCGCCATTGTGAACACCACCTCGGCCTCGGGCATGGTCGGCTGGAAGCACCACAGTATTTATGGTGCGGCCAAGGCCGGCGTGAACCAGATGACGAAAACCGCGGCACTCGACTACGCCAACCATAATATCCGTGTGAATGCCGTGGCACCGGGTACGATCTGGACCGGGCTGGTGCCCGCCTCCAAACAATTTCCCGCCCCGCCTGCCGGAGCACCCACCCTGGCCGGCATCCCCATGAACCGCTGGGGCCTGGCCAGCGAAATTGCCGCCGCAGCGCTGTTTCTGGCCAGTGATGAGGCCTCCTACATCACCGGCGTGATCCTGCCCGTGGATGGCGGCTATACCATCGGCTTCTCCGGCATGGGGGCTGAGAACAAGGGGTGTAGTTGACCACCCCGCGTGCGCGCGCCTAGTTGGGTGCGCGCGTTTCGGTGCAAGAAAAAGGGAGATAAACGGTGGCCAAATTCACCCCGGAACAGGCTGTGTCTTATGTCGAGATCCAGCAGCTAATCAATGAATGGTCCTTCGAGCTTGACGTGCATAACGGCACCAACATCGCCAGCCTGCTCACCGAGGATTGCGGCTATCTTGTGCGCGGTGGTGTGCGCACCGGGCGCGAGGCTGTGGCGCAATTCTATAAGGAGCGGCTGGAGACCCTGGGCGCCACGCCTGAAGGCGTGCCGACGCATCGCCATATGCTCGCCAATCTGCGTGTAAAATTCACCAGCGCCGACGCGGCATCTATCGGCTTTTCGCTTGTTTATTTCTCCACCGCCGGTGTTAAAGCTGGCACCAAGCATGCCGACCCGGCTTCGGCCGCCGATGTGCGTATGGATGTGCGACGCGGTGCGGATGGCGAATGGTTGATTGCTAATTTTGATAGCACGCCTACTTTTATCCGCGTTATTTCTTAGAAAAAGCTCCGGTGGGTTCAACTGATGAGCGCAACATGATTGATTTCATGATGTTCTTTGGAGGTTGTTATGGCACGTACTGGTCGGCCTGGTTTATCGGCGGCGCAGAAGAAGGAGCTTTGGGCGC
>JAMFRU010000067.1 GCA_026224875.1 Acidocella sp.
GCAAACTCGCCCTCAACGTCCTGCAGTCCGCACGACCAGACATCTCTGTCAGACGTAAACGAAAGCGCGCAGGCTCGTCAGACGAATTCGCACGCTCGGTCCTCGGTCAAATGCGATAGCCGTGAGCCCGGCCGCCAAACCCCTTGCTTTCCCCAACCCCCCATGCTTTACGCCCCGCTTCCCTGCTAGGCGCGTGGCATCGTGCCTGGCTATGCTCGCCCCGATTTCCGGGCGGTCCAGACCCGGACCTGAGCTGAACCAGCCAAAGGGAGGAGCACACATGCCGTTATATGAAACCGTGCTGATCGCGCGCAGCGAGATCACACAGGCACAGGCCGACGCCGTCGCCGATGCCGCCACCGCACAAGTTGAAGCCGACGGCGGTTCCGTCAAGAAGCGCGAATATTGGGGCCTCCGTGGCCTCGCCTACCGCATCAAGAAGAACCGCAAGGGCCATTACATCCTGCTTGGTCTGGATGCGCCCTCCCCCGTCGTGCAGGAAATGGAGCGCCAGCTCACCCTGAACGAAGACGTTCTTCGCTTCATGACCATCCGCATTGAGGAAATCTCGGAAGAGCCTTCCGTCATCCTGTCGCGCAAATCCGACGATCGCGAGCGTTCGTTCCGTGGGCCCAAGCCCGCTGGCCGCTTCGAATCCGGCCGCAAGCGTGGCTTCGATGAAGGCCGCGAGGAATTCCGGGCGCGTGACGAGTTTCGCGCCGATCGTGACGATTACGGCATTGAGGAGGATATCTAATGTCCGAAACTGCAGAAACCGGCGGCCTGCGCCGCCCCGCCGTTGGCGCCCGCCGGCCTTTCTTCCGCCGGAAGAAATCCTGCCCGTTCTCCGGTGCCGGTGCGCCGATCATCGACTATAAGGACGTGCGTCTGCTGTCGCGCTTCCTGTCCGAGCGCGGCAAAATCGTTCCCTCACGCATCACAGCGGTGTCGGGCAAGAAGCAGCGCGAGCTGGCGAAAGCCATCAAGCGCGCCCGCTTCCTCGCTCTGCTCCCCTACGTGCTGTCTTAAGGTAAGGAGCAGAACAATGGCACAAATTGAACTGATCCTGCTGCAACGCGTCGAAAAACTCGGCCAGATGGGCGAGCTGGTAAAGGTGAAGCCGGGCTATGCCCGTAATTTCCTGCTCCCGCAGTCCAAAGCCGTGCGCGCCACCAAGGCCAACCGCGAGCGCTTCGAAAGCCAGCGCGTCCAGCTTGAGGCGCAAAACCTCAAGCGCCGCGAGGAAGCCGAGCGCGTCGCCGAGCGCATTGCCGGTCTCACCGTCACGCTCATCCGCCAGGCCTCCGAGGCCGGCGCGTTGTACGGCTCCGTCTCGAGCCGCGACATCTCCGATGCAGCCACCGCCGGTGGTCTGACCATCGACCGCGCCCAGGTCCTGCTAGTTCACCCCATCAAGTCCCTCGGCATCACCTCCGTGCGCATCGAGCTGCACCCGGAAGTGATCATCGAGATCAAGGTGAACGCCGCCCGCTCCGTTGAGGAAGCGGAGAAGCAGGCCCGTGGTGAAGCCATCGCCCGTGAAGCCGACGAGAAGCCGGAAATCGGCCCCCTCTTCGGCGAAGAAGAAGAAGAGGGCGAAGCCGCCTAATCAGCGCACTTTCCTCGAAAAACACGAAAAACACGGAAAATTACGGCCCCTGATGCAAATCGGGGGCCGTTTTTGTGTTTTAAGCCTTTTTTTCGAAAAACCGCTCCCTAACTTAATTACGCGTTCTTAAGCAGGGGGTGGCTAATGACCTGGCTATATAAAGGAATTCTCGATCTCGGCCTGAAAAGCCTGGTGCGCCGGGGCACACTCTATGTCACCTGGCCGGACGGCACGCGCCGCCAATATGGCGATGGCGACGGTTTTACCGCCGGCATCAAAATCAACAACAGCGCCACAATCCGCCGCCTGGCCCTCAACCCCGCTCTGGCCCTCGGCGAAGCCTATATAGACGAGGGTGTGACCGTCGCCAACGGCACCATCCACGACGTGCTGAGCGTGGTGCTGGACAACCAGAATGACAGCACCATGCCGGCCCTGCGCTGGCAGGAGCGCATCTCCTGGCTGCTCCGCCGCATCCTGCAAGCCAACGATGCCATGCGCGCCAAGCGCAATGTCGCCCATCATTACGACCTCAACGGCCGCCTCTACTCCTTGTTCCTGGACCGCGACCGGCAATATTCCTGCGCCTATTTCCCCCGCGGTGATGAAACCCTGGAGGAAGCCCAGGCCGCCAAAAAACGCCACATCGCCGCCAAGCTGAAACTCGACCAACCCGGCCTCACCGTGCTCGACATCGGCTGCGGCTGGGGCGGCATGGCCCTCACTTTGGCGCGCGACTACGGCGCCCAGGTCACCGGCATCACCCTCTCGGAAGAACAGCTCGCCGCCGCCCGCGCCCGCGTCGCCGAGGCCGGGCTCTCCCACCTCGTCACCTTCGAGCTGATGGACTACCGCGCCATGGACCGCCAATTCGACCGCATCGTTTCGGTCGGCATGTTCGAACACGTCGGCGTGCCCAATTACAAAACCTTCTTCGACACCATAAAACGCTGCCTGAAACCCGACGGAGTGGCCCTGATCCACTCCATCGGCCGCTTCGAAGGCCCCGGCGTCACCAACCCCTGGATCGCCAAATACATTTTTCCGGGCGGCTACTCGCCCGCCCTCTCGGAAGTCCTGGGCCCGGTGGAACACGCTGGCCTCCTCACCACCGACATCGAGGTTCTGCGCCTGCACTACGCCAAAACCATCGCCCATTGGCGCCGCCGCTTCGCCGCCAACCTCGACGCCATCACCACAATCTACGACGAACGCTTCTGCCGCATGTTCGAATTCTATTTGTCCGCCTCCGAACTCGCCTTCCGCCTGGCCGGCCACATGAATTTCCAAATCCAGCTAACCCGCCAACAGGAAACCGTGCCGCTGAGCCGCGACTATATGTTCGAACAGGAACGCCAGACGAAATTCGCGGCTGCGGGGGATTAAAAAAGCAGCAGTTTTTTGAAAAAAGCTGCATCAAAAACTGCTGTTAATAGCCCCGCCGGGCTCAGGCTGCCTGCCGCCTACTGTCGTCTTCATTGTCATTATTAGCCTTCAGGGAGCTTGGTGAGCTTGCGCCTCTGCAGCGAGACTCTCTTCTCCCGGTCTGGGCGAACCACCTTGGCAAAATATTATGGAGTTTAACGCGGATCGCGCGGAAGCGTACGGCTGAGGCAATGAGCGCAAGTGCCGATACGGCTTCAAGATAGGTGGATACATCAAAGGCCACGATCCAGCTTATGGTACCGGGGGTGAACGAGGCCAGAAGGCGCAGGCCGTCATTTTGCAGAAGCCAAAGCATGATGACAGCGGCCGCGAGCAGCGCCGAGGCAAGCAGGATATGGCCGAATGTCACACGCGCAAGCGCGGCGGCGGGCCTCTCCACCATGAGATGATGCAGGAATCTCCCAGTCTGGGTGTCCGGGGCGGCCAGAATCGTAGCCAGAAGCAAGAACAGGGGGCCAAGTACCATTTGGGTCTCCATGACGGTAAATATGACGGTAAATCCGCGACGCTTCGGGCATTCGTTACATCGTTTGATGAAACTGTCACCATTCGCAAGTTAATTTGCCCAATGACCACGACCCCGCTTTAGTAATCCCGCCCCGCAATTCGGTGCGGCAACCCCACCGCCGCGTCACGGCCAATAAACCGCGCCCACGCCCCGCCTGGCCGCCAGACGCGTTCCATGATCTCCCGCGCCTCGGCTTCCGGCATCCCCAGCTCATCGCGGTGCCAGCGATACAGAAACGCCGACACCCGCAGATTGACGATGCAATGGACATGAACGGTGTTCATGCTCAGCCCGCGCATCTCAGTGCAGAACCGCGTGAAATCCACCTCTTCCGGGTTGTCGAAATCAACCGGAATATGGATGTATTCCATGCCCAGCGCGCGCAGGCTGCCGCCCTCATCCGCCAGTGCCTTTTCATGCGTATGCAGCCCGAGGTTCAGCACATGCGTAACGCCAAGCGCGCCAATATCCGCCAGCTGCGCCTCGGCCGGCTGGCCTGAGGTCGTCAGCCGCGCATCAATCCGCCGCCACATGAAAATACCATTGGGATCAACCATCGCACGACTCCTGATAAGAGATGTGCCCAGACGAGCGGCGGCTCAAAAATTCGCGCTTCACGGTGGTGCTCCACCTGCCTCGTCAGTCACGCGAACGCCGTCATGATTGCCCGAAAATGATGGAAAAGAGAAGCCGGCGCGCCGCACGCGATTAAATATTCGCCAGACCAACCGCCCCACGCCACCACATTTCCAGGCGGTAGCAGCAACGCGGCGTGACCGTTCCGGGATTTGCGCCTGTTTCCGCGGCGTTTTACCCCGTTTTCCATGGCCGCGCCGCTAATCTTGCAGCCACGCGCTCCATGCAGTGCCCATGCAACGCCGCAAGCCCGCTCCATATGTTATGAAAGCCGGGAAATCCGGCCGCCATCAACGGAGCCCAACTCCACGGAGTACATCCATGAGAAAACCTCTCCTCGCCACCGCCGCATTGCTGCTCTCCCTCGCCGCCGGTGCTGCCTTCGCCCAGCCTGCGGGCGGTATCGGCACCAGCACGGGGCCGAGCGGCGGCATTGTCGGCAGCGGCTCGCTCAACCCGGCTACACCGGGCAATGGCACCATCGGTACGCCGAGCACCAACGGCGGCGGTGCCACGCTCTACGGTTCGGGTCCGGGCAGCGGGTTGCCCAGCGGCAACAACGGTCTCGGCAGTATGCCGGGCGCGGCCACAACGGTCACCCCCTCCACGCCCAACCAGGCCCCGGCCGGCGGCGTACCAGGCACGAACAGCGGTGTGCCGGGGGTAAACCAACCCTGAGCACCGGCCGGGTTTTGGACACCCCATATAAACCCGGCTAGCTTAAGCGCATGAAACTCCCCTGGTCCCGCCCCAAAATCCCTGTACTCCCCTTACGCGGCATCATCGCCGCCAAGCCGGGCTCGATCAATATCGAGGGCTATGGCCCCCTCATCGAACGCGGTTTTGCACTGGCCAAAAAAAGCGGCAACCTCATCCTGGCCATCGACAGCCCCGGCGGCTCGCCCGCCCAATCGGACCTCATCGGCCAGCTCATCCGCCGCCGCGCCGAGGAAAACAAAATTGCGGTTACCGCCGTCATCGGCGATACCGGGGCCTCGGGCGGCTACTGGCTGGCCTGTGCCGCCGACCGCATTCTGGCCAACCGCCTCTCCATCATCGGCTCCATCGGCGTCGTCACCGGCGGTTTCGGGCTGGATAAATTCATCGCCCGCCACGGCATCGAACGCCGCGTGTTCACCGCCGGCGAAAACAAACGCCTCAACGACATGTTCGCCCCCCTCACCCCCGAAGGCGAGGAATTCACCCGCGAACTCCTCGACGAAGCCCACACCATGTTCAAAAACTGGGTCCGCGAGCGCCGCGGCGTGCGCCTGACAACCGATGAGCACAAAATCTTCGACGGCGGCTTCATGCTCGGCGAACGCGCCGCCACCTACGGTCTCATCGACGGCTTCGGCGATGTGGACCAGGTTGTGAAGGAACTGGGCGGTGCAAAAACCAAACCCCTGTGGCTACGCCCTCGCCGCCCCCGCAGCCTCATGCGCCTGCTAACCCAATCAGCCGTGGAGTCAGCACTAGACGCCGCCGAACAACGCCTCTCCGCCCCGCAAATCCGGTAACCGTGGAGTTGATACCTCCGGCTGGGTTCTGGGCGTTTTCACGGAAAAGGCGGGGGCTCCGCCCCTCGACCCCGCTGGGGCCTGAGGCCCCAGACCCCCCCAATAGCTTTTAAGGGTTTGAAGGGGCCTGCCACCTCGCTGTTCCATCAGCACGGAGGCAGGCCCCTTCAAACCCTTAAGTTATGGGATCCAAGGGCCTTTCGGCCCTTGGCGGGTCCAGGGCAGAGCCCTGGCCTTTTCCATGCAACACCCCGAACCCAAGCCTGGAGCTATCAGCTCCAGACGGTCAGCAGGCCTATGAACAGCAAAATCGCGATGCAGCTTATGATGTTCCAGAGCAGGAATTTGGTGAAGAATGCCCAGCCTTTTTGGGCGGGCGAGTCGAAATCGACATCGGCCGCCGGTGCGGTGCTGTGTTCGGCATGTGTCGACAAATTCGCCGCCATTTAGGGTCCCCTGGTTTATTCGTTCCACGCCGGGTTTACGGGCGTGGTGCCGCCTCTGGCAAGCGGATTTTTTCGGCCAATGCCGCCAACGCCGCCGGATAGAGCAGATGCTCCTGTACCAGCACCCGTGCCGCCAGCGCGTCTTCCGTATCGCCTGGCAATATGGGCACTTCGGCCTGGGCGACAATCGGCCCTTCATCCATGCCTTCGGTTACCAGATGCACGGTGCAGCCGTGTTTTTGCTCACCCGCCGCCAGGGCGCGGGCATATGTATCGAGCCCGGGGTAGGCCGGCAGCAGGCTCGGGTGGATATTCAGCATTCTGCCCGCCCAGCGCCCCACAAGGTAGGGGGTCAGCAGCCGCATATATCCAGCCAGGCACACAATTTCGACGCCCGCCGCCTGCAACCGCGCATCGATCGCCCGCTCATGCGCCTCGCGGTCCTTACCGAACGGCTTTGCCGGCACCGCCTCCGCCGTTATGCCCAACTGCCGCGCAATCTCCAGCCCCGCCGCATCTGGCTTATTGGAGAGCACCAGCACAATTTTGGCCGGAAATTCCGGCGCCTGGGCCGCCTTGACCAGCGCCTCCATATTGGAACCGCGGCCCGAAATCAGCACTGCCACGCATGGCTTCATGCGAATAATTTATCCGTGCCTTCAATGACGATACCGGGCTCGTCTGTAACATACCCCAGCAAAAACGGCTCTTCTCCGCCTGAGCGCAGTTCCGCCATGGCGGCCTCGGCGTCGGTCACGATCAACGTCATCCCCACACCGCAGTTGAACACCCGCAGCATCTCCGACGGCGCCACATTGGCGGTTTGCGCGAGGAAGGAAAAAATCTCCGGCATGGCCCAGGGGCCCGCCAGTTTGGCCCCGCAATTTCCGGGCAAAGCGCGCGGCAGGTTCCCGGGTAGACCACCTCCGGTTATGTGTGCGGCCGCTTTTAATAAGTTTTTCTTATGGATCGCCAGCATCGAGCGCACATAGATACGCGTCGGTGTCATCAACAATTCGCCGGCACGCTTGCCCAAAATTTGCGAGTCCCAGTCCAGCCCAGCATCTGCAAAAATCCGGCGCACCAGCGAAAAGCCATTGGAGTGTACCCCCGAGGAGGGCAGCGCGATGATTGCATCGCCCGGCTGCACGTTTGTGGGGAGCAGCGCATCGCGCTCCGCGGCACCCACCGAGAAGCCCGCGAGGTCGTAATCGCCCTTGGCATACATGCCGGGCATCTCCGCCGTCTCGCCGCCCACCAGCGCGCAGCCGGCCAGTTTACAGCCCTCGGCAATGCCCGCGATCACGCGCTTGGCGGCATCCACATCCAGCGCGCCGGTGGCAAAATAATCCAGGAAAAACAACGGGGCAGCGCCCTGCACCACAAGATCGTTCACGCACATCGCCACCAGATCGATGCCGACGAAATCATGAATCCCGGTCTCGATCGCGATTTTCAGTTTGGTGCCCACGCCATCGGTGGTGGACACAAGTATGGGGTCCACAAACCCCGCAGCCTTCAGATCGAACAAGGCGCCAAAACCACCCAGCCCGCCCAGCACGCCGGCGCGCGTGGTCGCTTTGGCCAGCGGCTTGATCGCCTCGACCAGCGCGTCGCCCGCTTCGATATCCACTCCGGCATCCCGATACGTCACGCTAGTCATGTCAGCCCCCGATGCGCTAAGCCATGCACCATGGCCCTGCAATGTCTACCCGATAGAAGCCCGCCTTTCACCATAGCCGCGTATACCGCGCAATCTTTGGCCGCATCTTTGGCCCAATCTTTAGCGGGGGCCCAATGAATAATATCCCCCCCGCTTCACCAACGGCTTCGCCAACAGAGACCCCGGCCACGAAACGGCTGCAATGGCAGCGCCTGGCTTTGGTTGCGGTGTTCCTGCTCGGGCTATGGCTGTTTCTGCGCCTGTTCTCCTCTGTCCTCACCCCATTCGTGGTGGCGGCCGGCCTCGCCTATTTCCTTGACCCCGCGGTGAGCCGGCTGGCGCGCATCGGGTTGCGGCGCTCGGCGGGCGCACTGCTCATCCTGGCAACGGCGGCCATCGTCATCGCGCTGCTCGTGCTGCTGCTCTACCCGGTCATCGCCGACCAGGCCACGACGCTGGCCAAAAACCTGCCCGCCTATATTGCCACCGCGCAAAAGGATTTCGGGCATCTGATCAATACGGTGGAGCGCCGCATCGGCCCCGGCATGGTCAGCTCCAAATTGCGCGACATCGCCGCCAACCAGGCCGGCGAGATCGTCTCGTTTGCCGGCACGGCGGCCACCAACATCATCGGCTCGGGCTTTGCCGTGGTGAACGTGCTGACCCTGCTGATCATCACCCCGATCGTCACCTTCTACTTCCTGCGCGACTGGCCCTCGATTATCGCACATGTCGATACCTGGCTGCCGCGCCGTTATGAAGGCGTGATCCGTGCCCAGGCGCTGGAAGTTAACCGCATTCTCGCTGCCTGGCTGCGCGGCCAGGGCATCTGCTGCCTGGTGCTGGCGGTTATCTACGGCGTGGGGCTCACCGCCGTGGGGCTGGATTTTGGCCTCACCGTGGGGCTGGCCGCTGGGTTTCTGTCCTTTATCCCTTATGTCGGCACGCTGCTCGGCGTCGGCGTCTCCATCATGCTTTCGGTCACGCAGGACCCGGGCTGGGATGGGGTGATCAAGGTCTGCATCGTGTTCGGCTGCGGCCAGGCGCTCAACGACTACGTTTTCCAGCCGCGTTTTCTGGGCGACCGCGTCGGCCTGCCCGCCGTCTGGGTAATTTTCTCGCTGTTCGCCGGCGCGGCGGCCTTTGGCTTTCTCGGCATCATGCTGGCCGTGCCGGTTACCGCCACGCTCGGCGTGCTGGCCCGGTTCTGGCTGCGCCGCTACCTGCACTCGCCGCTCTACCTTGAACCGCCGATCCAGCTGGACCCGCCCATCGATCTGGAGCCACCCTACGCGCTGGACGCACCCCGCCCCGGAGGCCGCTGAGCCCCCATGAAGCACAGATGAAACAGCTCACTTTGCCTTTCGCGGATGAGCAGAACTATGCCGCCGAAGATTTCTGCCCCGCCCCCTCCAACACCGCCGCGCGCGAATGGCTGCAACGCCCCGATGCCTGGAGCAACGGACGGTTGATCCTGTGGGGCGAGGCCGGCTGCGGCAAAACCCATCTGCTGCATATCTGGGCGCAGGCGCAAAATGCCGAGATCGTGGATACCGCCCGCTTGAACAGCATCACGCTGCACGGCCTGCGCCGGGTGGAACGGCCCATCGCGCTGGATGATGCCGATCTCGTGCCCGACCCGCAGGCACTGCTGCATTTGCTGAACATGGCCGCCGAGGCCGGCCAGCCGGTGCTGCTGGCCGCCCGCCTGCCGCCCGCGCGCATGGCCTATAAGCTCGCGGATCTCACTTCGCGTTTGCGCGCCGCCCAGGCCGTGGAAATCCGCCAGTCCGAGGACGAGCTGCTTGAACAACTGCTCACCAAGCTCGCCGCACAACACCAATTAACCCTCAGCATCCCGGTGCGCAACACGCTGCTCCTGCATCTGCCCCGCGCGCCGGCCTTCTACCGCGAGGCCGTGGCGAGGCTTAACCGCGCCGGATTTGACCGCGGCTCAAGGATCAGCCGGAACCTGGCTCTGGAAGTTGCCACGGGTCTCACCCAGGATGGGGGCTGATTACGATGTTACAAATTCATCACACGCGGGATAAAGCGTGGCTGATATAGGACCAGTTATGGACCAAAACACTTCCGCCCCCACCCCAGCTCCGGCCCCCGTCTTGGCTTCCGCTTTGGCTAAAGACGACCCCGCCCGGTTTATCAACCGCGAGCTGTCCTGGCTGGATTTCAATTTCCGCGTGGTGGGCGAGGCCCGCAACCCGCGCCACCCGCTGCTGGAGCGCCTGCGTTTTGTCTCCATCAGCGCCTCCAACCTCGATGAATTCTACTCCGTGCGCGTGGCGGGCCTTATCGGCCAGGAGCGCGCCGGCGTGCTGGAACGCTCGGCAGATGGGCTGACCCCGGCACAGCAGCTGATCGCCATCAACGCCCGCGCACGCGAGCTGATCGACGCACAGCAATCCGCCTTCACCGAATTGCGCTCCCTCCTGACCGGCGCCGGGCTGCTGATCTGCACATCCGCCGAGCTTACCTCCGACGACGCCGCCTTCCTCGACTCCTATTTCATGGAACGCGTCTTCCCCGTACTCACCCCGCTGGCGGTGGACCCGGCGCATCCCTTTCCCTTCATCCCCAACATGGGTTTGGTGATGGCGCTGTCCCTGGCGCGCGATGATGACCGCGGCCAGATGTCCGCTCTGATCCCCATGCCGGCGCAGATCGAACGCTTCGTGCGCCTGCAGGGCAGCGAAGGGCCTATCCGCTTCATCATGCTCGAAGAGCTGGTGGCGATGAACATGGGTCGGCTGTTCCCCGGCTTTACCGTGCAGAGCACCGGGCTGTTCCGCGTGATCCGCGATACCGATGTGGAATTCGAGGAAGAAGCCGAGGATCTCGTCCGCTCCTACGAGACCGCGCTGAAACGCCGCCGCCGCGGCGGGGCGATCCAGCTCACCATCGCCTCCGACATGCCGGCCGATTTGCGCGAGCTGGTGATCGACGCGATCGAGGCGCCCGCCGGTGAGATTTACACCGAGAGCGGCGTGATCGGGCTGGTGGATGTGAAGCAGCTGATCGTCGATGACCGGCCGGATCTGCTGTTCCCCCCGTACACCCCGCGTTTCCCCGAGCGCATCCGCGATTTCGCCGGCGATTGCTTCGCCGCCATCCGCGCCAAGGACATTCTCGTCCACCATCCGTTCGAGAGTTTCGACGTGGTGGTGCAGTTTCTGCGCCAGGCCGCGATGGACCCGGCGGTCGTCGCGATCAAACAGACTTTGTACCGCACCAGCCGCGACTCCCCCATCGTGAAAGCGCTGATCGAGGCGGCCGAAGCGGGCAAATCCGTCACCGCCATGGTGGAGCTGCGCGCGCGTTTTGATGAGGAAGCCAACATTCGCCTCTCCCGCGCCCTGGAGGCCGCCGGTGTGCAGGTGGTGTTCGGTTTCGTCGGGCTAAAAACTCATGCCAAGGTTTCCTACGTGGTCCGCCGCGAGGCCAGCACCCTGCGCGCCTATGTGCATTTTGGTACCGGCAACTACCACCCGATCACCGCGCGCATCTATACCGACCTGAGCTTCTTCACCTGCGACCCGGCCATGACCCGCGACGCAGCACGGCTGTTCAACTACATGACCGGCTACGCCCGCCCCGAAGCCATGGAACAACTCGGCTTCTCGCCGCTCACCACACGCAAAACCCTGGCCGCTTTGGTCGATGCTGAAATTGCCAATGCCAAATCCGGCAAACCCTCCGGCATCTGGCTGAAAATGAACTCACTGGTCGATGACCGGCTGATCGACCAGCTCTACGAGGCCAGCCAAGCCGGGGTGAATATCTCCATTATCGTGCGCGGCATCTGCTGCCTGCGCCCCGGCGTGCCGGGCCTGTCCGATAATATTAAGGTAAAATCCATCGTCGGGCGCTTCCTCGAACACGCCCGCGTCTACGCCTTCGCCGATGGCCACACTTTGCCCTCGCGCGACGCCAAAGTGTTCATCTCCTCCGCCGACTGGATGGCCCGCAACATGGACATGCGTGTGGAAACCCTCGTGCCCATCCATAACCCAACCGTACACGCGCAAATCCTGGACCAGATCATGGTCGTAAACCTGCGCGACGACGCCCAAAGCTCCATCATGCAGCCCGACGGCACCTGGGTCCGCGTAACCCCAGGCGATCCCGCCGCCTCCGCCCACGACTACTTCATGACCAACCCCTCCCTCTCCGGCCGCGGCTCCGCCCTACACGGCGGCATCGCCGCCGAACGCCCCAAACCCAAGTACAAACGCCGGGTGGATTAAGTGGCAGGGGCTTTGCCCCTGCCACTTAAGCCGACACGGCTTCTGTGCCTTGGGCGAGGAGGGCGGCAGTGGCGGAGGCGGCGGGCATGGCTTTGCCGAAGTAGTAGCCTTGGCCGAGTTCGCAGCCTTTTGCGGTGAGCATGCGCAGGGTTACGGCGTCTTCTATGCCTTCGGCCACCACGGGCAGGTTCATGCTGCCGGTGAGGCCGAGGATGGCGTCGATGATCTTCTCGCTTTCGGCATTGCCGCGCATGGCTTGCACGAAGGAGCGGTCTATTTTGATTTTATCGAATTTCAGCTCGCGCAGATGGTACAGGCTGGAGTAGCCGGTGCCGAAGTCATCAAGGCAGATGGTCATGCCCTGGTCCTGGAGTGCGGCCAGAATTGCCTTGGCGGTGGCGAGATCGCTTACCAGCGCGCTTTCGGTTACCTCCACTTCCAGCCGTTGCGGCGGCAGGCCTTCTTCCTGCAGAATTTTCGCGAAGCGCAGCGGCATGGCGTCATCTTTCAGCTCGTGGGGCGAGATATTGATGGCGACGCAGATGTCCGCCGGCCAGTGGCGCGCGTCGCGGCAGGCGTGGCGCAGGATACAGTTGCTGAGTTCCGCGGTGAGGCCGAGCTGTTCGATGATGGGGATGAACACGTCCGGCGGCACCGCGCCGCGCACCGGATGGGTCCAGCGGGCCAGCGCCTCGAAGCCGCGGATGCGCTGGCGCCCGATATCCACCAGCGGCTGGTAATGCGGGCGGATCGCGCCATCGGCGATGGCTTTGGCGACATCGCGTTCCAGCGCTTCGCGGGCGCGCATCTCGTCGTCCATGCTTTGCTCGAAGAAGCGGTAGGTGAAGCGGCCGCTTTGCTTGGCGCGGTACATGGCGATATCCGCCGCGCGCAGCAGGCTGGTGACATCATCCGTAGCGCCGCCGCTTGATTCAACGTTGGCGGCAAAGGAGGCGATGCCGATGCTCGCACCTATTTCCGTCTTGGTGTCGCCGATTTCGATGGGCCGGCGGATGATGCCGAGCAGGCGGCCGGCCAGGCGCTTGGTCTGTTCCAGATGCTCCTGCAGGTCCAGGCCGCCCTGGGTGATGATCGCGAATTCATCGCCGCCGAGCCGCGCCAGCGTGTCGTTTCTGCGCAGTGACGCTTCCAGCCGCCGCCCGACCTCGCACAGCACCACATCGCCGGCCTGGTGGCCCTGGATGTCGTTCACCTTCTTGAAATCGTCGAGGTCGATGAGCAGCAGCGCATAGCAGCTTTTGCCCTTCTGGGCGCGGACCAAAGCTGTTTCGAGATTAACCGAGAACAGGCGGCGGTTGGGCAGCCCGGTCAGCGCGTCGTGCCTTGCCAGCAGTTGCGCCTGCTCCTCGGCCTGGCGCGCGGTCTCGTGCGCATGGTCCAGGGCCACCACATTCAGCCGGAACACCTCGCAGGCGGCGGCCATGGCACCTATCTCGTCGCGCCGTTCGCGCCCGGGAATGGCTGTGTCCCGCACGCCGGCGGCCAGCAGGGTCATGGCTTCGGTAATGGCCTGGATGGGGGCGACGATATCCCTGCGGGCGCCGAACTGCATGAGCATCACGAAGGAGACGCAGAGCGCAGCCGCCACCAGGTCGAGCAGCATGGTGCGGTGTGCGGTGCGCGCCTGGGCGGCAGCGCGGGCCACCCCTTGGGACTGGTAGGCCTCAACCAGCACGGCAAGGGCAAGGCCGGTGGCATGATGGTCGTTATTCAGCTTTGCCCCCGGCAATGCCACTGCATCGCCGGTGCTCTGGACCCAGAGATCGTGGTCGGATTGATAACGCGCCCAGGCACGGTCAAACGCTTGGAGTTGCACGGTATTGCCGCCTTGCAGCAGCCGGTTGTAGCGCTGCTCATACGCCGCCACCTCCCGCCGCTGCAGCGCCGCTTCGGCATCGACCATGCTGAGCCCGGGCTCGCCGAAGTCCAGCCCGCGCTCGACTTCGGCGAGGCGGACAGCCTGAACAGCGTGATCAATGTCACCCAGCAGGGTGGCGCCCTGGGCCCAGTTGCGCTCCAGCGCCATGCTGTTCTGGGTTACCTCATGCAATGTCAGAATATCGGCGGCGGCCTGGGTAAGCCCGATGCTGAGCAGCACCAATGAATATAAAACGACGCGGTGATAGATCGAACGCTTGTACTGGAGCATGCTTGGTCTGCCTCCGTGAACACCAAGCCCAGAAGCCGATAAAAACCTTAATGTTACACCAAGACCAGCATGTTTTTACCCATGACGATTAAGTTTCTTGCCTTATTGAAGCGCCCTACTGGAGCGTCAGCAGCGTGCCCTGGCGCCACTCGCTCGGCGTGATCAGCGTGCTGCTGCCGACCCGCACCGAATGTAGTTTGCCGTCCAGATTGCTCGACCAGAAATCGAGAAATTTGTGCAGCACGGGGAATTTCGGGGCAATGTCCAGCTCCTGCCAGATATAGCTCTGCAGCACGCTCGGGTGGTCGGGCAAATGATACAGGATTTCGGCGGTGGTCAGGCGGTAATCGCGCAGCTGTAAGGCAAGGTTCATCCTCAATCGCTCCTTGATGGGATAACGTACACAATGTGAAGCGGTACCGGGAGGATCATTCTGCCATGACTTACCCGTTGATGCGCAATAAAAATCTGTGCATTACCAGCAACTTGTCACTCAACTACCGTGAGTGCTGCCGTTCTTGACTTCCAAAGCCGCCCGCACTAGACCCGTGGCACTCTCTACCCGGGAGTGCTAACAACCGCGGTGCCGCTATGCCGGGCCGGGCGGGTTGTAAGGCTTTTAAGACAATAAACGTTTAGGAGCGATCGACATGGCGAATTTCCGCCCCCTGCATGACCGCGTTGTGGTCCGCCG
Organism: Acidocella sp.; assembly: GCA_026224875.1. Classification (GTDB taxonomy): domain Bacteria; phylum Pseudomonadota; class Alphaproteobacteria; order Acetobacterales; family Acetobacteraceae; genus Acidocella. The sequence continues at coordinate 14,955 of JAMFRU010000067.1, forward strand.
TATCACCGCCGAAGAAAAGACCGCCGGCGGTATCATCATCCCCGACACCGCCAAGGAAAAGCCCCAGGAAGGCGAAGTCGTCTCCGCCGGCGCCGGTGCGCGTAACGAAGCCGGTGCCATCGTGGCCCTGGATGTGAAAGCTGGCGACCGCGTGCTGTTCGGCAAATGGTCCGGCACCGAAGTCAAGATCGGCGGCGAAGACCTGCTGATCATGAAAGAATCCGACATTCTCGGCATTATTGCCGCTTAATCAACCATAGCGCCCCGATGACGAAGCGGCTTGCCGCGTAGTCTGAATCGGGTCGCTCCAACATAAGGAGCTAATTACATGGCTGCTAAAGATGTCCGTTTTGGGTCTGACGCGCGCGACCGTATGCTGCGCGGCGTCGATATCCTCGCCAATGCCGTTAAAGTGACGCTCGGCCCCAAGGGCCGCAATGTCGTCATCGAGAAGTCCTTCGGCGCCCCGCGCATTACCAAGGACGGCGTTACCGTCGCCAAGGAAATCGAGCTGTCTGACCGCTTCGAGAACCTGGGCGCCCAGCTCATTCGCGAAGTTGCTTCCAAGACCAACGACCTGGCCGGCGACGGCACCACCACCGCGACCGTGCTGGCCCAGGCCATCGTTCGTGAGGGCGTGAAGGCTGTGGCCGCTGGCCTCAACCCGATGGATCTGCGCCGCGGCATTGATAAGGCGGTTTCCGCTGTTGTCGCCGAGCTGCAGACCCGCAGCCGCAAGATCACCACCCCGGCCGAAACCGCCCAGGTTGGCACCATCTCCGCCAACGGCGAGACCGAAATCGGCGAGATGATCTCCAAGGCGATGCAGAAAGTCGGCAATA
>JAMFRU010000068.1 GCA_026224875.1 Acidocella sp.
AAATTCGTGATCTCAACCGGCCGACCCATACCCACCTCCCGCACCCGAATCGGCGCGCCTCAGTGAATCACAGCCCAGCCGAATTTCGGAATCGTACAAAGAGTCAGAGACCGCGATGACTGGTATAATACACGCAAAACCACGAACCAGTTTTCGCTGGTATCGTCGATCAACCCCTGCGCGTTCGTGGGTACGTGTTCCAGCACCACGGCGTCATCCACATTGCCGCCGATGATGTCGATATCATACGGCGCTGCCGCGACGACGATGCCGCAATGGGCGGGGAAATTATGCGCTGTCGGCAGATCGGCGAAGGTGAGGGCATGTGCGTGGCCGCGCGGGAAGCAGGCGAGGTCGCCGAGGCGGGGTGCGTAGGTGGCGGGGTTTTCAGCGATGAGCAGTGGACGGGTGACATGCCCCGCGGCCGCGCGCGCGGCGTAGTTTATATAAGTGGCGTGGTCCGGCGCGTAGGGAAATGCGCGCCCGGCGCCGGCGATACGCATGACATAAGATATAAAGGCGGCGGACCAAGCGTATGCACCATTTTCCGGCACGGTAAAGACATGGCCCCGTGCGTCATGCTTGCCGGTATACGCGGCGTCCGGCTCGCCGGCATTCATTCCTTCCCACCAATATTCGCCCACGCGCTGCCATAGCCCAGGCTGGCGTTCGCCCATGCTGGCTTCGGTCTGCGTGTAGTCGGGTGGCTGGCCCACACGGCTGCCCCAGAGCCGCCATTCATCGGTGGCGACGGCGATGGCGGCACTGCGCGAGAAGGGCGCGTAGGGCACGTTCGCAAAAGGCGGCGCGTGGTTTTGCACCGCGCAGCCGCCTAACGCGAGGAGCAGCGGAAGCGCTTTACGCAAGTTCCTTGGCTACCGAAGCCTCCTTGGCTGAGAGGTCCTTGAACATTTCGGAGAGTGCGGCCTCGTTGGCATCGCACAACCCGCGCTCGGTAATCAGACCAGAGACAAGACGCGCCGGAGTAACGTCGAATGCTGGGTTTGCAGCAGGGCTGGAGGTGGGCACGATGCGCACGGTGGCGATGGAACCATCCAGCGCGCGGCCTGTCATGGTCGTCACCTCGGAGGCCGGCCGTTCTTCGATCGGAATGTCGGTCAGCCCGTCGCTGATCTTCCAATCGATGGTGGTGGAGGGCAGAGCGACCCAGAAGGGTACGCCGTTGTCGCGCGCCGCGAGTGCCTTCAGGTAGGTGCCGATCTTGTTGGCGACATCGCCGGCGCGCGTCACGCGGTCGGTGCCGACGATGACGAGATCGACATCGCCGCGCTGCATCATATGTCCACCAGCATTATCGGTGATGACCGTGTGCGGCACGCCGTGCTTGCCCAGTTCCCAGGCGGTGAGGGATGCGCCCTGGTTGCGCGGGCGGGTTTCCTCGACCCACACATGCACGTTCAGGCCGGAGTCATGCGCCATGTAAATTGGGGCAAGAGCAGTGCCCCAATCGACCGTCGCGATCCATCCGGCATTGCAATGGGTAAGTATGTTCACGCGCCTTCCGTTCTGCCCGCGCGCGGCGATGAGCGGCAGACCGTGCGCGCCGATGGATTTATTTGTGGCCACATCCTCATCGCAAATCGCGGCGGCCTCGGCATAGGCGGCACCCGCGCGGGCATTGGGGCGGAGCGGCTGGAGGGCGGCTTGCATGCGTGCCAGGGCCCAGCGCAGGTTAATGGCGGTGGGGCGCGTCTCGCCGAGCACGGCGAGGGCATTGGCGAGGTTCGCATCGGATGCATCGGCACGCATGGCGAGCGCCACACCATAAGCGGCACTGGCACCTATGAGCGGCGCGCCGCGCACCAGCATGGCTTTAATCGCATGCGCCATCGTATCCATATCGGTGATGCGCACGAGGTCGAGCGCCCAGGGCAATTTGGTCTGGTCGATGATGCGGATGGACCAGCTATCGGTCTCATCCACCCAGATTGAACGATAAGGGGTGCCGTCGATTTTCATCGTTTAACTTTCATCATCACAAAATCCTAAAGCTTTTGATGCAGGGCGCAGACCAGTGTGAATAGCCGCCTCGCAGTGGGAAAATCTATCTCCACCTTACCCTTTAACCGTTCCATCATCAATTCCGCACCTTCATTATGCAGGCCGCGGCGTCCCATATCGATCGCCTGGATGCGCGCCTCGCGTCCTTCGGCCACCGCACTCGCATAGGAATCCAGCAACATTTGGTAATCTTTGATCAGCATTCTGAACGGGCCGAGGGCGAGGATCACCACCTGTACCGGCTGATCGTCGAGGTCGCGTATGTCGAAGGCCAGGCGGCCTTCCTGAATGGAGAGATGCAGCAGGCCTTGCAGACCCGGCTGTGCCGCGGGGATGAATTCGTTGTCGCCTTGCAAATCTTTAACCGCCTGGGCGAGATCCGCCTCTTGCAGCGGCGAAAGACGATGCAGGGATTCGCCATCCAGCACGATGCGGAGCAGGCGGCCTTTCACATCTGTCATCTGAGCTTCTCGCGGCGCAATCCAAGTTTGAGGAGAATGCCGATGACCGCGCCCTTGGCCATACGCAGAGCGGCCATGCACAACAGTGCCAGCACAAGCAGCAGGAACCCCGACATCACCAGCCCGGGCCGGTAACCGCCGCGATAGAAAACCACGAGAAAGAGCGCCAGGAAGTGGAGCACCACGAGCATGGCGATATAGGGCGGCGCATCATCTGCCGGCATGTCGCCCAGAGGGGCGGAACAGTTAAGGCATTTGTCATGCACCTTGAGGTAACCATCAAAAATCGGGGTTGTGCCGCAGCTGGGACAGCGCCCGAACACGCCGCGTTTGATGGTTTCGACCCAGCCGGGCATGTCCCATTCCGGCGGCGTTAGCGTTTGCGCCGGTGGCCAGCGCTCGAAATCGGATTTCGGTTGTGGCGGGTTTTGCATGGAATGATCATGCGCCTGTGCCGCACAAATTCAAGCATGAGACGACTCGCTTTGCATTTTTGCGCGACGTGTGGCGGAGCTGCACTGGCGCTGAACTGGGGCTTCACGGAATGAAAAACGGGGCCGATATGATTCGCTGCGGCGTGTTTTTGCAGCAGTTGATAAAAAAAATGCATCGAATGCATCATTTTGTGATGCTTTTTGTTGACATGCTGTTGCGTAAAGCAGAATAGCGATTCTTGCGTGCATCGCGCGATTCGCGCCGCAGCCGAGTCAGACTTGGAACTAAGTCAAGTGGGGATCGGTAAAGTGGCCCGCACGCGAAACAAGAAGGACGGTCTGTGCCGTTGAATGAAGAGTATCCCGTGCCGGACGCCGCTGCGCCGAACTGTACCCAACTTAAGCAAATTAAAGGAGCAACACTCGTGACCACTGAAGACACCACACTGCGTGCCCAGCCGCTGGCCGTTAAGGCACCGGCGAAGAAAACCGCTGCGAAGAAACCCGCCGCGAAGAAACTCGTCGTGAAGAAGCCTGCCGCGAAAAAAGCCGCGGTGAAGGCACCGGCGAAGAAAGTTGCGGCGCCGAAGAAGGCTGCCGTGAAGAAGCCGGCCGCTAAGAAGGCTGCGCCGAAGAAAGTCGCTGCCCCCAAGAAGGCCGCCGCTGTTAAGAAACCGGTTGCCAAGAAGGCTGCTGCGCCGAAGAAGGCTGCTGCCGTGAAGAAGCCGGTTGCCAAGAAGGCCGTGGCCAAGAAGACTGTTGCGCCGAAGAAGGCCGCCGTTAAGAAACCGGTTGCCAAGAAGGCTGCTGCGCCGAAGAAGGTTGCCGCCGTGAAGAAGCCGGCTGCCAAGAAGGCCGTAGCCAAGAAGGCTGTTGCGCCGAAGAAGGCCGCCGTTAAGAAGCCGGTTGCCAAGAAGGCCGCTGCCCCGAAGAAGGCCGCCGCCGTGAAGAAACCGGCCGCCAAGAAGGCCGCACCCAAGAAGGCCGTTGCGCCGAAGAAGACCGCTGCACCAAAAAAGATCGCTTCACCAAAAAAGCCTGTGAAGCGGGCGAAGAAAGCGGCACCTTCCGTCGAGACCCCGGTTTCGACCTCCGAGAGCCCGGCCGAAGTTTAAGCCTCGTTTTTCTGGATCTTTTCTGGGAGCTTTTCCCGGGAACTGCTTCAGGAAAAGTTTAAAAGCGGGGGAGCAATCCCCCGCTTTTTTATTTGCCGGCTTTTTATTTATTCGCGGCGAGCCAGTCTTCGATCAGCGCGCGGGCAATGGAATCCGGTGGCGGCAGTTCGAAACCGAGCGCATGCCGGTTCGCGATATCCTCGGGCGTGAACCATTTCGCGTCGCGCATCTCGCTTTCCTGCAGTACGATGTCGTCGGTTAAGCCCTCGCCGTAATAGCCGAGCATGATGGAGGCGGGGAACGGCCAGGGCTGGCTGGAGTGGTACATCACCTCGCCTACCTGTACGCCAACCTCCTCCAGCACTTCGCGCCGCACCGCATCTTCCAGCGCCTCGCCTGGCTCCACGAACCCGGCCAAAGTGGAATAAAAATTGCGGTCCGGCGGAAAGCGGTGCGACTGGCCGAGGAGAAGCTTCCCGCCTTTGGTGATGAGCATGATGACCGCGGTATCGGTGCGCGGGAATTGTTCGCGCCCGCAGGCGTTGCAATGCAGCACCCAGCCGCCGCGCACGGGGGTGAGCGCATGGCCGCAGGCGGGGCAGAAGCGGTGTGTGGCATGCCAGATCAGCATGCCGCGGGCGGTGGCGAGAATGGCGGCATCCTCATGCGGCAGCAGGCTGGCCAGGCCGCGCAGGTCGAGAAACTCGCCAGCGCCGAAATCGGGCATCTCGGCATCGGGCAGGTCATGCGCGAACAGCGCGGCACCCCGGTGCAGGCCCAGGAACAGGGCAGGGGGCGCGCTGCCGCTCAAGGGCAGCAGCTGGGCAGCGGGGGCGGCAAGCCCCGTCAGCAGCGGCTTGCCTTGCCAGGAATAGGTGACGCGGGAGCTGGGGTCGGCGAAGGCGCGCTCTAGAAAATCAGGGTCTTCGCGCAGATGCGCGGCGCGGTCGAGCGCGCCGCCACTATAAGGGTTCGGCCGTGCAGGTATGATATGACGCATGGCGGAGAACCTCGCATGGCGCCGTTGGATTGCCAAGTTTGCGCGGTGCCCGCGCGGGCCAAGCTTGCACTCGGCGGCAGGACGCGGGATAAGCGGGTGGGGGATCGGCGGCGGACATCGCGGCCCGCCAACCTGGTCAGGGCCGGAAGGCAGCAGCCACAACGGATTTCGCATGGGTCGTTGTCCGGTCCCCCACCCTATTTTCCAGCAACGGGTGGCGCGCCAATATGGGTTTGTTCGACGACGACGACGAAGCACCGCCGCCGCCATCGGGACCCTCGCTGTTTGGCGATGAGCCCGTAGCCGAGGCCTCGAAAGCTGCCGCCTACCGCGTGTTGGCGCGCAAATACCGGCCCACGACATTCGACGATCTCATCGGCCAGGACGCCCTGGTGCGGACCCTGCGCAATGCGTTCGCGATGAACCGCATCGCCCATGCCTTCATGCTCACCGGTGTGCGCGGCGTGGGCAAAACCACCTCTGCCCGTATTCTTGCCCGTGCGCTCAACTGCACCGGGCCCGACGGTACCGGCGGCGCGACACCCGACCCGTGCGGCGTGTGCGACAATTGCATCGCCATCCTCGCGGACCGCCACCCTGATGTGGTGGAGATGGACGCGGCCTCGAACACCGGCATCGACGATGTCCGCGAGATTATCGAAGCGACACGTTTCCGGCCCCTGAGCGCGCGGACGAAAATCTTCATCATCGATGAGGTGCATATGCTCTCCAAGGCGGCGTTCAACGCGCTGCTGAAGACGCTGGAAGAGCCGCCGCCGCATATTAAATTCGTGCTGGCGACGACCGAAATCCGCAAGGTGCCGATCACCGTGCTGTCGCGCTGCCAGCGGTTCGACCTGCGGCGCGTGGCGGTGGATGTGCTGGCGGCGCATTTCACCCGCATCGCCGGGCTGGAGAATATTCCCATCGCACCTGGTGCGATCGCGCATATCGCGCGCGCGGCCGATGGCTCCGTGCGCGATGGTCTCTCGCTGCTAGATCAGGCAATCGCGCGCGGTGCCGAGGATGGCGCGGAGATTTCGGCCGGCATGGTCGCCGACATGCTCGGCCTCGCCGATCGCGGCTTTGTTTTCGATCTGATGGATGCGGTGGTGGCCGGCGATGCGGCGCAGGCGCTGCAATTTGCCGATGACGCCTACGAGCGTGGTGCCGACCCCGGCGTACTGCTGGCGGACCTGCTCGGACTTGCACATTTATTAATGCGTATGAAGACCGTGCCGTCTCTCGCCACGAGTTCGACCTTGCCGGAGGTGGAACGCACGCGCGGTGTGGCGCTGGCGCAGATGCTCTCCGTGCCGTTGCTTGGCCGGTTCTGGCAGATGCTGCTCAAAGGCCTGCAGGAGGTCGAAACAGCCCCGGACAAGCGCGCTGGTGCCGAAATGATTTTGATTCGCCTGTGTTATGTGGCCGATATGCCGCCGCCGGGCGAGCTGCTTAAAAAGCTCACTGAAAATCCGGGCGCTGCCATGGGTGGTGGACCGGCGCCGGGTGGTGGAGGCGGTGGCGCGCGTGCCGTGGCCGGCGGCGGTATGGTGATGGAAGCCGCACCGCGGGCCTTGAGTTTTCAGGATGTCGTCGGGCTGGCCGCGCAAAAACGCGATGTGATGCTGTATGCGCATCTGCGGCAATCGGCGCATCTGGTGCGCTTCGCCCCGCCGGTGATCGAGCTGCGCATGGAGCCCACGGCACCACGCGACACGGTGCAGAAACTCGCCGCGATGCTGGAAGCGGAAACCGGCAAGCGCTGGACCATAGCACTTTCCAATCTGCCGGGCGCGCCGACGATTGATGAGGCCGAAGGTGTGGCCACCGCCAAAGCCAAGGATGATGCTCTGGCCCACCCTCTGGTGCAGGCCATTTTATCGGCCTTTCCCGGTGCGCGCGTAGAGACGCAGGCGCTACCCGAGCCTGAAGCAGAAATCCCCGCCGACTGGGCGGCCCTGGTGCCGCCGGACGAGCTATATGACGAGCTTCTAGAAGGAGAAGAATGATGAAGAATCTCGCTGGCATGATGAAGCAGGCGCAGCAGATGCAGCAGAAAATGGCCGATATGCAGGCCAGGCTGGAAGCCGCCGAAATCGAGGGCGTGGCCGGCGCCGGGCTGGTGCGCGTAACGCTGACCGGCAAGGGCGTTCTCAAAGGCATTAAAATCGACCCCAAACTAATCGACCCCGCCGAGGCCGAGATGCTGGAGGATCTGGTGCTGGCGGCGCATGCGGATGCCAAGGGCAAGCTTGATGCCATTACCGAATCCGAAACGCGCGATGCCATGGGGGGCATCAGCCTGCCGCCGGGTTTGAAGCTGCCATTCTAAATGGATGCTTTCTAAATGGGTGGTCCCGAGGTCGAAAATCTCATTGCGCTGTTTTCCCGCCTGCCCGGCCTGGGGCCACGCAGCGCCAGGCGTATCGTGCTGAAACTGCTGCGCGAGCCGGAAACGCGGCTCGCCCCTTTGGCCGCGGCGCTGCAGGCGGCGGCGGGCAAAGTGCGCAGTTGTTCCGTATGCGGCAATCTGGACTCCGCCGATCCTTGCGCCATTTGCACGAGCCCCGCGCGTGAGCGGCGGATTTGCGTGGTCGAAGGTGTCGCGGATTTATGGGCGCTGGAACGGGCGCATATCTATCACGGCGTGTACCATGTGCTGGGCGGAACGCTCTCCGCACTGGCGGGGCGCGGGCCGGATGATTTATCCATCGCCGCATTGCTGGCGCGGCTGGAGCGGGAGCGGGTGGAAGAGATTATCCTGGCCCTGCCCGCCACAGTGGATGGCGCGACGACAGCGCATTATCTCGCCGAACGGCTGAAGAAGTTTACCGTGCCGGTGTCGCGTCTGGCGCAAGGCGTGCCGATGGGCGGGGCGCTGGAAGTGTTAGATGAGGGCACTTTGGCAACGGCGTTGCGGGCGCGGAGCCCGGCGTAGTCTGCCCGGCCTGAATCCATTCGTCATTGCGAGCGTAGCGTGGCAATCCATCTTTCTAGATGTGGCACGAAAGGTGGATTGCCACGCTACGCTCGCAATGACGCCATTCGTGAAACTTTTACTCGCCCCAGCAAGCTCTCTGAGGTGTGGGAACTATAGGCCCGCTTGAGCCCACATAAAAACCCCGCCATACCCCGCAAATGAGCACACTAGACCCCACGGATTGGTCAGCCCTCCGCAGCCTCGGCCACCAGATGCTGGATGACATGGTCGACCACCTGGCAACTTTGCGCGAAAGCCCCGTTTGGCGGCCCATGCCCGCACCGGTGCGGGAAGGCTTCAAAGCCCCGATCCCGACCCAGGGCACGCCGCCAGAGGCGCTGTACGAGACTTTCCAGGCCAATATCCAGCCCTACATCACCGGCAACCTCCACCCCCGTTTCATGGGCTGGGTACACGGCGGCGGAAACCCGGTTTCCATGCTGGCGGAGCTGCTGGCCGGCGCCATGAACGCCAATTGCGGCGGGCGTGACCATGCCGGCATCGCCGTGGAGCGCCAGGTCATCGCCTGGGCTGCCGAAATGCTGGGCATGCCCGCGCAAACCTCCGGCGTGTTGCTCACCGGTTCCTCGATGGCCAATTTCGTCGCCGTTTTATGCGCGCGTTATAAGGCTTTGGGCCAGGAAGGCCGGCGCGATGGGGTAGGGGGCGCCAAACTCACAGCCTATGCCTCGGCCGGCGTACACCGCTGCGTGCCCGGCGCGCTGGACATGGCCGGGCTGGGCAGCGCCGCCCTGCGCCGCATTCCCGTCGACGAGAATTTCCGGATGGATATTCCCTCCCTCCGCGCCGCGATCGCTGCCGATAAAGCCGCCGGCTGCACATCTTTCCTTATCGTCGGCACAGCCGGCACGGTGGATGTCGGCGCGTTCGATGACCTGGCCACGCTGGCCGATATCGCGGCGGCAGAAAACGCCTGGTTCCATGTAGATGGCGCATTCGGGGCACTGGCAGTGCTCTCTCCCACGCTCAAACCCGCCACCGCCGGCATCGAGCGCGCGGATTCCGTCGCTTTCGATTTCCATAAATGGGCGCAGGTCACTTACGACGCCGGCTGCGTGCTGGTGCGCGATCCCGCGATCGAACTTGCCGCATTTGCACAGGCCACAAACTACCTCGCCGCCGCCCCGCGCGGCTTGGCCGGTGGCGCACCCTGGCCATGCGATCTCGGCCCCGATTTATCCCGGGGATTCCGCGCGTTAAAAGTATGGATGACGTTATCCGCCTACGGCACACAGGCACTCGGCGACATTGTGGACGACACCTGCGCTTTGGCCCAGCGCCTGGCCTCGCTCATCACCGCCAGCAACCGGCTGACCCTGCTGGCGCCTGTAAAACTCAACATCGTCTGCTTCGGCATCACGGGATTTTCAGACGCACAGACTTCCGATCTAGTGGCTGATTTACAGGAGGAAGGGCTGTTCGCCCCCTCCACCACCACGCTCAACGGAAAACTCGCCATCCGCGCCGCCATCGTCAACCACCGCACCACCGCGGCGGATATCGACGCGCTGGTGGCGGAGGTTTTACGCCGCGTTTAATGCCCGCTTAGCGCCCGCTTAGCGCCCGCTTAGCGCCCGCTTAGCGCCCGCTTAACGCCCGCTTAACGCCAGTGTCCGCCGTGGCCCCATCCGCCACCCCAGCCCCAATAGCCGCCAACAACAACCGGAGCGGGTGCCACGACAACTGCCGGCGCGTAATAACCGCCGCCGTACCCGGCAGCATAACTGTTGGGGTAGTACACGCAGCCCGAAAGTGCTGCCGCCGTAAGCGCCAAAGCCACGGCCGTGCCAATGGTTTTACGTTTCATGATCATGGTTTTGACCTTTCGTCTCAACGCCGGTTGCCTGTAGATTGGCCGAACCGGCTGTACAGAATAATATGGGGCGCTTGTGGCCCGATTGCGGCACAGGGCCGGATAAAATGTAATACATTGCAACGCCCGCCCGCCGCTGTAAGCTCGTGCCAGCATGACTCTCGCCACCACCCACATCACCAAAGCCGACCCGGTGCTGGGCGGGTTTATCAAACGCTTCGGGCCGATCAAACGCGCCCAGCCGGATTTTGCCGAGCCGTATCACGCGCTGCTCTCGGCCGTAGCGCATCAGCAATTGCACGCCCGCGCCGCCCAGGCGATTTTCGGCCGGCTGAAACTGGCCTGCGGCGAAATATTGCCGGACCCGCAGGTGCTGCTGGCCCTCCCCGCTGAAACCCTGCGCGCCTGCGGTTTTTCCGCCAACAAGGCGCTGGCGATCCGCGATGTCGCGGCAAAGGCGGCGGACGGCACCATCCCCTCCCGCAGCCGCGCCCTGCGGCTTTCGGATGAGGAGCTGATCCAGCGCCTGGTCAGCATACGCGGGGTGGGGCGCTGGACGGTGGAGATGCTGCTGATTTTTACCCTGCGCCGGCCGGATGTTTTGCCGATCGATGATTTTGGTGTGCGCGAGGGCTATAGACGGCTGCACGGGCTGGAGCTGCAGCCGAAACCGAAAGCGCTGGCGCAAATCGGCGAGGCTTTTGCGCCTTACCGCAGTACCGCGGCGCTGTATCTATGGAAAGCAGCGGATGCGGGGAAACTCGTCAACCCCGCCTGAGGCGTTACGCGGTTTGGACGCGGGGGCGATCGGCATGGTGGCCGTGACACCCGCGGATTAGTCCGGCGATGCCGCGGTGCGCCATGCCAGCCAGAAATAGAGTGGCACCACCAGCGCGAACCATAGGGCCGGGGTAACCAGCAGAATGCCGGTGACGCCGAAGCTGCGGGCGGCCAGAAATTTTAAACCGAACCCGGCAATGGCGGCCGCCGACAGTAGCAATATCTGCGGCTTGAGTTTCAGCGCCGCATTGAGCGAGGCGCCGGGGACATAGACAAGCGACATGCCGGTAATCCAGGCGGCCATGGCCCAGAGCAAACCCGCCGAGAGATGCAGATCCTGATGCAGCCACCAACGTAATACCGGCGCCCCGAAGGCCACGATCAACCCCGATCCTCCCACCGAGAGCGCCAGAACCGCGGCGGTACCGAGTTTCAGCATGCGCAGCACCCAGGCGTGGTCTTTTACGGCAAACGCATCCGCGAAACTCGGCCAGAAGGGCTGGGTGACGGCGCCGACCATGCTGGTGGCGGTGATGCAGACGCGCATGGCCACCGCCATCTGCGCCGAGGCTGAGGGGCCGAGCCATGTCAGGGCCAGTACATTGTCAAAAGCTGTGGCGCAGGAACTGGCGATCTGCACGGCGAATAACAGTCCCCCTTGTGCGAGCACGATGCGTAGTGCCGGCAGCTGCAAGCGGCGGAATGGGCGCAGATGAGGGTGCTGGTATAGCACCTGTGCCAGGCTGCAGGCATTGCAGAACAACATCGGGCAGTAGATGGCGGCGGTCATGAAGGTAACGCCGGCGCCTATATGGGCACCCAGGACGATGAACAGCAGGTTGAGCAGTGTCAGCATCGTGCCCCAAAGTGCTGCGATATGGCCCTTCTGCAACGCCAGCCAAAGTTCAAAACTCACGCTGAGCGGGATGTTGAAGATAAGCGCCAGGCCGGCCACCATAAAGGGGCCGTGCGGCATGGATATGCCCGACAGCCCGATGACGCAGAGCCCGCCCAGCAGCAACGCCGCAGTCAGTACGATGCCGCCATACAGAGACGCGGTGACATAACCGCGGTTGGTGGCGGTATCGCCGGTTGTAAGCCCGCGTGGAATGAGGGTAATGAGCGCTGTGCCGAAACCAAGCGTGAGCAGCCCCGAGAGCCAGGCCAGCGAGGTGGCCGCCCCCCATACGCCAAACTGGGCAACACCAAGACTATGCAAAGCCACGGGTAGCGTGATGAGCGAGCTTAATAACTGGACCAGGCGCTGGCCGACGCCGACTGCGGAGGAAAGATAGATGCTGACATTTCGCTTCCTGCTCATGCCGTAACGCTCCTCATGCCGTGATGGCTTAATGATAATCGTTGGGGACAGCAAGGTAATTGCCTTGACGGGCTTGGGATATGGCCGATAGATTTGGTCGGCCGCTCTATTGCCCAGGGTGAGACCGCCATTGGACGATGAGGGAAAATGTCTACGCAGCAACAGGATGACCGGCCGGAAGATCCCGGGGTACTGACCCTCGCCGGATGGTTGAGCCAGGCGTTCGATCTCCCGCTGAAAGAGGCGGCCAAGCGCATATTGAATCTGCTGCGGCGCACGGTACCGAGCGCGTTGGCGATACGGCGGCATATGCGCGTGGCGCGGAAATCCGGCAAGACACCAAAGTTTTTATGCATGCCGTCGAAACTCGGCGATGTTATCGCCGCCGAGCCGGTGCTCGAAATGATCAAAACCGAAAATGATCTGGTCGCATGGATCTGCCAGGACAGATATGCCGATGTTTTGGCGCATCATCCGCAGGTTGATCGGGTAATCTGCGTAAGTTCCTATACCGAGACGATATTGCTGAAATACTTCGCGCCCAAGGCGTCGTGGTATAATCTGATTACCGATGGAACATTGTGCAACAGTTTTGGTTTCGAGGTAAAAAACCCCGGGCCGCTCGGCATTAACTGCACTAATTATTACCGTAACGGTGCGCTGGCCGATGTCTATGCCCTGATTGGCACGGGAGGGCTCGCGCAGCGGCGCCCCGCTGTTTATATTGATCGCGGCTTTGACGCGGATGCTTATCTGCAGACGCTTTTTCCACCGGGCCGCAGGCCGCTCATTACCGTGCATTTTGCATCCGATGAGTTTGTCCGCTCATGGGATGAACATGCTGCCGTTACCTTCGCCCGCACTCTGGTGGCCGAGCTGGATTGCGATATTCTGGAATGCGGGCTTAAGCCTTATACGCAGCCATCCGAACATGTCCGGCATCTTGGTGCTGCCCTGCCGCTGAGCAGCCAGGCGGCGATTCTCGCCAGGTCCGATGTGTTTGTGGCCGTGGATAGCGGGTTTTCGCATATGGCCAACGGGCTGCATGTTCCAACGGTGTATCTGCTGGGGCGGTACCGGAATTTTCCGGGGTATACGCCCTGGAAAACGGATGGGGCGGATGTGATCCTCCGGTCCGAACAGCAGGTCTTCCGCATTTCGGCGCAAGATGTGTGTGATGCCGTTAAACAAATTCTGCGGACAACGACGCCAAAACGCGAGTTTGAGCCGAATGTGTAATGAGAGTGCCAAAACGCGCGCGGTGCGTGGCGATGCGTTTTATACAAATTATCTGTCGGGAAAAATCATCGATATCGGCTGCGGGTCCGATCCGGTTACAGCCAATGCCGAGCCTTTTGACTTGGAACATGGTGATGCGCAGATCATCGCGTCCCTGCGCCCCGGCCAGGCTTATGATGCCGTGCACAGCTCGCATTGCCTGGAGCATATGCGCGACCCGGCAGAAGCGCTGCGGCAGTGGTGGGCGCTGGTCAAGCCGGGCGGGTATCTCGTCATCGTCGTGCCGGATGAAGCGCTGTACGAGCAAGGCATCTGGCCCAGTATTTTCAATGCTGATCATAAATCGGCGTTTCGGATCGTGGATGAGGCCGGCGGTAATGCGGGGGTGTATGATCTGCGATCGCTTGTGGGCGGCTTACCTCAGGCCGAAATCATATCCTGCGAGATTCAGTCCCGCGGGTACAGAATGCTCCTCAGGACGCGCGGGATCAGTCCGCTGGGCCAGCGATTATACACCTTTAAAAGGCGGCTGCAGGTGAGGCTGGAAAGGATGCGTCTCGATATTGCACCGCTGCGGCTGATGATCGACGGGTTGGGCGTCATCGCGGGGGTACCGGTTGACCAGACGCTTGGCGGCGCGATGGCGCAGATTCAGATCGTGGCACGCAAAGTCTTGCCATCAGCCTGATACGCGCGATTGCTCAAGACCCAATAAAAACGGCGCCTCAAGGGCGCCGTTTTTATTAATGGGCGTGTGGGGCCGTCGTGCGAAGCACGCCTCTGACGTGACGGCCCCAGCGGGGTCCAGGGGGCAAGGCCCCCTGGCCACGGCTATCGCATTTGACCGAGGACCGAGCGTGCGAATTCGTCTGACGAGCCTGCGCGCTTTCGTTTACGTCTGACAGAGATGTCTGGTCGTGCGGACTGCAGGACGTTGAGGGCGAGTTTG
>JAMFRU010000069.1 GCA_026224875.1 Acidocella sp.
GCCTCGCTCAACTATGTCGGTTATTTCGGCAAGGTCAGCACCGACTCGCTGGCTCCCGAAGTCCAAGGCATGGCCGACCGCGGCTACCTCTCGCTGAACCTGCAGCACACGTTCTAAGTGCTGCGTTCAAGCCACCAACAAGAATCCGAGTTAAGGAAACGAAACAATGAAAAGACGCGATTTTGGTCTTCTCGCGGGCACAAGCCTTGCAACTGCCGCTGTGGCTGGTGCAAAGCCCGCACAGGCGCAGTCCGCCACACCCGACCCGAGCCTGCTCACAACAACGCTGACGCCCATGGGCGGCGAGCGCGCCGGCAATGCCGATGGCTCCATCCCAGCTTGGACGGGAGGGCTCGTCTCTGCGCCGCTGCCGTCTGATCAACCGGTGGCAATACCTCTCTTCGAGGACGAGCAGCCGCTCTATACCGTCGATGCCAGCAACATGGACCAGTATAAGGATCTACTGACCACGGCCACGCAGTACCAAATCCAGAACTTCGGCATGACGCTCCCCGTGTATAAGACCCACCGCACCGCCGCGGCGCCGCAATATGTGTATGACAACACGGCGAAGAACGCGGTAAACGCCAAGCTCGACCCGCGTGGCGGACGGCTCGGCTTTACCGGCGCCTATGGTGGGATACCGTTCCCGATCATCGATACCACCGACCCGCTGGTGGGCGGTGCGCAGATCATCTGGAACCATCTCACCGCCTGGTTTGACTATTCCGATTATTCCACCTTCTCGCCGGGCTGCGTCATCATCGGCGGCAAGCTGATCCTCGTGGCCGGCACAATCAGCCGCACGTTATACCCGTATTACGACCCGAATGGCTCGCTCGAAACGTTCGACGGCTATTACAGCAAGGGGCATTATTACTACAAAGCCCCGGGCTCGGTCGTCGGCCAGGAGCAACTCGTTTGGCACAGCACCAATGTTAACGTGAACCCCGACATTGTGTGGACGCTGCTGAACGGCCAAGGCCGGGTGCGCAAGGCGCCAAATGAGCAATATGACACGCCGAACCCGTCCGCCAACGGGCTCGGCAGCCTCGATGAAAGCTCGGTCTTCTACGGCAACCCGTCGCAATATGACTGGACCGTTGTCGGCAAGCAGGAATTCCTGGTCCCCTACAATTGCAACAAGCAGGTTCTGTCGAATATGGAGGATTTCTGCGGACCGCATTTCATCAAACCTGAATACATGCGGTGGGAGAAGCACCGGCTGTGGGTTGTCGATGCGCGTTTGCATCCCGGCATTCACAACGTGCGCGCTCACCGCCGCCTCTATTTTGATGAGGACACCTGGTACGCGTTGCTGGGCGAGGGTTATGACGGCGACAACGTGATGTCGCACGGCTACATGATCACTAATTTCTGCGTACCCTCGCTTCCGGGCACGATCGAGGGACAGACCATGACGTTCCAGCTGACGTCCGGTGACTGGTTCATTAACGGCAACGCCAGCTATGGCAAATTCCAAAATGCCAAGTATGAAACGGTTCCAAACCCCGCTACTTTCGAACCGCAGGAAATGGCAGCCAACGCCAGCTTCTGATGATGACCGGCTGATCGCCGCTCAACAATAAAACCCCCGCTGCATGGTCCATGCAGCGGGGCTTTTTTATCTGGTACACCAAAACACAAACCCAGGCATGGTGCCGGGGTTTGCTCGTTTTAAGTTAGGCGGCGCGGGTGGTTTTGGCACCGGCATATTGCGGGCGGCGCGGCTTTACCTTGCGCACCACCAAATCGGGGTGGCGGGCAGGCTTATGCGCCGGCGTTGCATGCGCCGGGCGGATGCCGCTGGCCACATGCATCTTGATCCCGGTCAGCTTCTCAATCTGGTTGAGGTAAGGCAGCTCGGTCGAATCGCAGAACGCCACGGCAATGCCTTCGGCGCCATTGCGCGCGGTCCGGCCAATGCGGTGGACGTAGCTCTCCGGCTCGTTCGGCAGCTCATAATTCACCACATGCGACACGCCGTTCACATCGATGCCGCGGGCAGCGAGGTCTGTTGCCACAAGCACGCGGACTTCACCGGCCTTGAAAGCGTCCAGCGCACGCTGGCGGGCGTTCTGGCCGAGGTTACCGTGCATCGGGGCCGAGGAGATCTTCTCCTGGTTCAGCTGCAAAGCCACCTTGTCCGCGCCGCGCTTGGTACGTGTGAACACGATCGCGCGGGTAAAGCTCGGGTCCTTGAGCAGCTGGTTGAGCAGGCTGCGCTTGCCGCCGGCATCAACGAAATGCACATGCTGGGTGATCTTCAGCGGGGTCGAGGAGACCGAGGCAATGGCAACACGCACCGGGTCGCGTAGCAGGCCTTCGGCCAGGCCGGTGATTTCGCCCGGCATGGTGGCCGAGAACAGCGCCGACTGGCGGCGGGCCGGCAGTGCTGCAACCACCTTGCGGATGTCCGGCATGAAGCCGAGGTCGAGCATGCGGTCGGCTTCGTCCAGCACGAAGAACTGGCACTGGTCGATCAGCAGGTTGCGGGTGTTCATCAAATCGCACACGCGGCCCGGCGTGCCGACAACAATGTCAGCCCCGCGGGACATGCGGTTGACCTGGCCCATACGGCCAACGCCACCAACGACGAGCACGGTGTTAAGCCCGAGACCGGCGCCGAATTTCTTGAATTCCTGCTCAATCTGCGTGGCCAGCTCGCGGGTAGGGGCGAGGATCAGCGCGCGGGTGGCAAAGCGGCGGTTGTGCAGCTTGTTGGCGGCCATGTGTTGCAGGATCGGCAGCGCAAACGCCGCAGTCTTGCCGGTGCCGGTCTGGGCAATGCCCAGCACGTCGCGCCCAGCAAGGCCGGCCGGAATGGCGCCTTCCTGAATGGGGGTAGGTTTGGTGAAGCCATTCGCGGTCAAGGCATGCAGAATGGTGCTGGCAAAGCCCAGCGAGGCAAAAGTCGTTTCAGTCATAAAATATACGTCTCCGGCGCCGCAAACATCCGTCTGCAGCGATATTGTCCGGCTTCCACGCGCGATATTGGAAAAGGACGGTGCAAAATGCCCGTAAGGGACGTCCCCGTCCCAATAGACAACCCAACCGCCAAGGCCGGACAAAAGCCCGGTCGCGCATTCGCGGTGGTAGCGCCTTATGCACGTGCTGCACCGCAAAACGCAAGCACCAAATCGCGCCTCTGCCCTGCGCATGGGGTTGAAGAAAAAGGCGAGGGCTCCGCCCCTCGACCCCGCTGGGGCCTGAGGCCCCAGACCCCCGCTTGCTTAAGAATTGTAAAGGGCCCTGCCCTCTCGCTGTTTTCAACAGTCGGAGGCGGGGCCCTTTTCAATTGTTTAAAACTAATGGGGTCTGGGCCTCAGGCCC
>JAMFRU010000070.1 GCA_026224875.1 Acidocella sp.
CCCATTGATCCTCGCGCAGCGCGTCAATATCCCGTTCCATCAAGCCGATCCTCAAAAATCAGCCTTAAATCAAACTTTCGGCCGCGCCGGAATCCCCACAGAAAATAATTCGTCACTACGCCCTAGGTACCGCTGTCCGTGGTCAGCATTGCCAGATGGTCGGCGGCGGGGGCCAGGACGTGGCAGGAGGTGCCGCGGGCGGCCATGGCGTTGCAGGTTTCGTGGGCGGCGTGGAAGCTTAGGCCGGCGAGTTGGGCGGTCCACATTGTCTGGCCGTGCCGTTGCACGCGGGCGATGCGGGCTACGCCGACGCCGCGCATTTCGCGCACGGCGATAGCCTCGGTTCTTGCTTTGGCCATGTGCGTGTACACGCCGAGCTGTGCGACCCAGCCGCCGAGTGCGGTACCGTGCGCGCTGCTGGCCACGCGCTGCACTGGTGCTGCGGGCGGCGGGGATGGCAGGTTGGAGGCATGTGTCACCACACGCGCCGAGGCCAGCCGCGCCGGCACGTTCGGTGTTGCGGCATAGCCGGGCAGCGTACTCGCCGGCGGGGCATAGGCCTGGGTGGCCGGCGTACGCTGCGCGCTGGCCACAATTGTGCCCTGGGCCGGCGAACCGGGCGAGGCGCCGAAGCCGGAATCCAGCATCGCCGTCATCTGTGCATAGGTCGAGCCCCAATCGGGCTCATGCAGCTCCACGCCGATAAGCTCGCGCCCGTTGCGCATGGCGCTGGTGATGAGGTTGTGCCGGGCGAGGTCGGTATAGCCCGTCTTCATGCCGGTGGTGCCGGGGTAGGTGCGCAGCATATGATTGTTGCTGAACACCTGGCGGCCGTGGAAGTCGAACGATGTGACCTCAAAAAAGCTCTGGAACTGCGGGTAGTTCACCACGATGTCGCGCGCCAGGATCGACAGATCGCGCGCGGTTGTCACCTGGTTGGGGTTGGGCAGGCCGGAGGCATTGGCAAAATGCGTCTGCGCCATGCCCAAAGCATGGGCGCGCATCGTCATCATCCCGGCGCATTGCAGCTCGGAGCCGCTGCCTAGATATTCGCCGAGTGCCGTCGCCGCGTCGTTGGCGGACATCGTGGTCATGGCGAGGATCGCGTCCTGCACCGTTATATACTGCCCCGCCTGCAACCCGAGTTTTACCGGTTCGACCGATTGCGCATGGTAGGAGACCGGGATTTGCGTATCGAGCGCGATGCGCCCCTGCGCCAGCGCCTGGAAGGCGAGGTCGAGCGTCATCAATTTGGTCAGCGAGGCCGGGTAGCGCGGCACATCCGCACCCTGGCCGGAGATCACGGCACCGGACTGCGCATCGATAAGAATGCTGCTCACCCCCGGCGAGGTTGGGCCGAAGCCGGCGGAGGGCTGGTATGCCGTGGTAACGGCCGCGGCCGGTCCGGCGGGTACAACGTAATGGTGGTGATGATGCGTTTTGGCGAAAGCGGGCGCGGATGCCGCTGTGAGGCACAGCGCCGAAAGGCACAGCCCCGCCAGTTCCGGCACAACGCCGCGATGCTTCTGCCGCTTCACCATACGGTGCGCCCCTATTCTCTTAACAAGTGTTCTCAACAAATCGTTATCGATAAATTTGCCGCACAATCTATCTGGCATTTAATCCAGCAACAGGTGCCGTGTCGAGGGAAAACCGACTTACCGAATGTGGATTTTATGTAAAGCCAATATGTTACCGCCGCTCCCTAAGAGCGGAGAGTAAAGCGCACCGCAAATCAGAACGATCTCCGGCCGGCCCCAAGCCAAACATAACCGAACATGGCCAGAACTTCACCTGCGTGACAATATTGTGCAATGCACAAAAACAATTGACGGCCCTTATACCCTTGACCTATAAAGATCCTGCTGCACTGCGGTATTGCGCCGTGATCGCTCGCTTGGTTGGGGCTTGTGCAGCCTTTCTAGTTCCAGCGGGAGACACAAGATTATGAGCGCTACCAAGACCAAGGCCGCCGCCGCTACCACGGAAGCCGCAACGGCCGCCATTGAATCCACAGCCGATGTATCCGTAAAGACTTATGAGAAATCCATGGCCGCCGTGCGCGAAGGCCTGGAGAAGGCAACCAAAGGCCTCGAGACCTCGCAGGCCAAACTGAAGGAAGGCGTTGAAAAAGCTGTGAAATCATCCGAAGAATTGCTCGCCTTCAGCAAGGGCAACGTGGAAGCCCTCGTCAAAGCCACCCAGATCTATGCGACCGGGTTGCAGGACCTGTCCAAGCACTTTGCCGCCACGTCCAAAGCCTCAGTGGAGGAATCCGTGGCATTCAGCAAATCCCTGCTCGGTGTCAAATCCGTCAAGGAAGCTGTCGATCTGCAGACCGGCTTCACCAAATCCAGCATCCAGAAGGCGGTTGCCGAGAGCAACAAGCTGACCGATGCCACGGTGAAGCTGACCGAACAGGCGATCGCCCCGATCACCGCGCGCATCTCGCTCGCCGTCGAGAGCTTCGGCAAAACACATTAAGCCGCGTCTCTCCCGCTTATCTTCGCGCCGCTGCCCAAAAAATTTCCAGGGTCTCTGATTTCGGTCTCTGATTTCAGGGGCCCTGGAAATGACGCAGGATGAATATTATCTAACGAAAAGGCCGGTCCCTGATATGGGCCGGCCTTTTCGTGTTAATAATCGGTAAATGCGTACACACTCTCTTTAGAGGCCTGTGTTTTCTTCAGGCTTCTATCTCTTCCTCTTTTGGTAAGAAAAATATCCTTGGGTAAGAAAACACTGGGGCGAGAAAAACGCTCTTTCCCATGTTTTTATTGCCTGGGAGGCAAAACGCTCTTTCAAACATGGCGCGCCATTCGATATGCTCTCTACAGAGGCGCAGATGACGCAGGGTTTTAGGTATTAGTATGAGTGACAACGACAAACGCAAAGGCACCGAGGGGCCGAATACCGGCGTGGTGGTCAAGCCACGGCCGAAGACCCGTAAGCCCACCATGTATAAGGTGCTGATGCTGAACGACGATTACACGCCAATGGAATTCGTCGTGCATGTGCTCGAGCGGTTTTTCCAGAAGTCGCGCGACCAGGCGACGCAGATCATGCTGCACGTGCACCGCCGCGGCGTGGGCGTGTGCGGTGTGTATACTTACGAGGTGGCGGAAACCAAGGTTACGCAGGTGATGGATCTGGCGCGCCAGAACCAGCATCCTTTGCAGTGCACGATTGAGAAAGAATGATACTTTATTCTTTTACTCCGCTACCATTTATATAGAGACGCCCCGCGACTCCGGTCGTAGCTTGGGGTTCTCTCCCAGAAGCCGGCCGGGCAGGCCGTTTATCAGCCCGGAACTCAAAGCGCCGGCCTCCGGCGTGAAGGAAGATAATCCATGCTGTCTCGCAATCTAGAACAGACTCTGCACCGGGCGCTTCAACTCGCCGCCGACCGCAAACACGAATACGCGACCCTCGAGCATCTGCTGCTCGGGCTGGTTGACGACGCGGACTCGCTCACGGTGCTGCGCGCTTGCGGTGTGGATATCGAGAAGATCAAAAAGGATCTGACCGAGTTCCTCGACAAGGACCTGGCCGGGCTGGCAACAGACCGCGCCGGCGATCCGAAACCCACCGCGGGCTTCCAGCGCGTCGTGCAACGCGCTGCCATCCACGTGCAATCCTCCGGACGCGATGAGGTAACCGGCGCCAATGTGCTGGTCGCCCTCTTCTCCGAACGGGAGAGCCACGCCGTGTATTTCCTGCAATTGCAGGACATGACACGCCTCGATGCCGTCAATTTCATCTCGCACGGCATCGCCAAAAGCCCGGGCAAATCCAACCCGCGCACGCCCACGGGCTCGTCCGAGCCGGTGGAACCGAATGAGCGCGAGGAAAAAGGCAGCGCGAAGCGCGGCCAGGACGCGCTCTCGACCTATTGCGTCAACCTCAACAAGCGCGCGCGCGACGGCAAGATCGATCCGTTGATCGGGCGTGAGCATGAAATCGAGCGCACGATCCAGATCCTGTGCCGCCGCACCAAGAACAACCCGCTGTATGTGGGCGATCCTGGCGTGGGCAAAACCGCCATCGCGGAGGGGCTGGCCAAGCGCATCATCGATAACGATGTGCCGGAAGTGCTGGCCAACTGCACCATTTTTGCCCTGGACATGGGTTCACTCCTCGCCGGGACACGTTACCGCGGTGATTTCGAGGAGCGGCTCAAGGCTGTGGTGACGGAGATGGAAAACTCGCCCGGCGCGATTTTGTTCATCGACGAGATCCATACGGTGATCGGCGCGGGTGCGACCTCCGGCGGCGCCATGGATGCCTCCAACCTGCTCAAGCCGGCTTTGGCCCAGGGCTTGTTGCGCTGCATTGGCTCCACCACCTACAAGGAGTTCCGTAATTACTTCGAGAAGGACCGTGCCCTGGTGCGGCGCTTCCAGAAGATCGACGTGAACGAGCCCTCGATCGAGGATACGGTGAAAATTCTGCGTGGGCTCAAGACGGCTTACGAGAAGCACCACAAGGTTCGCTACACCGACGACGCCATTCGCGCCGCCGTGGAGCTGTCAGCCAAGTATATCAACGACCGCAAGCTGCCAGACAAAGCCATCGACGTGATCGACGAGGCCGGTGCCGCGCGCATGCTGCAGCCCGAGAACAAGCGCCGCAAGACGGTGACGCTCAAGGATGTCGAGGACATGGTGTCCAAGATCGCCCGCATTCCCCCCAAATCGGTCTCGTCCGACGACAAGGAAGTGCTGCGCAATCTGGAGCGCGACCTGAAATCGATGGTGTTCGGCCAGAATGCCGCCATCGAGGCGCTTTCGGCTGCCATGAAGCTGTCGCGCGCCGGGTTGCGTGATCCCGAGAAGCCGATTGGTAACTATCTGTTTTCAGGGCCAACGGGCGTCGGCAAAACCGAGGTGGCGCGCCAGCTGGCCTCCACTTTGGGGATCGAGCTGATCCGCTTCGACATGTCCGAATACATGGAACGTCACTCGGTCTCACGGCTGATCGGCGCGCCCCCGGGCTATGTCGGGTTCGACCAGGGCGGGTTGCTTACAGATTCCATCGACCAGCACCCGCATTGCGTGCTGCTGCTCGATGAGATCGAAAAAGCGCACCCCGATCTGTTCAACATCCTGCTGCAGATCATGGACCATGGTAAACTGACGGATCACAACGGGAAAAAGATCGATTTCCGCAATGTGATCCTGATCATGACCACCAATGCCGGCGCCTCCGATATGGCGAAATCCGGTATCGGGTTCGGCCGCGCGGTGCGTGTGGGCGAGGATGAAGAGGCGATCAAACGCATGTTCACCCCTGAGTTCCGCAACCGTCTGGATGCTGTCATTCCCTTCGCCGCACTTACGCCCGAAATCGTCGGGCGCGTGGTCGAGAAGTTTGTCATGCAGCTGGAAGCGCAGCTGGCCGACCGCAATGTCACCATCGAGCTGTCCTCGGCCGCCAAGGAATACCTGGCCGAGCGTGGTTACGAGCCGCTCTATGGCGCACGGCCTCTGGGCCGGGTGATCCAGGAGCTCATCAAGAAGCCGCTGGCGGAAGAACTGCTGTTCGGCAAATTGGTGAAGGGTGGTGCCGTGAAGGTGACGATGAAGGACGGCAACCTCGCCTTCGACTTCTCCGAAGCCCCGACCTTGGCCCTACCCAAGCCGGAAGCCGAAGAAGGCGACGAAAGCGGCGAAAAAACACCCGAGGAAGTGACCTAAGGGGCTTGAGGCCCCCGGCGCCCACTAGTTTTGGGTAAAAACGAAGAACCCCGTGGGACAAACGTCCCACGGGGTTCTTCGTTTCGAGCCCACAGTAGCGGGGGTCTGGGGCCTGAGAGCCGTTCTAAGAAGTTCTTGAATCATATGAATCCTTTGTGATTCTCTCTCTGCGAGGCATCGATTCGCGGAGTTTTTGTGATGTGGACAGTTGAGCACCGAACAGCGGCTGGGC
>JAMFRU010000071.1 GCA_026224875.1 Acidocella sp.
AGGACGACCTCAACGACGTCGCGCTCAAGCTAAATACTCGACCCAGAAAAACCCTTGGCTTTCAGACGCCAGGAGCTACATTCGCTCAGGCCGTTGCGCTCATCAGTTGAACCCACCCCTGCTTTTTTCTTAAACCACAACCATTTTAATTATGGAGTCCGGATCCTGCACAGCACCGCTGGCCGGGTCACCCTTCTTGATTTGCTGCACGGCATCCATGCCCGCCGTCACCTGGCCGACGATGGTGTATTGCCCATCGAGGAAGGTGGAGGGCGCGAAGCAGATAAAGAATTGCGAGTTGTCCGTATTGGGGTCGGTGGTGCGGGCCAGCCCCACCGTGCCGGTGAGGAAGCTCGCATCCTGGGTAAATTCGGGCGGCAGGTTCGGCAGAGTCGAGCCGCCGGTGCCGGTGTTGGACGGGTCGCCCGTCTGCGCCATGAAGCCGGCGATGACGCGGAAGAACTGGCAACCGTCGTAGAAGCCCTGGGAAGTGAGGGTGCGCAGCCGCGCGGCCGATAGCGGTGCGATGTCCGGGCGCAGTTGGATGGTAACGTCGCCGTATTTCAGCGTCATCTTCAGCGTGTTGGAAACCGCGGTGTCAGCACTGGCACTCAGGGGAAGGCCGGCGGCGAAGGGAAGTGCGGCGGCGGCGGTGATGAGGGTGCGGCGTTGGATCATGCGTCACCTTTTCAGTTGATGGTTGCCCGCGGTTGCGGCTTCAGGCCACAACCATCTTGATAATAAGGTCGGCGTCCTGCACCGAGCCGCTGGACCCGACCCCCTTCTTGATCTGCTGCACGGCATCCATGCCAGCCGTCACCTGGCCGACGATGGTGTACTGGCCATCGAGCCATGCGCAGGGTCCGAAGCAGATAAAGAACTGCGAATTGTTGGAATTGGGGTCCTGGGTACGGGCCATGCCGAGCGTACCGGTAAGGAAGCTGGCATCCTTGGTGAATTCAGCCGGCACGTTCGGCAGAGGCGAACCGCCGGTGCCGGTGTTGGACGGATCGCCGGTCTGCGCCATGAAATCGGCGATGACGCGGAAGAATTTGCAGCCATCGTAAAAACCCTCGGCGGCCAGGGTGCGCAGGCGCTCGGACGACAGGGGTGCCAGGTCCGGGCGGAGCTTAATGGTGACTTCGCCGTATTTCAGCGACATCTTCAGCGTGTTGGAAACTTCGGTGTCGGCGGGTACTTCGCTCATGGAAACTCCGGAGATGAATGGCGCGGCGCTAAATTACGCCTCACCCTTTTTTAGTTTTGCCATTACGGTTTCGGCGGTGTGTTTGGGAACAAAGCTGGTGATGTCACCACCGAACGCGGCGATGTCCTTCACGAAGCGCGAGGAGATGAACTGGTGGTGCTCGCTGGCCATCAAAAACACGGTTTCGATGGTCGGATCGAGACGGTAATTCATCCCGGTCATCTGGCATTCATAGTCAAAATCGGAAACAGCGCGCAGGCCCCGAATAATCATGCGCGCACCCACCTCACGCGCGTATTGCGTGAGCAGCGACGAGAATGGCCGGACCTCGACGATGATACCGGCCTTGCCCGCGACCGGGCGTATTTCGGCCTCAACCAAGGCAACCCGTTCATCGAGCGAGAAAATCGGCCCTTTGCCGGCGTTCAACGCAACACCGATGATCAGCCGGTCAACCAGCCGCGCGGCGCGCGTGATGATGTCGATATGGCCATTGGTGATGGGATCGAATGTCCCGGGGTAGAGGGCGATGCGTTCAACCATCCTGGGGCTCCTGCTCCTGCTCCTGCTCCAACACGGGGAACACGCTGGTAACGCGCTCGTCGTCATCCAACCGGAAGAGGGTGACACCCATGACAGTGCGCCCGGTGAGGCGGATCTGGTCTACCGGCACGCGGATAAGGCGCCCGCCATCGGTAACCAGCATAATGTCGTCGCCCGGCCGCACGGCAAAACTACCGGAAACGGCGTTACCGTTACGCTTGGGGTTAAGTGTAATGTTCGCAATGCCCTGGCCGCCACGGCCCGTCACGCGGTATTCATAGGCCGAGCTACGCTTGCCGAAACCGGAGTCGGTAACGGTGAGCAATATGTCCTCGGATTCCTGCAACGCTTTTATACGTTCTTCGGTCAATGCAACGTCAGAGACCGGCTCTTCATCGCCACCCGGCTCGGCAGTGGTCTCAACCTCGTCATCAGTGCGGCGCTGCTTCAGATACGCAACGCGCTCCTCAACGCTGGCATCGACATGGCGCAACACGGAAAGGCTCATCACCTCATCGCCGGCGCCGAGTTTTATACCGCGCACACCAGTGGAATCGCGCCCCGAGAAGACGCGCAGATTGTCATCGGTGATCTGGAAACGGATGCAGCGGCCGCGCTTGGTGGCGAGGAATACGTCATCGCCATCGCGGCAGGTGGCAACGCCGATCAGGTGATCGCCCTCGTCCAGCTTCATGGCGATAAGGCCGGAAGCACGGACGTTTTTAAAGTCAGCCAGCTTGTTACGCCGCACACCGCCGGAAGAGGTGGCGAACACAAGATGCAGGTTTTCCCACATGGCTTCGTCCTGCGGCAACGGCAGCACGGTGGTCACCTGGTCGCCACCCAGTTCGGGTAGCAGATTGACAAGCGCCCTGCCCTTGCCCGTCGCCCCACCTTCCGGCAGGCGCCAGATTTTCTCGCGGAAAACCTTGCCGCCGGACGTAAAGAACAGCACGAACTGATGCGTATGCGCATTGAAGCTGCGCGTGACAATATCATCGCCGCGCGTGGAGGCAGCGGAACGGCCGCGCCCGCCACGGTTCTGCTGGCGAAACACGTCCAGCGGGGTGCGCTTGATAAAGCCGTCGCGGGTGATGGTAACAACCATCTGGCCGGGCTCGATCAGGCTTTCGTCATCGAGGTCGGAATCGACATCCTCGATGGTGGATTTACGCACCGATGCGATTTTTTCGCGCGCCGTCATCAACTCGTCGCGCATAACCTCCAGGCGGCGGATGCGCGAGCCGATAACTTCCAGGAATTCCTTGATCTTCTCGGCAACCTCCGTAAGCTCAGCCTGGATTTTGTCGCGCTCCAACCCGGTGAGCCGGGCCAGGCGCAGTTCCAGAATGCCGCGCGCCTGGGCGTCGGTAAGGTGGATGGTGTTCTGTTCGGAAACCTCGTTACCCACATCATCGATAAGGGCGAGCAACGGCAGCACGTTTTCCGCCGTCCATTCGCGTTCCATCAACGCGATGCGGGCAGTGTTGGAATCCGGGCTGCCGCGGATGATTTTTATAACTTCGTCGATATTCGCAACCGCAATACCAAGGCCAATCAACAGATGCGCGCGGTCGCGGGCCTTGTTGAGATCGAACCGGGCGCGGCGGAGAATGACTTCCTCGCGGAATTCAATGAAGAGCCGCAACAGCTCCTTCAGCCCCATCTGGCGCGGTTTGCCGCGGTCCAGTGCGAGCATGTTGATGCCGAAATGCGTCTGCAAATTCGTCATGCGGTAAAGCTGGTTGAGCACGACCTCACCGGTGGCATCGCGCTTCAGCTCGATGACGATGCGCATGCCGTCGCGGTCAGACTCATCGCGCAGATCGGCAATGCCCTCGATCTCCTTCGCGCGCACCAACTCGGCCATGCGCTCCAACAGAGTCGATTTATTGACCTGATACGGAATCTCCGTGACGATGATGGCATCGCGGTCTTTACGGATCTGCTCAACACTGGCGCGGGCACGCAGAATGATCGAGCCACGGCCCGTCTCAAACGCGTTGCGGATGCCGGAGCGGCCGATGATGATGCCAGAGGTCGGGAAATCCGGCCCCTGCACGATCTTCATCAGATCTTCGAGCGAAATATCCGGATCGGCGATCATCGCCAGCGTCGCATCCATAATCTCGGACGGGTTATGCGGCGGAATATTCGTGGCCATACCAACAGCAATGCCGTTGGAGCCGTTGATCAGCAGGTTCGGGAAAGCAGCGGGCAGGACTTTCGGTTCCACCTCACTCTCATCGTAGTTGGCCTGGAAATCGACCGTATCCTTGTCGATATCGGCGAGCAGCAACATGGCCGATGGGGCCAGGCGCATTTCCGTATAACGCATGGCGGCCGGCATATCGCCATCGACGGAGCCGAAATTGCCCTGGCCGTCGATAAGCGGCAGGCGCATGGAGAATTCCTGCGCCATGCGGACGGCGGCGAAGTAGATCGCGGTATCGCCATGCGGATGGTATTTACCGATCACATCGCCGGTCATACGCGCGGATTTGCGGTAGGGCTTATCGGGCGTGTTGCCGGTCTCGTTCATGGCGAACAAAATGCGGCGGTGTACGGGTTTCAGCCCGTCCCGCGCATCGGGCAAAGCCCGGCTGACAATGACGGACATGGCGTAATCCAGATAGGATTTACGCATCTCCTGCTCGATGGAAACAGGCTCCTGACCGCGTGGCGGCAAGGGCTCCGCGCCGGGCTCTTCGGTTGTGTCGCTCATGTTAAGTCAGAGACTCGCTGTGCTGGGCGTAAAACGCGCACAAGCTGCGGTTCAAACCATTGAAAATACTGGGAAAATTATACTGCATTGCGGCTATTTTATAGCATGACGAGGCCGGGCTGACAAATGGGGTCAGCCTTGGCGGAAACTGGCGAGCCGGCTGGCGCGCAATATGGCGCGTATGTCGGCCAGGGCCACGTCCAGGTCGCTGTTTTCCACGATGAAGTCGAACTCGCCGGCATGGGAAATCTCGGCATCGGCATGTTCCATACGGGCGGCCACTTGGCCGGCACTGTCGCCGCGCTTAACCAGACGGGCGTGCAGCACCTCCAGCGAGGGCGGCTTGATAAACACGCCCACCACATCCTGCCCCAGAGCCGCGCGCAGCTGGCGGAATCCCTGCCAGTCGATATCGAACATCACATCCTGGCCGGAAGCCATGGCTTGCTGCACCGGGCCGCGCGGGGTGCCGTAGGAGCCGCCGAACACGCGGGCGTATTCGAGCAGTTCTTCTCCCGCGACCATTTCATCAAAACGCGCCTGGGTGATGAAGAAATAATGCTTGCCTTCCTTCTCGCCCGGCCGGCGCTCGCGCGTGGTCACGCTGATGGAAAGGCTCAGCGCGTCATCCTGCTCCAGCAGGGCGCGGGACAGGGTGGTTTTACCGGCACCCGAGGGGGCAGCCAGCACCAGGCAGAGGCCGCGCCTACTCAATGTTCTGCACCTGCTCGCGCAGCTGCTCGATGGCGGCTTTTAGCGCGAGGCCGATGTTGGTGAGGGGCACGGAGGTTGATTTGCTGCACAAAGTGTTGGCCTCGCGGTTGAACTCCTGCATCAGGAAATCAAGTTTACGGCCCACGGCCACGCCCTCCGCCAGCAAGGCACCGGCGGCTTCAATATGTGCTGAAAGCCGGTCCAGCTCCTCGCGCACATCGGATTTGGTAGTGAGCAAAGCAATCTCCTGGGCGATGCGTTCTTCCGGCAGGTTTGGCGTGCCGCCGATCAGCTCGGCCAATTGGGCGGCGAGGCGGGCGCGGTGCAGCGCGGGCTGATTGGCCGCTTCCAAGGCTGCCGCATCTCGCAGGAGGGAAATTTCCTGGAGATTGGCGGCCGCGATGGCGGCGAGTTTTGCGCCCTCCGCGGCGCGCGATACGGCCAGGCCGTCAAGCGCCTGGACGAAGGATGCCCGTACGGCGTCGGTCAGCGCGGCGCGCTCTTCCTCGGTCTCTTCCTGCGCCTGGGCACCGCGCAACACGCCCGGCAGCGCCAGCAGCAGTTCCGCGCGCGGGGCTGGGGCGCCTGGGATACTGGCGGCCAGCTCCAATGCCAGCGTTTTGTACCGCTCGAGCGCAGCCACGTCAGTTGCGATGCTGGCGGCGGCCTCGCGCTTGATACTAAGCGTGCCGGACACGTTGCCGCGCTTAAAAGCCTTGGCGGCGAGGTCGCGCAACGGCAGTTCCAGCGCCTCCAGCCCGTTGGAGAGGCGCAGCTTTATGTCCAGCCCGCGGCCATTCACGCTGCGCAGCTCCCAGATGAAGGCGGTGCTGCCGCTCTCCCCCTGGGTGCGGGCGAATCCGGTCATCGAGGCGAGGTGGTTGTGTACGGTCATGGGCAGGCCTCTTAGCAGGAGGCCGTTAATCTGGCGATATGGAGGTGGCGGGCCTATTATTTCCGGCCTGGCACGGGAGAAAAGACTTGCCCGTAGCTGAGATACGCGGCTTTTGGTGTCAGGCGAGAAAGCAGGATGCAATGCTCGCTTAGGTTGATTTTTATTTGTTATAATGCCACCAGGGCAATGCTACGGCATGGGCCGGGCGGGATTACAGCGCCAGTATTAAGACTCCATGAAAATGCGGCAATGCACAAAAAACTTTCTTGAAACCATCACAAAACTGTCAATGGTAGAAAATTATCCTCATATTTCGAATTTTTAACCCTCTGAAAAGCCCATCCTGCTAGAAACACGGGCCACAATACGCTATGAGGCGTTCACAACTATTAGGTTCATACGGATGCCGAGCAAAACTTTACACGGGGTCACCCTTTGGGCCGTGCCGCGTTTTCACAGATCCGAGATTGCCCGTCAGCCCATTTCCCCCGGGTCCATTTCCCCCGGGTCTATTGTACCCGGGTCTATTGCAACCGCATCCAGCGAGACCGGCACGCAATGGGTGAACAGGCTCAAAACCTATTCATTCCCCCTTAGCCAGGACGAGGCTAAACAGCCCGCCGCCGGCTGGCCGGATTTGCCCGAGAAATGCCACTAACCTGGCCACCATAAAAAAGGCGCCCCGCGGGGCGCCTTTTTCGTTCAGGCTGCTTGCTTCAAGCAGAGAGCGCCTCGTCCAAAGCGGCGCGCAGCTTCGGGTCATCCGCCGTGGTGTCCGGGGTGAAACGGCCGATCACCTTGCCATCACGGCCAATCACGAACTTCTCGAAATTCCACAGCACACCCGGCTCCGGATTCGGCGTCATGCCATAACCAGCCAAACGGTCACGGAACTCAGTACCGCCGGCAGCCGCAGGCTTGGCCGCAATCAGCTCCTTGTACAGCGGATGAATGTTCTCGCCCGTTACCTCAATCTTGGAAAACAGCGGGAAACTGACATTGTAGGTGGTGGAGCAAAAACTGGAAATCTCTTCCTCAGTGCCCGGCTCCTGGCCACGGAAATCATTGGCCGGGAAACCCAGAATCTCCAGCCCCGCGCCATGCTTCTCTTCATACAATTTCTGCAAACCCTCATACTGCGGCGTCAGCCCGCATTTGGAGGCAACATTCACCACCAGCAACACCTTGCCCTTATAATCAGCCAGCTTGGCCGGCTCACCCTTGATGGTCTTCAACGGAATTTCAGAAATCGCGCTCATGCTCGTATCCCCAGTTGTTATGTGGGGTGAGATTGCCGCCAGCTCGCCCCAAGGTCAATCGCAGGCACAAGGTTGCGGTACCGATGCCAACACACGATATGTCTGCACATGGAACATATCATCAGCCTCATCACCCTCATCCTGCTCACAATCTTCGGCCTGGTGCTGCAAGTCATCGGCTTCATCGACAGCCTCTTCAGCGCCGCCCTGACCAGCGTCGGCGTGCCAATCCACGCCCAGGAACCCTTGCTGATCATCGCCGCAATCATCCTCGCCGTGGGAGCCCTGCAACTCCTGGGCAGATTCGTAGCCGGCCTGCTCCTAATCCTGTTCCTACTCCTCCTGCTCGCCCCCCACGCCCCCCACAGCTGGACCCACACCCACGACCAAACCCCCACCATCACCCTCCCCGGCCCGCATGTGACGATGTGATTTAGGGGTTTCGGGGCAGTTCCACGGAAAAGGCGGGGCTCTGCCCCTGACCCCCACTACTTCGGGTCTAAAACAGAGAGGGGGGCGTTATCCTAGGGCGTAGTGACGAATTATTTTCTGTGGGGATTCCGGCGCGGCCGAAAGTTTGATTTAAGGCTGATTTTTGAGGATCGGCTTGATGGAACGGGATATTGACGCGCTGCGCGAGGATCAATGGG
>JAMFRU010000072.1 GCA_026224875.1 Acidocella sp.
CAGCGAGGTTTCGCTGCGCAGGAAGCCTTCCTTGTCCGCATCCAGAATCGCGACCAGCGCGCATTCGGGAATGTCGAGGCCCTCGCGCAACAGGTTGATGCCGATCAGCACGTCGAACGCGCCGAGGCGCAGATCGCGGATGATCTCGATGCGCTCGATCGTGTCGATATCGGAATGCATGTAGCGCACGCGCACGCCGTTTTCGTGCAGGTATTCGGTGAGGTCCTCGGCCATGCGCTTGGTCAGCGTCGTCACCAGCACGCGCCCGCCCAAAGCCACGATCTTGCGGCATTCCCCCAGCAGATCATCCACCTGGTGCTCCACCGGCCTTATCTCCGTCACCGGGTCCACCAGCCCGGTCGGGCGGATCACCTGTTCGGCGAACACGCCCTGCGTCCGGTCCATCTCCCACGGCCCGGGGGTGGCGGATACAAACACGCTCTGCGGGCGAAAGGTTTCCCACTCCTCGAACTTCAGCGGCCGGTTATCGATGCAGCTCGGCAGCCGGAATCCGTAATCGGACAAAATGGATTTGCGCGAAAAATCGCCTTTATACATGCCGCCGATTTGCGGCACCGTTACATGGCTCTCATCCACCACCAGCAGCGCATTGGCCGGCAGATATTCAAACAAAGTCGGCGGCGGATCGCCGGCATTACGCCCGGACAGATAACGCGAGTAATTCTCAATCCCCTTGCACGCGCCGGTCGTTTCCATCATTTCGATGTCAAACGTGGTACGCTGCAACAACCGTTCCGCCTCCAGCAGTTTGCCTTCCTCCGTCAGCTCTACCAGCCTTTGTTTCAGCTCGGCCTTTATCTTGATAATCGCCTGGGTCAGCGTTGGGCGCGGTGTTACATAATGGCTGTTGGCGTAAATCGAAATTGACTCCAGCACCGCGACTTGTTCGCCGGTCAGCGGATCGAATTCCGAAATCTTCTCGATCTCATCACCAAACAATGTCACCCGCCAGGCGCGGTCCTCGTACTGGCTGGGGAAAATATCGACGATTTCGCCGCGCAGCCGAAAACTGCCGCGCGCAAACGCCACATCATTGCGCCGGTACTGCAAATCCACGAGTGCCTTGGCCAGAGCATCGCGCTCGATGCGCCCGCCGGTCTCCAGCCGCACCACCATCTTGGAATAGGTCTCGACCGAGCCGATGCCATAGATGCAGGACACGGAGGCCACGATAATAACATCGCCACGTTCCAGCAGCGCCTGTGTGGCGGCATGGCGCATGCGGTCGATGGTCTCGTTGATCGCGCTGTCCTTCTCGATATAGGTATCGGAACGCGGCACATAGGCTTCCGGCTGGTAGTAGTCGTAGTACGAAACGAAATATTCCACCGCGTTATCGGGAAAAAAACTCTTCATCTCGGCATAAAGCTGGGCCGCCAAAGTCTTGTTCGGCGCCAGCACCAAAGTCGGGCGCTGGATCGCCTCTATCACCTTGGCCATGGTAAACGTCTTGCCTGAGCCGGTAACCCCCAGCAGCACCTGGTCGCGCTCATTGGCGGCAATCCCCGCCAGCAGCGTCTTTATTGCCGCCGGCTGGTCGCCCGCCGGCTCGTATTCCGAGACCACGCGCAAAGGCTTGGCCAAAGCCCGGGGCTCCGGCTTTTCAGGGATGAAGGTAACCGGGGCGGTGCGCATGAGCCTGGACATGGCCCAGTATATGGGCGCCTGGGGTCTGAAAGGAAGCCATGCTTTGCGCCCTGCCGATGGCGCCGCGCCATCAGCGTGTGGCGCTGAGGCTCGCCTCGGACAGCAGGTGTGGCCATAAAGCCCAGCCGGTATCGCCCACCAGGCCGATCTTCTGGTGCAGCGCCACGGTCTGGCCGGGATGCACCAGCAGCCGGTCGAGATGGGCATAGCGGGTGGAAACCCCATTGCCCTGACCGATATCGACGATCTGGCCCAGCCCCTCCTTATATCCGGTGAAGAGGACCAGCCCGGGGCTGACGGCATAGACGGGTAGCCCGTCTAGCCCATGCAGGTTGAAGCCGGCCTGTTGCACTTCCGGCCGGGCTGCTTGCCAAGCTATGGGCGCCTGCCAGGCGTTATGCGGCGCCGCTGCCGCCGGGTAACTGGCCATGGCGAGCATTGCAAGAAAACTCCCCGCCGCCGCAGCGGTGTTTCGGAGGATTTGCAGCGTCTCAATCATCATTCGCTAACCCGCCCTCGGTAAGGTGAAAGTAATTTCACCTTGCCGTCACACGCGAAGTCAAATAAAAACCGCCGATGCCTCTTCAAGTTTAATCCGTGGGGCCTACGCAAATTTTACGGTATCGTCACGAAATTACGCCGCCGCGAGCGCCGCGAGCGCCGCGGGGGCTGCCAGCGCCGGTGCTTTGGCGCCACGGCGGCGCGAAAAACCTTCCAGCAGTCCGCCGGCCTCGATCGCCAGCACATCATGCTGCACGTCGCCGGTCACTTTCGCCGTGGCGGTCAGCGTGATGCTGCCGCCATGCACACTTCCATTCAGCGTGCCGCAGAGCCTTGCCGTCTCGGCGGTGACATTGCCATTGATTACCCCGCTCTCTGCCAGTACGAGCCGTCCGGCCACGATATCGCCGGTAATCTGCCCCTCGACCTGAATATCGCCGCTGGTTTTGAAATTGCCCTCGATGACCATATCAGCGCTGATGATGGTCGGCACGCCGCGCGCGCCCATTTGCGGGGCAAGCGGCGATGGGGTCCTAGTTTTGAACTTCATTCTCGCTGACCTTCAGAAAATTAAGGGGGTTTTCCGGCGCGCCGTCCAACCGGGTTTCATACAGCAGATGCGGCCCCGTGCTCCAGCCGGTATTGCCCAGCAGCCCGATCTCCTGGCGCAAACCCACTTTGTCGCCAGGCCGCACCAGAATACGGTCGAGATGTGAATAGCGGGTTGAGAGGCCGTAGCCATGGTCGATTTCGACAATCTCGCCATAGCCCGTCTCGCTGCCGGCAAAGCTGACAACGCCCGGGGCGGTGGCATAAACCGGCGTGCCCTCGGCCCCGCGCAAATCGATGCCGACGTGGAATTCCCTCAAGCCCGTCCACGGGTTGGGCCGATAGCCGAACGGGCTGGACATGGTCATCTGCGCCACCGGCGGGGCCAGCGGCATTTTTCCCAAAAATGCGCTCAGTGCCTGTAACTGTGCCAAATCCTCGTTCAACAGCGCGGCATGATCCTGCGCTGAAGGTGCCGCTGCGGCCTGGGTCTTGAGGGCGCGTTTGGGGTTGATGCCGGTGGCGGTGATAATCCCATCCACCGTGGCGATGGCGGCTTTGGTCTGTGCATCCAACGCATCAATCTGGCGCGCCGCACGTGCGGTAAACCCGCGCGCCTGTGCCGCCGCCGCGCCGCTGGCGGCCGCCAAGGCCGCATTTTGTGCCTGGGTAGCGCCGAGGTCAGCCTGCGTGCCGCTCAACTCTGCCTGCAATGCCCCGGCATGGTGTGCCGCTGCCACCTGGCCATGCCACACTGCCAGAAAGGCCAAAGGCGAAGCCACCGACCAAACCAGGAGCAGGAGCAAAAACGCGGCCATGGCACATTGATGCGCCGGCTTCAGCTGGGCCGCCCGCACAGAACCGGTGCCGCGGAGCAAAATCTGCCGCTCCGGAAACCAGTCTTGGATCAGCCCCTTCAGACGCTCGTTTAATCGCCTCATGCTGCCCGCCCAAAAAGTTAACCTAAGTTAACGGGAGCGCAATGGGCTATGTCAATGGCGTCATTTCGTCAGCGTGCAAAGTTTTTGGTAACAGCCGGCATGATGTCATGCCGGCTTCACAAATACCCCCGTCATTGCGAGCGAAGCGTGGCAATCCATCTTTGGCGCCCTGAACCGGCTTGAGAGATCGTGGCACGGAGATGGATTGCCACGCTTCGCTCGCAATGACGGGGAGAGTGCAATTCTTTCTACGAAGCCTTGTCGAACAAGGTCTTCATTTCGATCATCGCCTCGGAGAAGCGGGCGTTCAGTTTGCCCAGCGCTTCGGTGTTGGATTTCTGGATCAGATCGCTCATCTCGCGCGAATTGGCCACCGAGGTCTCGAACGCCTGGCGCAGCAGCTCGGCATGTTTGGCCGCACGGCCGGCCGGGTTGGTGGTGGAGGTCAGCTCCTTCAGCGTGTCCTTCAGCTCAGCCATGGTGCTCTGCATAATTTCCATATGCCGGCGCGCGACCACCTGCGCGCCCTCCACGGCCACGCGGTTGGCCTCGGTCAGCGCCTCCAGGTTACGCTTATGCGTACCCAGAACAGCTTCTACATCCGGCATGGGAGGTATTTTAAGGTCGGTCATGAATTTCTTGGGGTCGAAATCGCCGAAAGGGTTCGCGGGGGTGGTCGCCATGGCAGACTCCTTAAATTGCAGTTGTTATGCATTTATATT
This sequence comes from Acidocella sp., assembly GCA_026224875.1. Taxonomy (GTDB): domain Bacteria; phylum Pseudomonadota; class Alphaproteobacteria; order Acetobacterales; family Acetobacteraceae; genus Acidocella. Next base: position 4,382 of record JAMFRU010000072.1, read on the forward strand.
TGTTATCGTACCGGGCGGCCCGGCGAATTCATTCTACCGGAGTTATGGTATCCGGGAAAGGTGCCTCCGGCGGTGGGGGCGGCGCTTCCGGCGTTTTGGCATAGCGCGAAGCAAACCCTTCGGCCCGCGCCAGCGCCTTATCCACCGCGGCCATGGTGGCGGATAAGTCCGCACTCTCATCGCGCGCCCAGGCCTGCAGCCCGTAGGCCCATACCAGGAGCAGCCCGCGTTTTTTCAACGCCCCGCGCAGCCCAGTGGCATCCACCCCAGCGCCTTCCAGCAGCCATCCCATCGAGGTGAGGTTCAGCTCCAGCATGGCCGCCGCCAGAGGCGGGCAGACGGGTAAAAATTTTATCAGCGCCAGAACCCCGGCCCGGTGTGTCTGCAAAAAATCGAAACGGCGCAGCAGAATATCGAACAGAATATCGCGCGTGCTGCCATGGTCCAGCACGCCGGTCAGCGCCGCAGCATCCGCCTGCCTGCCGAAACTCTTGAGGATGTCCCCGGTACAAGGAAAAGCCAAACGCGCCTGGGCGAGATCAAGCCCGGCAGCCCGCGCGGCGGCCGCGGCGGTTACATGGCGCCAGCCTTTTTCAGCACCTAGCGCGAAGGCGGCATTCACAAGTGCGGCATCAAACGCGGAATCGTTCATACCCTGAATGTAGGCATTGCTAAAAATTTTGCCAAGAAGATTAACCTATTGCTTTCAACTCACTACGGTACCGCGCCGTCAGCCCCATGTAATGTGGCACGGTATCGGCCCAGCGCGCGCGCTCCGCCTCATCCATATGCCGCGAGAACTTGGCTGGGCTGCCCATCCATAGTTCGTATTTACCAATCCGCTTGCCGGGCCCGAGAAACCCGCGCGCCGCCAGCATCCCGCCTTCCTCCACCACCGCGCCATCCAGCACCGTGGTGCCCATGCCGATAAAGGCGTGGTTCTCAATCCGGCACGCATGCAAAATCGCGGCATGGCCCACGGTCACATCATCGCCGACGATGGCGGGGTTATCGCCATGGTCCACATGCATCACCGTGCCGTCCTGGATATTGCTCCGCGCACCGATGATCACCGGGTTGGTATCGCCGCGCAGCACGCAGTTGAACCAGATGTTCGCACCTGGCCCAATCCGCACATCGCCGATCAGCACGGCGGTCGGTGCGATCCAGGCGGTCGAGTCCACGGAAGGGCGCAAATCGCCCAAAGCATACAGTAGCCCGCCCGATTTTTGCAGCTCACTCATTCAGCCAGCCCCAACATGAGTTGTAGATTCTGCACCGCCGCTCCGGAAGCGCCTTTGCCCAGATTATCCAGCCGCGCAATCAACACGGCATGGCCATGCGCTTCATCGGCCGCCACAAAAATCTCCAGCCGGTCGGTATCGTTCAACGCCTCGGGCTGCAAAGTTTCAGCCCACAGCCCGCGCACCACTACGTTCTTGGCGCCCGCATAGTAATCGGCATAGGCCTGCACCAGCCGCGCCGCGCTCAGCCCGGCATCTAGAAATAGCGGAATGCTCACCAGCATCCCCTGCGCAAAATGCCCCACGGAAGGCACAAACAACGGCCGCGATGTCAGCCCGCCATAAGCCATGATCTCCGGAATATGCTTATGCCCCAGCCCGAGCGCATAAAGCTCGAACGCCGGCCCGCCCGCCGCCGCATGCTCCGCAATCATCGCCTTGCCGCCGCCCGAATAGCCCGACACGGCATTGATCGAGAGTTTTTGCCCCGCGCTCAGTAACCCCAGCGCCGTCAACGGCCGCAGCAGCGCAATCGCCCCCGTGGCATAACACCCCGGATTGCCGACATACCGCGCCCCTGCAATGGCCTCAGCCTGCCCCGGCGCCATCTCGGCAAACCCATACACCCAGCCCGGCGCCACACGGTGCGCCGTGCTCGCATCCAATATCCTCGTCCCCGCCGGCGCCAATGCCACGGCTTCGCGCGCCGCATCATCTGGCAAACACAGAACCGTCAAATCCGCCTGTGCCATAGCGGCAACCCGCGCAGCCGGATCCTTGCGCTCGGCCTCAGCCAACGTAACAAGCCGTATTCCCGGCAACGCCGCCACACGCTGCGCAATGCCCAGCCCAGTCGTCCCCGCCTGGCCGTCTATAAACAAACTCTTGCTCATGCCCCTCTCTTATCACGGCCCAGCCGCCGTGCTAGGCGGTTCACAAACTACGAGCAGGAAAACCAGATATGTCCGAAAAAGGTGCCGCGCCTAACCCGCAGCCGCTGCTGCTGAACGTCCAATACACCAAAGACCTCTCGTTTGAGGTGCCAGGCGCCCCGGCCATCTTCTCGCAACTGCGCTCGCCCCCGCACGTCGCCATCAACCTCGATGTCCAGGTGCAACGTCTCGAAGAAGGCGGCAACGTCTACGAAGTCGCCCTCGCCATCCGCGCGGAAGGCACCGTAACCCCGCCCAAATCCGCCGGCGGCACCGAAGACAAACCCGCAACCGTGTTCATAGCCGACCTCGTCTACGCCGGCGTGTTCACCCTCAACAACGTGCCCGAAAACCAGCAGGAACCCATCCTCCTCGTCGAATGCCCGCGCCTGCTCTTCCCCTTCGCCCGCAACATCCTGGCCGACGTAACCCGCGACGGCGGCATCCCCCCCGTCCTCCTCGGCCCCATCGACTTCGTCGGCCTCTGGCAACAACGCCGCGCCTCAGCCTTCGCCGCCATGGCCGTCACCACCCCGCCTGACGGTGCAAACGGAGCGCCCAATTAAAAGGAAAAAGGCGAGGGGGCAGAGCCCCCCGCCTTTTTCCCTTATCGGACGCTCCGTTTAACCGTCAGGCGGACGCCGATGTTGATGGCTAGGACGACCATCATGACGATGAAGGCTGCGGCGTAGGCCAGGGCGTGGGAGTGGGCGTCTGGTTGGTCGATGAAGGTCCAGATGACGTAGGTGAGGTAGGCCACCGGGGAGTGGGTGAACTTGCCGCTCCAGGCGTAGTCGGACCAGCCGGCGGTGTAGATCAGCGGTGCGGTTTCGCCGACTGAGATGGCCAGGGCGAGCAGTGCGCCGGTGATAACGCCGGAGGAGGCAGCGGGCAGCACGACCTTAAATACTACGGTCGCATCGTTGCTGCCGAGCGCGAAGGCGGCTTCCCGCATGGTGTTGGGCACTTGCGTTAAGGCCAGCTCGGTAATGCGCGCCAGGTACGGCACGATCAGTATGGCGATGGTGATGGCAGCTGCCGCGAGCGAAAAACCCCAGCCGAAGCTGATGATGAACACGATGTAGGAGAAATACCCCAGCACCACGGAGGGCGTGCCGGTCAGCACGTCGGAGAGGAAGCGGATGGTCGAGCCGGTTTTATTCTTGCCGTATTCGCAAAGGTAAATCCCGGCGCCGACGCCGATCGGCACGGCGATGGCCATGGCGAAGATGGTGATGATGAACGTGCCCTCGATGGCGTTCCTCATCCCCAGCGCCGCCCCGCCGGTATTTTTGGTGAACAGATCCCAGTTGAGGGCGGCAAGCCCGTTAACGGTGACGACACCGACGATATCGAGCAGCGGGAAGATGACCAGGCACAGCCCGATGCCGCAGCCGATCCAGCCCACCATGCTGATGATGGTCCGGCGCAGCGCCTTACCGCCCGGGGTGTCGGGGCCGGTGGGTTGACTAATGCTTGCGGACATTGAGCGCTCCGGAGCTAAGCAGTTTGGCGGCGGCGTTAACCGCCAGCGTGATGAGGAACAGCACCAGCGCGATTTCGGAGAGCGCGCGCACCGCCATATTGGTGGGGTCGGACTCCGCACTGTCGAGCTGGCTGACGATAAAGGAGGCGATGGTCGAGATCGGGCTGAACAGCGAGGTCGGCAGGATGTTGATACCGCCGCCGGAGACCATCAGCACCGCCATGGTCTCACCCAGGGCCCGGCCCAGAGCCAGCACGACGCCGCCGATCAAGGTCGCCCGCACCATCGGCATCATCGCCTTGGTCACGACCTCGAAATGGGTCGAACCGAGCGCGAAAGCGGATTCGCGGTTTTCTTTCGGTACCTGGCTCAGCGCGTCATAAAGTGTGGAGGCAATGATTGGCGTGATCATCAGCGCCAGCACGATGGAGGCGGCGAGCAGGCCGTAGCCGTTGCCGGTCGGGCTGATGTGGTGGCCGAGGAAGGGGATGAGCACGGCGATGCCCCACAGCCCGAACACCACGGAGGGCACCACGGCCACGAGTTCCACCAGCATGGCGAGAACCGGGCGAATGGGCGGCAGCCACGGGATGGTGCGGCGCGCGCTGCGCTCCAGCTCCGGCACGGCTTCGGCCAGGAATATGGCGGTGCCGATGGAAAGCGGCACGGCGATGATGATAGCGAGAAAAGAAGAGGCCAGAGTGCCCGCAATGAACGCGAGAATGCCGTATTCAGCGCCGGAGGGTACCTGAATGCCCTTCACCGTCACCGGATCATTGTACAGATCGCCGAGATTCCAGGTGACATCGGTGAGAAAATGGAAGCCGTTGAACGCCATCGCCTGGCCGGAATAAATCACCAGAAACAAAACAACCGCGACAAGCGCGGCGGGAATGAGAAGGCTCAGACCAAGTACGGCGGTACGGAAGGGGCGAAGTTTCACGGGGACACCCTTTGCAAAAAGCGAAAACCCTCCCGGCGGTAAGGCCGGGAGGGCATGATAGCAGATTACTGGATGTTGTTGATCTGCGTAAGCGAAAGCGCCTGCACCGCCGGCGGCAACGGCAGGAAGTGAACAGGGTTCAGGAAGGACGAGGCATTGCCTTCGGTGACGGACCATTTCAGGAAGTCACGGATGGCTTCGGCAATCGCCGGGGCCGGCTGGTGGCTGTCCACGATCGCATATTCATAGTTCACGATCGGGTAGGCGGTCGGGCCTTCAGCGAAGATCATGCTGACGCGCTCATCGGCCGGGGTGGTGGTGGCAACGCTCTGCGCGGCGGCGGAGATATTCTCCACGGTCGGCAGCACGTACTGGCCGGATTTGTTCAGCAGGGCAGCCTGGCCGAGCCCGGCGGATTTGACCTTATCGGCGAAGGAGATGCCGATATAGGCAATGCCGTACGGGTTGTTGCCGAGCGCGCTCAGCATGCCCGAGTTACCCTTGGCGCCAACTTCGCCGGCAATCGCCGGCCAGGAAACAGCGGTGCCGAATTTCAGCGTCGAGGCCCAGCCGGCGTCGGAGGCGGAAAGATACTGGGTGAAGATGAAGGTATCGCCCGAACCGTCGAGACGGTGGATGGGAACGATGACATGTGCCGGCAAGGCAACGCCCGGGTTCGCCGCGGCAATCGCCGGGTCGTTCCACTGGGTGATTTTGCCTTCATAGATGCCGGCCAGGATCGGGCCGGACAGGTTCAGCGCGCCAACGCCGGGCAGGTTGTAGTTGATCGCCTGGCTGGAAATGGCCAGCGGGATGCTCAACATGGTCGGGTTTTTCTTAACAATCGTGTCGGACAGATAGGCGTCAGACGCGCCGATCTGGATCAGCCCCTTGATGGCCTGGGCAATGCCGGCGCCGGAGCCGGTGGAGGTGGTGGTGATGTCAGCGCTCGGGTTGCTGGCGGTGTAGGAACCGACCCAGGCGTTGAACAGCGGGTACAGCAGGCTCGAACCGCTTTCGATCAGCGGCACGTCAACCTGGGCATGGGCAGCGCGGGGTGCGGCACCGGCAGCAGCGGCAATCGCCAGCACGGCAACGCCGGTGCGGAGGAGTTTGGAAAGATTCGTCACGTTCGCATTCCTTTTGTTGAGTCCCGGAGAAGGATCCCTGTTCGGATAGCGGGGCGCTCCCCGCACGGGCATCGCAATAAGCGAAGCATGTGACAATGTCGCTGGGATTTGCGTTGCAGTTCGATGACATTTCAAATCTGTTAGACATTGCGGTGTGGAGTTTGCGGGCATAAACCCCGCGTATGCACGCAGGTCCGTCAGCGAGACTGTCACATAGCGCCTTGTTCATGGGTTTCTTCCAGGCCGGCATTCTTGGCTTCGGCGGGGTATTGCCCATGGCCCGGCGCATCGTGGTGGACGACCGCCGCTGGCTGACCCAGACCGAATTCAACGAGCTGTTCTCGCTCTGCCAGTCGCTGCCCGGCGCCAATATCACCAATCTCACCGCGGCCCTGGGCATGCGCCATCAGGGGGTGACAGGAGCCGCCGCCGCTCTGGCCGGTCTGATGGCAGCGCCCATGGTCATCATCTTCGTGTTGTCCGATCTGTACGGGCTCTACGGCACGCTCCCCACGGTGCGCCATGGCCTGGCCGGGCTGGCTGCCGCCGCGGCGGGGCTGCTGCTGGGTACGGCGGGCAAAATCGCCATGCCGGTTTGGAAGCTCCCGCGCAATATCGCCATCTCGGCGCTGGTCCTGACAATGGTATTGGCGCTGCATCTGTCGCTGCCGGTCACCATGCTCTTGCTCCTGCCGCTGTCGCTTTACATCTCGTGGCGCAGGACTCCATGAACATCCTGCTCCAACTGGCCGTGCTGTTCGGAAAATTGTCGCTGCTGGCGGTGGGTGGTGCCAACGCCACGGTCTCCGAGATCACGCGCCAGGTGGTCGATATCCGCCACTGGCTCACCCCGGCGCAATTCGCTCAGCTCTATGCCATCTCCAACGCCGCTCCCGGCCCGAATGTGCTCATCTCCACCATTATCGGCGCGCATGTGGCTGGCATCCCCGGCGGCATCGTCGCGACTTTGGCCATGGTTGTGCCCAGCTGCACCCTGGCGGTGGTGGTCTGCCGCAGCTTCGAGCGCCATGCGGCAGCCCGCTGGCGCCGCGTGGTGCAGGCGGCTTTATTGCCCATCACCGCCGGGCTGGTGCTGGCCGGCGCCATGGTCGTGGCCCGCCAATCCGACACCGGCTGGCTCACCGTGGCGATTACTTTGGCTGTGGCCGGGCTCACCTTCCGCACCAAACTCCACCCGCTGGTATTGCTGGGTGGCGGCGCGGTCCTGGGGCTGCTTTTTCTCTAACCTTCGTTGAAAAAACCCATGATAACGATTTCGTTAAGTGACACGATTGAGGAGGCAGAAGTCATCGCGCTGTATCAGGCGAATGGCTGGTCTTCCGCGCAAAAACCAGAGCAACTGCTGGCCGCCCTCCGCAACTCCCATAGCCTGGTCACCGCCCGCTCGTCCGAAACGCTGATCGGGCTCGGCAATGCCATTTCGGACGGGCATCTGGTCGTTTATTTTCCCCACATGCTCGTGCATCCGGCCTCTCAGGGCCAGGGCGCCGGCAAGCAGATGATGGCGGCGTTACTGGAAAAATACGCAGGCTTCCATCAGCAATTGCTTAACGCTGATGGCAAGGCGGTCGCGTTCTATAAATCCATGGGTTTTACCCGCGCGGGCAACACAGAACCAATGTGGATTTACGAAGGCAAGGAGCACTAACTTACCGCAAATACTCGGCAAAGAACGTGAGGCTGCGTAGCTCTGCCAGCTCCCAATCCTTCGGGCTGTAATGCGTCCGCGCCTCGCAGCCGAACCCGTGGTCCGCGCCCTCATAAGCGTAAACATCAATCCCCGGCTGGGCCTCACGCATCGCCGCAATCACCTCCGGCGGGCTGCTCTTATCCGCCGCACCGTAATGCAGCTGCACCGGGCAGTTCGGCACCAGGTCCTTCTCCTTGATGATCTCGGACCCATACCAGCACGACGCCGCTTTAAAAGTCTCGGTTTTGCAGGCCGCGCGCCACGATAAAGTACCACCCCAGCAATAACCGATCACCCCCAGCGGGATGTTACCAAACGCAGCCGCCGTCGCTTCAATATCCGTCAGCGTCGCCGCATGCGGAATAGGCGCGCGCAGAGCCACCCCCGCCTGCATATCAGCCGCCTCGTACCCCAGTTCCACATTGCGCTGCACACGGTCGAACAAAGCTGGTGCCAGAACCCGGTAGCCATACCCCGCCAACCGCTCCGCCACATTGCGGATATGCTGGTTCACCCCGAAAATCTCCTGCAACAGCACAATGCCGCGCGGCGCATTCACATTGCCAGCTTCAAAAACGTCAAACTCATGGCCGTCAGCCGCCGTCAGTTTCAGCATGGAGTGTCTCTTTCCTGTAAGTTTCTGCAATACTCATAAGTGGGACGTCACACGTAAATGGCAAAGTCCCGTGCAATCACTTCATAAATATCGCGCTTGAAGGCAACCGCAAGCGCAGGCAACTCACTCAAAGCCACCCATTTCCAATCCTCAAACTCAGGATGTGCATCCGCCTCAAGGTCGATATCAGAATCAACCCCCAGGAACCGCAAAGCAAACCATTTCTGCCGCTGCCCCCCAAACTTGCCACCCCAAGCCACACCCATAAGTTCAGGCGGCAAATCATAAGTTAGCCACTCCGCGTGCTCGCCCATAATCTCAGCCTTATCCGTCCCAACCTCCTCAAGCAGCTCCCGCAAAACGGCCACCCGCGGGTCCTCCCCCTCATCAATCCCACCCTGAGGCAACTGCCAAGCCCCCGGAAACCCAGCCCGCTTACCCACCAACACCCGCCCATCCGGCCCAAACAACACAGCGCCTACATTCAAACGGTACGGTAACGGCATCGGATGCTCCTATGAGAAAAAAAGGCGAGGGCTCTGCCCTTCGGCCCTTGGCGGGTCGTCACGCCGGAGGCGTGCTTCGCACGACGGCAGAGCCCTGGCCTTTTTACTCAAGGAGCGTTCGAAGCCGTAGCCGTACCCGTTGGCTGCATGCCGCTGATGAGTTTGAGCGCCTGTTGGAGCTGGAAGTCGGTGGCGGGTTTGGTGGGGTCGAATGTGGGCCAGTTGGCGGGGGGCTTGCTGGGGATGGAGCTGGCGACGGCGGGCAGCGGGGGGGCTGGGGGCAGGGGGGCGTTTTGCTGGCCGGTGGGGTTGGTGAAGGAGTTGAGGAGCGAGGTTTCGCGCATGCTGGCGAAGGCATCGTCCGGGGTGGCGGTGTCGTTTACCGTCACGTCGGGTGACACGCCATAGCCCTGGATGGATTTGCCGGAGGGGGTGAAATAGAGCGCGGTGGTCAGGCGCAGCGCCCCTTCGTTATCGATCGGCATGATGGTCTGCACCGAGCCCTTACCGAAGGTTTTGGTGCCGAGCACGATGGCGCGGCGGTTCTGCTGCAGGGCCGCGGTCACGATTTCGGCCGCCGACGCGGTGCCGGAGTTGGTCAGGATGACAATGGGTGCACCGTGGATGATATCGCCGCTGGGCTGGGCGTACCACACCGCGTCGTCCGTCGGGTGGCGGCCGTGGGTGGAGACGATTTCGCCGCTGTTGAGGAAGTCGTTGCTCACGGCCACGGCTTGGTCGAGCAGCCCGCCCGGGTTGTCGCGCAGGTCCAGGATATAGCCGTGGACCGGCCCCTTGGCCTGTTTCTGGATGTCGGTGATGGCGTTGCGGATATGCGGATCGGCGTTCTCGTCGAAGCTATCCAGGCGGATATAGCCGATCGGCCCGGCATCGCTGCTTAGAACCTTGTCCTTAACATCCTGAATTGTGATGATTTCGCGCGTCAGCGTCATCACCACCGGGGCGGCAACGCCGGTGCGCTTCAGTGTCAGCTTAACCTTGGAACCGGCCGGCCCGCGCATACGGGATACGGCATCGTCCAGCGTCAGGCTGTCGGTGGACAGCCCGTTGATCTGCACGATGATGTCGCCGGGCTTGATGCCGGCGCGCGAACCTGGCGTGTCGTCGATGGGGGTGATGATTTTAAGTAGCCCGTCGGTCTGGGTTACTTCCAGCCCGAGTCCGCCGAATTCGCCGGAGGTCTGCACCTGCATATCGGCGTATTGCTGGGCGTTCATATAGCTCGAATGCGGGTCCAGCCCGGCCAGCATACCGTTGACGGCATTATATATGAGTTTGTCCGAGGGCGGGTCGATAACGTAATTCTGCTTCACCTCGGTGAGAATATCCCCGAAAAGCGAGAGCTGCTGGTAGGTGCTGTCGGCGGGGGCGGTGTCGCCCATGGCGCGGGTGAGTGGCTGGGCGATTGTGCCAATCGCCATGCCTGCCACGAAAATCCCGCTTAGCATCAAACCGCTACGCAACTTCATTACGTCGTTCCTTTAAGCATCGCCGTTAAGCGGGAGGCGGAGTGCCCCGGCCGCATTAGATAGCATCCCGCCCCGATTATCCAGAGTGGCCGCCATTCAACCCGCCATTCAACCATTGAGTGGGGTCCACAGGAGCGCCGTTCTGGCGCAATTCCACATACAAGCGCGGCTGGTGGGCGGGCTCTTTCGGGTTGAAACCCTGCATCGTGCCAATCGGCTGGCCGTGTGCCAGCCGCTGGCCCTGGGCGACATCGAGCTTGCTCATGCCGGCGAGGATGACACTGTCGCCATGGCCGCAATCGGCGATGACCATGAGCCCGTAGCTGGGAAAGGGGGCGGCGAACATGACCGTGCCGGCGCAAGGGGAGGTGACCAGCGCGCCCGGGGCGGCACCATAGCTGATGCCCGTGGCGGGGCCAGCCAGGGTCGCGGCGCCGAATCGCTGCACCACGCTGCCCGCCACCGGCGCGCCGCCGGCGCCCATGGTGAGTTTCGCCGGCGAGGCCGCGGGCGGCACCAGGTTGGTCACGGCCTCGTTGAGGTTGCTGAGCTTATTGGCGGCCTGCAGCCGGGCGGTGATTTTGGCGGCATCGGTATCCACCGCCGCCATTTCCGCCTGGCGTGCGTCCGCGATCTGTTTGGCGATTTCCGCCTCCGCCTGCGCCTGGATGGTGGCGGATTGCACCAGTTTTTGCTGGCTGGACTGGGCAGCGGTGATGAGCGCCGCGAGCTGCGCGTTTTCCGTCTGCACCGTGCGGGCCTGGTTGGCGATGGCCTGGGCCACGCCGCGCAGCAATGCGATGCCGCGCACGGCCTGGCCGGGGGGGAGCGGTGCCGCCAGCAAAGTGGAAGCCGGGGCGGAGGAAAGGCGCTGCATCAACGGCAGCAGCCGGGCAAGGTCGGCCTCGGCCTGGATGAGCCTTTGCTGCGACTGCGCCTGCGCTCCCTGCAGATTGGCGAGCTGGTTGCCATCCTGTGCCGTTTGGTCCTCTAGCCCGCGGATGGAGGCGGCAGCCGCCGCCTGGTCCACAGCCAGAGCCGCGGCGCGCGAGCTGGTGCTATCAGGCGGGTCTGCCCAGGCCAAACCGGGCAGCAGACACAGCGCGAGGCAGAGGGCGCTTTGCTTCAAGTGTACAGCGGTTGACCGGTCATGGCATCCGGCTGCGCCAGGCCCATGAGTTTCAGCAATGTCGGCGCTACGTCCGAGAGCGCGCCATCATGCAGTTTTGTCCCTTCGGGCGCGCCGGCGCAGAGTACCGGCACCAGATTGGTGGTGTGTGCGGTGTGCGGGCCGTGCGTGATGGGGTCGTACATCATCTCGACATTGCCGTGGTCGGCGGTAATCAGCATGGCGCCATCCTGCGCCTGAATGGCCTCCCAGATGGCGCCGAGCCCCGCATCCACCGCCTCCAGCGCCTTGATGGCGGCGGATAGAATACCGCTATGGCCGACCATGTCCGGGTTGGCGAAATTCAGCACGATCAGATCATAGGTCCCGCCATTGATGGCGGCGACGGTTTTTTCCGTCACCTCGGCGGCGGACATTTCCGGCTGGAGGTCGTAGGTGGCGACTTTCGGCGAGGGGATCATGATCCGATCTTCGCCCTCAAAAGGCTCCTCGATGCCGCCGTTGAAGAAATAGGTGACATGCGGATATTTTTCCGTCTCCGCGATGCGCAACTGTTTTAGCCCGCGCTTGGAGACGATCTGCCCAAGCAGATCCTCCAGTTTTTCGGAGGTAAAGAGGGGTGTCATGAACGGGGCCAGCGCGTTGGAATAGGCGCTCATGCCGGTAACGGCGGCGAATTTGGGCGGGTGGGCCGGGAAGCCGTCGAATTTGGGATCGACCAAGGCGGTCAGGATTTCGCGTACGCGGTCGGCGCGGAAATTGGCGCAGAGAATCGCATCTCCGTCCTTCATCCCGGTGTAATCGCCGATGACGGTGGGCTTGATGAACTCATCGGTGATTTTTGCGGCGTAGCTGGCCTCGATCGCGGCTTTTGCGGTGGGAAATTTCTCGCCTTTGGCGGTGGCGAGCAGATCGTAGGCCTGCTGCACACGCTCCCAGCGCTTGTCGCGGTCCATGGCGTAATAGCGGCCGACCAAAGTGCCGATTTTCGCGGTATCGCCAATGGCTTTTTCCAGGTCTTGCACATATTCCAGCCCGGATTGCGGCGGCACGTCGCGCCCGTCCGTCCAGGCGTGGATGGTAACGGGAATGCCCGCATCATGCAGAATTTTCGCCAGCGCCGCGATATGGTCCTGGTGCGAATGCACCCCGCCCGGCGAGACCAGCCCGCACAGATGCGCCGTGCCGCCACTCTTCTTCAGCGCGGCGACAAAATCCCCAAGCACGGGGTTGGTGGCCAGCGTGCCTTCCTCGATGGCGATGTCGATGCGCGGCAAATCCTGCGTCACCACCCGCCCGGCGCCAAGGTTGAGATGGCCGACCTCGGAATTGCCCATCTGCCCGGCCGGCAAGCCGACCGCGCGCCCGGAGGCGGCGATGAAAGCATGTGGCGAATTGGCCCAGAGCTTGTGGAAATTCGGCATGCGGGCCTGCGCCACGGCATTATTATCCGGGTCGTCGCGCCAGCCGAAACCATCGAGAATGGCGAGTAGGACGGGTTTAGGCGGCATAATCTCTCCCGAGGTAGCAAGTGGCTCACTCCCTATTAAGGCAGAACCCGTGCGAACCCCAAGGCCGGGTGCGGTTATTTTGTGAGATAGGGGGCAAAGGCACGGGCGGTGCCGGATTTTGTGGCTTGGCGCTCGGCGATAAACTGGTGCGCCAGCTCAGCCTGCCCGGCGCGGAAGGCGGCGATGACGAGCGTTTGAATGAACACATCGCGCTGGGCATGGCTGCCGCCGATCTCGTGCAGACGCGCGCGGATGGGGGCGAGGAGAGCGACCGTCTGGGCGAAATCGCTGTGGTGAAACGCGTGCAGGGCCTGGATGGCGGGCAGGCCGATTTCGGCGGTGAGCCGGGCGTTTTCCGAGCCGGTCGCGATATAGCGGGTGAGAGACGCGGCCTGTGCCGCCAGCCCTTCGGTGTCATCGGCGGCATCCAGCGTGAAGGCAATGTGCATGTCGTTAAAGGCGAGCACATGGTCCTGGGCATATTTGCCCCATATGGGAGCAAGGTGCCCCCAACGCGCGCCGACATTCACGCCCAGTAGTTCCAGCCGCCAGAGCAAAGCCGCCGCATCCACCAGGTCGAGGATCATCGAGGAGTCGCCGGGGCAGATATGCTGGTCGTAAATTGCCAGCGCCTCGTCGAACCGCCCTTCCTCCAGAAGAAACAGGGTCAAATGCCAGTATTGATGCACGGCGAGCACATTGGCCGGAGTCCATTCCGCGATCAGCCCACGCAGCCAGTTCACGCCTTCTGCCGTGCGCCCCTGCATCTCCAGCACATGCGCCACGGCATGGATGGCCCAGGTGTCGGCGGGGTTGATGGCAACCGCCTCGCGCCCGGTTTTTTCAGCGGCCGCGTAATCCCCGGTCTCCTCCAGCCCGAAGGCGGCCATGCCGAGGACGTAGCCGCGTGCTTTGGAATTGGCGGGCTGGGAGGGGAGCACGGCGAGCGGCACGTCGCGCAGTTTTGCCGCATCGCCGAGGAAGAAATGCGTGTCATGGGCAAGGTGCAAAGCCAGCAGATCATGCGGGTCGTCGGCCAGGGCCAGCTCCCAGGCATAGGCGGCCTCGGTAATCTCGCCGGCCGCCCAGTGTTTTGCGGCGGCGAGGTGGTATTTTTCGCGTGTGGTCGGGCTGGCCGCCGCAGCCTCCGCAGCGCGCAGGGCGGTCTGTATGGGTTCGGCTGTGCCGGGCACACCGCCCAGTGCGTATAAAGCCGCGAATGTGGTGTGGCCGAGCACAAAACCTGGGTCGGCATCCAGCGCTTCGTTCAGGCTGGCAATCGGGTCGCCATACCAGCCGAGGTATTTTTGCACCGCCTGGTTGAAGGCGGCATCGCGGGCGGTGTGGTCCATGGTGGGAGGGTATGAAAAACGGCGTTTATTGGCAATTGGCCGGTAGGGATATTGGTGGTTGAAACGTCCAAGGGAAGTGTGTACACTATAAATGTACACATGAGGTTATGCCATGGCACAATCAGCGAATAAGGAAGTGCCGCAGCAGGTCGGGGTGCGGGAATTCCGGGGCAATATGACCGGCTATTTACGCCAGGCGCGGCTGGGAGAGTCGTTTCTAATTACCTCGCATGGCGAGGTAATTGCGGAACTGCGACCGCCCGCCACGCACGAACGTGCCCGGCGTGTGCCAGGCGCGTTGCGCGGCAAGATCAGCGTGGCACCAGATTTTGATACGCTACCGGTGGATGTTCTGGCCGTGATGGAAGGGGATGAGTGAAGCTCCTCCTCGATACGCATGTGTTGCTGTGGTGGCTGGCCGATGATGCGCGGCTGGGAACGCAGGCGCGGGAGTTGATTGCCGATCCGGGCAATGATGTGCTGGTGAGTGCGGTGTCGCTGTGGGAGATTGCGGTGAAAACTCGTATCGGAAAGTTGGCTGCGTCGCTCGACGATATTTTGGATGCTGTTCGTGCCAATGGATTTATCCGGTTGGGGCTGGAGGATACGCATTTGCATGCGCTGATGACGCTGCCGATGCATCATCGCGATCCATTTGATCATCTGCTTTTGGCGCAGGCGGTATCGGAAGGGGCGATGTTTTGTTCTGATGATGCGAATGCGGGAAAGTATGGAGTGAATGTTGTTGGCGCCGGGTAGAATTTGTTTCTTCTTGTCTATAACCATTTCGATTCGTGCCGCCATTGCAAGCGTAACAAAGCAATGCATCTTTCGAGATGGAAGGCGTGGATGCCCGCGTACGCGGGCATGACGGTGTGAGGCGTTGGGAGACTAGGCGGAGACGAAACTCTGGAAGAGCGCCCTCAGCGAAGCTGGCTATCTTTGCTGCCACGACGATTGATGCCAGAGGCCACGGGTCTGGAATCGCGGGCTGATTGGCATTCGATGCAGGTTCGCACACCGGGCAAGGCGCGGCGCCGGCCTTCGGCAATCGGCTCGCCGCATTCGGTGCAATACGTCTGGCTTTCACCGGCGGGCATTTTTGCGCGCGCGGCTTTAATGGCGTCTGCCACCGTGTCGTCTATCTGGTCCTGCACCGCACCATCGGCAGCCCAACCGCTGGCCATTTCCAAAATCCTTATATCCGCAGGTTATATCTGGTAAATGGGAAGGCGGGCTGCGGCACGCAAGGCGTGGATGCCCGCGTATGCGGGCATGACGGTGTTTGGCGGCTAGGGCCGCCCAGCGCGGTGATACGGATGCCCGGATAGGATCATCTGCGCACGGTAAATCTGCTCGGCCAGCATCGGCCGCACCAGCATATGCGGCCAGGTGAGGCGGCCGAGGGATAGTTTGGCGCTCGCGCGGGCCAGCACGGATGCATCCAGGCCTTCGGCGCCGCCGATCACAAAGGCCAGTTTCTTGCTGCGCTCGGTCCAGCCGGCAAGCAGCCGGGCAAGTTCCAGAGAGTCCGGCACCACCCCATCCTGGTCCAGCGCGATGACGAATTCATCGGGTTTTAAAGCACTAAGCAGTATCTCAGCCTCACGCCGCTTAATCTCGGTCGGGCTCCCCACGCCATCGGCAAATTCCACCAGGGCAAACCCCGGCTTTATCCGTTTGGCATATCGCGCGAATAGCTCCATCTCGGGCGCCTTGGCGGGCGCCCGGCCGATGGCGAGCAGTCTCACCCCTCGGATGCCTCATCCAGCTCGGCGGACCACATTTTCTCCAGCCCATACAGGCTGCGGGCATCCGCCTTGAAGAGGTGGACGATGATGTCCCCGGCGTCGATCAGCACCCAGTCGGTGCCTTTGGCGCCTTCGGTGAGCGGCTTGCGGAAGCCGGCTTCGTGCAGTTTTTCGTGTAGATGCGTCGCCATGGCGGCAATCTGGCGGTCGGCCATGCCCGTGGCGATGACCATGCGGTCAGCAAAACTGGCGCGGCCCTGCAGGTCGATGACCACGATGTCCTCGGCCTTGTCTTCATCCAAGGTGGTGGTGATGATCGCCTGCATCCGGTCCAGCTGCTCAACGGGCAGTTTTGGCGCGGCTTTTTTGCCTTTGGGGCCGGCAATGGTGGCTTTTTTGCGCGGGGTGCCGGGCACGACCGGCAGGCTCTCGCCGTTGGCGGGCTTTTTCGGCGCGCGTTTGCGCGGGGCGGCGGTGGCGGCAGCGCCCCGGGCAGGGGGTTTGCGAGTCGGCGGACGAGTGATGGCGTTATTCCTTCTGGGCTTGTGCGCTCTTCCGCCTGAGTTCGGTTGCCGAGGCGGAATTTTCCTTCACCGGCAGCAGAATCCAGGCGGGGGAGTCTGCTGCGGCAAGGCATAGCCCAGAGCGCGCCGGAAGGCGATATTTTCTGTAACGCTGGGCAGCCATGCTCGCCAGGGCGCGGCGGGTGGCACCTGGGCGGGGCAGCACCAGCATGGGCATGGCGTGCATAATCCGGGCCCAACGGTTCCAGCGCGGCAGCTGGAGCAAATTATCCGCCCCCATCAGCCAGACGAATTTTGCCCGGGGGAAGCGGCGGGTCAGCTCGGCCATGGTGTCTGCGGTGAAGCGGGTGCCAAGGCGGGATTCGATATCGGTGGCGATAATGCGCCGTCCGTCGGCAATTTTCCGCGCGGCGGCCAGGCGGGCGGCCAGCGGCGCCATGCCGGGCGGCGGGTTTAAGCGGATTGCCGGGCGAGACCATAAGCCAAAGCTGGTCCAGCCCTAAATGCGCCATCGCCTGGCGGGCGACATGCAGATGCCCCTCATGCGCCGGGTTGAACGAGCCGCCGAGCAGGCCGATGCGTAGCGCCGCGCGATGCCCGTACTTCGGGATTATCAGGGACGCACCTGGCCGGTGCCGCGAACAATGTACCGGAAGGTGGTGAGTTGTTCCGGCCCGATAGGCCCGCGCGCATGGATACGCCCCGTGGCGATGCCGATTTCGGCGCCGAAGCCGAACTCGCCGCCATCGCAGAACTGGGTCGAGGCGTTCCACATGCCGACCGCTGAGGCGAGCTGGGAGAGAAAATATTCGGCCACCTCGGCATCCGCGGTGATGATGGCATCGGTATGCTCGCTGCCGTGCTTGGCAATATGCGCCAGCGCCTCGTCAACCCCGTTGACGATTTTGATATTAAGATCCGCGTCCAGCCATTCCGTGTCGAAATCCGTGGCCGAGGCCTCGGGGAGTTCGGGGCAGATCAGGCAGGCTGTGGCATCAGCGTGGAAATTACAGCCCAGAGCTGCCAAGTCTTCCACCAGCACGGGGAGCAGAGCAGGGGCGATGGCGAGGTCGAGCAGCAACGTCTCGGTGGCGCCGCAAACGCCGGTGCGGCGCATTTTGGCATTGGCGAGCAGGCTGCGCGCCATGGCGAAATCAGCGGCGGCGTGGATGTAGCTGTGGTTCAGCCCCTCGGCATGGGCGAGCACGGGCACGCGGGCCTCGCGCTGCACCAGCTCCACCAGCCCCTTGCCGCCACGGGGAATAATCAGGTCGATAAAGCCCGAGGCAGTGAGCATGGCGGCGACAAATCGGCGGTCCGTGCTGGGGGCAATCTGCACGGCGTTCTCTGGTAGGTTGGCTTTGGCAAAACCCTTATTCAGCGCCGCGTTGATGGCGGCGGCCGAATGATGGCTCTCGGAGCCGCCGCGCAGGATTATGGCGTTGCCCGATTTTATCGCAATCGCGGCGGCATCCGCACCCACATTGGGCCGGCTCTCGTAAATCATGCCGAGCACGCCGAGCGGCTGGGCCACGCGGGAAATTTTCAGGCCGTTGGGGCGGGTCCATTCGGCAAGGGTGCGGGTCAATGGGTCGGGCAGTGCCGCGACCTCCTCCAGCCCGCGCGCCATGGCCTCCACCCGCGCCGCATTCAGCAGCAGGCGGTCGCCGAAAGAAGCGGTGCCCGAGAAGCTTTCCATATCCCGCCCGTTGGCGGCGATAATGGCGGGAGCAGCCGCACGCAACGCGCTGGCAGCCTCGCGCAACGCAGCATCGCGCAAACCGGCCGGCAGGCGTGCCAAAGCAGCGGCGGCTTTACGGGCTTTCGCGCCCATTTCGGCCATGAGTTGCGTGTTAAGGTCGGGTTCCGCGTTCATGCTGAACCAGATGCTCGGTTCTGGCGGTTATATCAACAGCGCGCTAAACAGAAAACCGTATGTCAGATCTGTTCGATTCGCTCGCCCCGGACACCGCATCGCCGTTAGGCCCGCTGCTGCGTACCACGCGCCTGGTACTGCGCCCGCTTGTGGCGGCGGATGCGCCCGTGTTTCACCGGCTGATCAACGATTGGGAAATCTGCCGGCGCCTGCCCGATGCGCCGTTCCCCTACCCCGCGCAGCTGGCAACCGACTGGATTGGCGCCGCCGAACATGACCGCGAAGCCAAGCGCGCGGAGCAATTCGCACTGGTGGAAGCCGCGACCGGCACGCTGATTGGCGTAGCCGGACTGCGCCTGGGCAAGGGGCAGAAAACCGGCGAGCTGGGGTACTGGCTGGGCCGTGCCTATTGGGGCCAGGGGTACGGGCTGGAGGCCGCACGGCGTCTGGTGGAGTGGGCTTTTGCCGGTCTGCCGCTCGGCCAGATAACCGCCATGGTGGCGGCTGATAACGATGTGTCCGTGGTGGTGTTGAACCGCTTGGGCTTCGTGCAGAGCGGCAAGGGCGTAAAAGAATTCTCCTGCCGGCCGGGCCAGAAAATGCCGGTTAGAAATTTTACCCTGGCGCGCGATGTGCCGATGGCGGCAACCGAAACTCCGGGCCGCGTGGTGCTGGTGGTGGCGGTGGCACTTATCGACGCGGAGGGCCGTGTGCTGCTGGCGCGCCGGCCCGAGGGCAAAAAGATGGCCGGGCTATGGGAGTTCCCCGGCGGCAAAATGGAGAAGGGCGAAACGCCCGAAGCCGCCTTGGCGCGCGAGCTGCACGAGGAGCTGGGCATCGAGGTCGCACCGCGTGATTTCGCCCCCTTTGTGTTTGCCAGCCACGCCTACGACAGTTTCCATCTGCTGATGCCGGTGTTCCTATGCCGCCGCTGGACAGGTGTACCGGTGGCGCGCGAAGGCCAGAAACTCGCCTGGGTGGCACCGGCGGATTTGGTGGAATACCCGATGCCGCCCGCGGACCGTCCGCTCATCCCCATGCTGCGAGATTTTTTATGAGCAACCCCAGCGCGGCCATCATCATCATCGGTAATGAGATCCTCTCCGGGCGGACGCAGGATGTGAATGTGCAGTTCATCGCCACGCGCTTAGCGTTTGTGGGTGTGAAGCTGCAGGAGGTGCGGGTGGTGCCGGATATTCCGCAGCGCATCATCGGCACGGTGAATGAATTGCGCGCGGCGTACGACATGGTGTTCACCACCGGCGGTATCGGGCCGACGCATGATGATATTACCAGCGAGTGCATCGCGGCCGCCTTCGGCGTGCCATGGGAGGCGCATGAACCTTCCATGAAAGTGCTGCGCGACTACCTCGGCCCGCGCATGAATGCCGCCCAGGCGCGCATGGCAACGCTCCCGCGCGGCGCCACACCCATCCGCAACGACGTCTCGATCGCGCCCGGCTTCACCATCGGCAACGTGCATGTGATGGCCGGCGTGCCGCGCATTATGCAGGCGATGTTCCTGGCCCTGGAAGCGGATTTACCGCGTGGCACGCCGATTGAAATGCGCGCCGTGTACGGCATGGGCGTGATGGAAGGTAACATCGCCGCCGGGCTCGAAGCCATCCAGGAACGCTTCCAGGACGCCGACCTCGGCAGCTATCCGTTCCAGCGCGATGGCCGCTGGGGCGTGGCTATCGTGGCCAAAGGCACGGACCTGGCCCGGTTGGACGCTGCGATTGCCGAGGCGACGGTAATGATCGAGGCGCAGGGCATAGCGCCGATTCAAGGCGAGCCAAGTTAAAGTAAGCAGCGCTTTTTTGTAAAAAAGCGCGCAAAAAACTTTGGACCTTTAGGGCGTGGCTGTGGCGATGCCCTAAAGGTCCAAAGTTTTTTTGAGTACCTTTTTGTTCACAAAAAGGTACTGCTTACTCTTCACTATATAATACCAGTCATCTTAGCCTCTGACACACGCCCATCCCCTTGTTCCGATTGAAATGATTCTGGCTGGGTCGTTGACCAAGAAGAGCCATGCCTGTTTGCAAGCTTCGAGCATTGCCTCGTAGCTA
>JAMFRU010000073.1 GCA_026224875.1 Acidocella sp.
AAACCAGGCCGCCCAGCCGCTGTTCGGTGCTCAACTGTCCACATCACAAAAACTCCGCGAATCGATGCCTCGCAGAGAGAGAATCACAAAGGATTCATATGATTCAAGAACTTCTTAGAACGGCTCTGAGGCCCAGTGGGGGTCGAGGGGGCAAAGCCCCCCGCCTTTTTAACTCGCCGACACCTGCTGGCCGGGTCTGAACATGTTGGCCACGGTTTCGCCGAAGGGGCCGTTGTTGCGGCCGCTGCCGAAGGTGGCGGTTTTGTGTTTCAGGGGGAGCAAAGGGAACACCAGTTCGGCGAAGCGGTAGGCTTCTTCGAGGTGGGGGTAGCCGGAGAGGATGAAGTTTTCCACGCCTACGGCCATGTATTCTTTCATGAGGTTGGCCACCTGCTGGGCATCGCCCACCAGGGCCGTACCGGCGCCGCCGCGCACCAGGCCCACGCCGGCCCAGAGGTTGGGGTAGATTTCCAGTTTTTCCTTGGAGCCGCCATGCAGTGCGGCCATCCGGCGCTGGCCGATGGAGTCCATGGAGTTGAACTTGGCCTGTGCTTTGGCGATGGTGGCGTCATCCACGTAGCGGATCAGGTCGTCGGCCGCGCGCCAGGCTTCCTGCGCTGTTTCACGCACGATGACATGCAGCCGCACGCCGAAATTCAGTGTGCGCCCGTGCCGGGCCGCCGCGGCGCGGGCGAGTGCCAGTTTTTCACCCACTGCCGCCGGGGGTTCACCCCAGGAGAGGTAGGTGTCCACCTCCGCGCCGGCCACATCGATGCCCGCTTCGGACGAACCACCAAAATACAGCGGCGGGTGCGGTTTTTGCACGGGTGGGAACAGCATTTGCCCATCTTCGATGCGCAGATGTTTGCCGTCGTAATTCACCACATCGCCGCTCAGCAGTTTTTTCCAGATCTGCAGGAATTCCTTGGTGATCTCGTAGCGGTCGCCATGCTCCAGGAAGAGCCCGTCGCCGCTGTTCTCCTGCGGGTCGCCGCCGGTGACGATGTTGATCAGCAGGCGGCCGTTGGAAATACGGTCGAAGGTGGAGGCCATGCGCGCCGCCAGGCTGGGGTTGAGCAGCCCCGGCCGGAAGGCGATGAGAAAGCGCAACTGCTTGGTCAGCGGCGCCAGCGAGGACGCCACGACCCAGCTATCCTCGCAGGAGCGCCCGGTAGGGATCAGCACGCCGTAATAGCCGAGCCGGTCCGCCGCCTGGGCTATTTCGGCGAGGTAGGCATGGTCCACCTCGCGCGCGCCCACGCTGGTGCCCAGATGCCGCCCATCGCCATGGGTCGGCAGAAACCAGAAAACATTCGCGTCCTTCGCGGCAATATTGGTCATTTTCTGCTCCTCAGCCCGCTTAGCCGGCCCAGGCGTCAGCGGAAACGTCGATCTGCGACGGGATCAGCCCAAGTTTGAAGAATGTGTCGGCAATCTTCTGCTGGCCCGCGAAAATCTCCGGGGTTAGTTTTTGTACACCATATTTCTGACGCCCGAACCAGATTTCCAGCACTTTCGGCGGCAGGCCGATGCTCGGTGAAATGGCGGCGGCGGCCTCGCTCTGGTTTGCCTGCTCCCAATGTTCCAAATCGTTCAGCACACCGATGGCGGCATTCAGCGCATCCGGACTGGCGGCGGCGAACGCCTTGCCCGCCGTGTAGAAGGAGCGGTTGGGCATCAGCCCGGTGCCGTCGGTGAGCAGCTGCCCGCCGGCCGCCTGGCCACCGGCAAAGAACGGATCCCAGATGGACCAGGCATCCACCGCACCCTTGGCAAAGGCCGCGCGTGCATCGGCCGGCTGCAGAAACACCTTGTTTACGTTGGCATAGGGCACACCGGCATGCGCCAGCGCCGAAACCAGCAGATAATGCGCGCTGGAACCCTTCGCCACCGCCACCGTCTTGCCGGCCAGCTCCTGAACAGTGTTCAATTTGCTCCCGGCCGGGGTGAGAATGCCCACCGCCTTCGGGCTCGGGTTGGTTGCCGCCACATAGACCAGCGATGCCCCCGCGGCCTGGGCAAAAATCACCGGCGGTTCGCCGGTATAGCCAAAATTCACCGCACCGGCGGCCAGCGCCTCCAGCAACGGCGGGCCGGAGGTGAATTCCGCCCATTGCACATCATAGCCCAGCGGGTTCAGCTTGGCCTCGAACGCGCCCTTGGCCTTACCCAGAACCAGCGTGACGGAGGCTTTCTGATAGCCGATTTTAAACACGCCCTTGGTGCCGGCGCGGGCTTTGCCCGTTTGGCTCCCGAGCAGCAAAGCGGGGGCGGCCAAAGCGGCGGTAACGAGAAGGGTGCGGCGGCTCTGCATGGTGTGATCCTGATGTGTGGGTTTGGCGTGTTTTGAAAAGAGACATTGCACAGTAAATCTACCTGTGCAATAGGCATACTCGCCGTTGCTCATTCCCGCGCTTCCGAGAGGCAAGATGTCCGTTTCCCTCACTTCTTTGTCCGCTTCCCCCAAGCACGCCCCCGCGCGCCGCCGCATCATCCCGGCCACGCTGCTGCGCCGCCTCATGGTGCCGGCCGCC
Source organism: Acidocella sp. (assembly GCA_026224875.1). Lineage (GTDB taxonomy): Bacteria > Pseudomonadota > Alphaproteobacteria > Acetobacterales > Acetobacteraceae > Acidocella. Next base: position 2,535 of record JAMFRU010000073.1, read on the forward strand.
ATCGTCGCCCTTTGGTACGGTGTCACCGCGCATGGTTATTTCGACGCCCAGACCATGCCCACCCCCTACGCCGTGGCGGTGAGCTTCTGGCAGTTGATCGTTACTGGGCAATTATGGCCCAACCTGCTCATCTCCCTGCAGCGCGTGGCTTTGGGGCTACTCTTCGGCGGCGCCATCGGCGTTATCCTCGCCCTTGCCGCCAGCCTCTCGCGCTTTGGCGAGGACGCCATAGACGCCACGGTGCAGATGGCGCGCACTTTGCCGCATCTGGCCCTCATCCCGCTGATGATCCTGTGGTTCGGCATCGGCGAGACGCCCAAAATCGTCCTCATCGCGCTGGGCAGCCTATTCCCTATCTACTTAAACCTGTTCTCCGCCGTGCGCGGCGCAGACCGTAAGCTCATCGAGGCCGCCTCCACCCTCGGCCTCTCGCATGCCGAGACGGTGTTCCACGTCATCCTGCCCGCTGCCGTCCCGGGCTTTCTCGTCGGCCTGCGCCAGGCGCTGGGTGCCAGCTGGATCAGCCTGGTCGTCGCCGAGCAGATCAACGCCTCATCGGGCATAGGCTACCTCGTCATGAACGCCCGTGACTTCCTGCGCACCGACATTATATTTGATGGGTTGCTGGTCTACGCGCTGCTCGGCCTGGCCACCGACCAGGCCGTGCGTTTGCTGGAGCGCTATCTGCTGGCCTGGCGCCCCTCCATGATCACGGCCAAAGGAATTTGAGCATGAACATGCTGACGGAGGTTACCGCGGCCCCGGAGATAAATGTGACGGAAACGAGCGAAGCGGGGCAGAATTTCGCGGTCGAAGTGCGTGGCTTGACCCGCGAATTCGGCACCAACAGCGTACTGCGCAATCTCGACCTACAATTGCGCCCCGGCGAGTTCACCGTGCTGCTCGGCCGCTCCGGCTCGGGCAAATCCACGTTGTTGCGCACTCTGGCCGGGCTCGACCCCGCGCCCGAAGGTACAGTTACTGTTCCCTCCGCCCGCGCCGTGGTGTTTCAGGAGCCGCGCCTGCTGCCCTGGAAACGCGTATGGCAGAATGTCGCCTTGGGCCTGCGCGTGCCCAACGCCCGCAAACGCGCCGAAGAGGCTCTGGAAGAAGTCGGCCTCGGCCACCGCCTGAACGCTTGGCCGCTCACCCTCTCCGGCGGCGAAGCCCAGCGCGCCTCGCTTGCCCGCGCCCTGGTCCGCGCCCCCAAACTTCTGCTGCTGGACGAGCCCTTTGCCGCCTTGGACGCGCTCACCCGGCTACGCATGCAGGCTTTGGTTGCAACACTCTGGCAAACCTACCAGCCTGCCGTGCTGCTGGTCACCCACGACGTGGACGAAGCCATTCTGCTGGGCGACCGCTTGCTCGTGCTCGAGAACGGCGCCATCTCGCTGGATGTGGAAATTTCGCACCCCCGCCCCCGCCGTCACGCCAGCCCCGGTTTTATCTCCATGCGCGCCACATTGCTGGATGCGCTCGGCGTGCATGAGGATGGCTCAGCGATCTAACCTCGCCTGGCAGCGGGCATAGCATTCGCGGCATGACCCTCGATGATCTCGGGCCGCGCATCTGCATCATGGGTCCGTCGAACAGCGGCAAGTCCACCCTGGCTGTTGCGATCTCGAAGGCACGCGGTCTGACGCCGATCCATCTCGACCTGCTCTTCCATCTACCAAACACGGACTGGCAGCCCCGGCCGCGTGACGAGTTCATCGCTTTGCATGACGCAGCACTCGGGGATGCCAGCTGGGTCATGGAAGGCAATTATTCCTGGTGCCTGCCGCAGCGCCTTGCCCGTGCCACCGGCCTCATCCTGCTCGACACTTCCACCCCGGCCAGCCTGTTGCGCTATGTCCGCCGCTCCTGGTTTGAGCGCGCCCGCCTCGGGTCGCTGGAAGGCGGCCAGGACAGCGTTAAATGGAACATGATCCGCCACATTACCGTTACCACCCGCGCCAACCGCCGCCGCTATAAGGAAATGTTTGAGCGGATCAGCCTGCCGCAGATCAAGCTTTCTACATCACGCGAGTTTGCCCGTTTCTACCACGTGGAAGGGCTTCACCGGTAAAGGGGCCGGGCTTTACAATCGCGCGGCAACCGTCTCACTGTACCATCGGCTTAAGCCAACTGAGCGCATCTTTGCGCGCGCCAGCGACCCCTCTTGTCTAGCCGGCATTCATTGTTCTAATAAAACGTGCCTTGTCTGCGCGCAATTTATGGAGAGAAAATGTTCAATTTGGCCCGGCGCACCCCGCCCCGCCGCGCATGCGGCAATTCACATCACCGCAACCGCGCCTGATGCGATCCACAAAATGACCAAACTCTCCACCCTCGCCGACCCCACCAGCGACGCATTCGCCGCCAACGCCGCGCATAATGCGGCTTTGGCCCAGGAATTGCTCCAGATTGTCGCCACCGCGTCCCTCGGCGGCTCCGCCAGCTCGCGCGAAAAACACGTCGCCCGCGGCAAACTTCTGCCCCGCGACCGTGTCCACCGCCTGCTCGACCCCGGCTCGCCCTTCCTGGAAATCGGCGCTTTGGCCGCCAACGGCATGTATAACGATGAGGCACCCGGTGCCGGCATGATCTGCGGCATCGGCCGTGTTTCGGGCCGCGAATGTATGATCGTCACCAACGACCCCACGGTAAAAGGCGGCGCCTATTACCCGATGACGGTGAAAAAACATCTGCGCGCGCAGGACATAGCGTTGGAAAACCGCCTGCCCTGCATCTACCTCGTGGATTCCGGCGGCGCCAATCTACCGCACCAGGCCGAGGTGTTCCCCGACCGCGATCATTTCGGCCGCATCTTCTTCAACCAGGCGCAGATGTCGGCTGCCGGCGTGGCGCAAATCGCCTGCGTCATGGGCAGCTGCACCGCGGGCGGCGCCTACGTGCCCGCCATGTCCGACGAGTCTGTAATCGTCCGCAACCAGGGCACCATCTTCCTGGCCGGCCCGCCGCTGGTGAAAGCCGCGACCGGCGAGGTTATCTCGGCCGAAGAGCTGGGTGGCGCTGAAACGCACGGCCGCAAATCCGGCGTGGTCGATCATGTGGCGGAAAACGACGAGCACGCGCTGCTCATCGTGCGCGACATCGTTGCGTCCCTGAACACGGTCAAATCCATCGACATCGACATCAAACCGCCGGTCGCGCCAAAACTCGACATCAACGAGCTGTACGGCATCGTCCCGCAGGATGTGCGCGCGCCTTACGATGTACACGAGGTCATCGCCCGCATCGTCGATGGCTCCGAATTCCACGAGTTCAAACGCCTGTACGGCACCACTTTGGTATGCGGTTTCGCGCGCATCTGGGGCATGCCGGTTGCGATTTTAGCCAACAACGGCGTGCTGTTTTCAGAATCGGCCCTCAAGGGCGCGCATTTCATCGAGCTGGCCTGCCAGCGCCGTATTCCACTCCTGTTCCTGCAAAACATCTCTGGCTTCATGGTCGGCGGCAAGTACGAGGCCGAGGGCATCGCCAAAAATGGTGCAAAACTCGTCACCGCGGTTGCCACCGCCAGCGTACCGAAAATCACCGTGCTCATCGGCGGCAGCTTCGGCGCCGGCAATTACGGCATGTGCGGTAGAGCTTTCAACCCGCGCTTCCTGTTCACCTGGCCCAACGCCCGCATCTCCGTCATGGGCGGCGAGCAGGCGGCCTCCGTGCTCGCCACCGTGCATCGCGACGCCGCCAAATGGACCCCCGAAGAGGCCGAAGCTTTCAAAGCCCCCGTGCGCAAAAAATACGAGGATGAAGGCAACCCCTATTACGCCACCGCGCGGCTCTGGGATGATGGCATCATTGACCCCGTGCAGACCCGCGACGTGCTTGGCCTGGCACTCTCCGCCACGCTCAACGCACCGATTCCCGCCCAGCCGCATTTCGGCCTGTTTAGAATGTAATGGCAATGATTTCATCCCTCCTCATCGCCAATCGCGGCGAAATCGCGCGCCGCATCATCCGCACCGCCAAACGCCTCGGCATCCGCACAATCGCTGTGTATTCGGACGCCGATGCCGATATGCCTTTTGTCCGCGAGGCGGATGAAGCCGTACACATCGGCCCCGCCGCCGCGCGCGAAAGCTATCTCGTGCAGTCCAAAATTCTTGAGGCGGCCAAAGCAACAAACGCCGCCGCTATTCATCCCGGTTACGGGTTTCTGTCCGAAAATGCGAGCTTCGCCGAAGCCGTGCAAGCCGCCGGCATCGTCTGGGTCGGCGCCCCGCCATCCGCCATCCGCGCCATGGGCCAGAAGGATGCGGCCAAGGAGCTGATGATCAAAGCCGGCGTGCCCGTCACCCCCGGCTATGTGGGCGACAACCAGGAACCCGCGCATTTGCACGCCGAAGCCGGGAAAATCGGCTATCCCGTGCTGATCAAAGCCGTGGCCGGCGGCGGCGGTAAAGGCATGCGCAAGGTTGAAGCCTCGGGCGAATTTATCGATGCCCTCGCCAGCTGCCAGCGCGAGGCTGCCGCCTCCTTCGGCGACGAGCGCGTGCTGATCGAGAAATATATTACGGGTCCGCGCCATATCGAAGTGCAGGTATTTGGCGACACCCATGGCAACGCCGTGCATCTCTTCGAGCGCGATTGTTCACTCCAGCGCCGCCACCAGAAGGTCATCGAGGAAGCCCCAGCCCCCGGCATGGACGAGGCCACCCGCGCCGCACTCTGCGCCGTGGCTGTCAAAGCCGCGCTGGCCATCAACTACGTAGGTGCGGGCACCATCGAATTTATTGCCGATGCGAGCGAAGGCCTGCGTGCCGACCGCATCTGGTTCATGGAAATGAATACGCGTTTGCAGGTCGAACACCCGGTCACCGAAGCCATCACCGGCCAGGATCTGGTGGAGTGGCAATTACGCGTCGCTTCGGGCGAAAAAATCCCACTCCGGCAGGACCAGCTCAGCATCAACGGCTGGGCCATGGAAGCCCGGCTCTATGCCGAGAATCCCGCCACCGGCTTCCTGCCCTCCATCGGGCCTTTGGACCGCCTGCGTTTCCCTGCGGGCATCCGCATTGACAGCGGCGTGGAAGAAGGCGGCGAAGTTACCCCTTTTTACGACCCGATGATCGCCAAGATCATCACCCACGCCCCCACCCGCCCCGCCGCCGCCGCCAAACTGGCCGCCGCCTGTGCCGCGCTGGAAGTGTGGCCGGTAAAAACCAACGCCGGCTTCCTTGCCCGTACCGCCGCCAATGCGGATTTTATCGCCGCCAGTATCGACACCGGCTTCATCGAACGCCATAGCGAAAAACTGGTGGCGGGCACCGAACCCTCCGCGCCGGTACTGCAAGCCGCCGCCCATGCGCTGCTGCCCGTGGGCAGCACAGATCCCTGGTCCGCACTCACCGGCCTGCGCATCGCCGCCGCCCCGGACACCCGCATCGCCGTGGACATCGCCGGTTCCACCCATGTCGTCACCCTCGAAGGCAAAACCCCCGCCTACACCACCGCCGGGGACGTGCTGTTCATCCAGGGTGAAGCCTGGGAATACGGCCTCGCCAGCGCCGACCACGCCGCCGGCGGTGCCGCCGCCTCGGATGGCGCCATCCTCTCCCCCATGCCCGGCCGCATCATCGCGGTACACGCGGCCGAGGGCGATGTGGTGAAAAAAGGCCAGAGACTCCTGGTGCTGGAAGCCATGAAAATGGAGCAGCAGCTCTTAGCCCCGTTCGATGGCGTGGTGAAAACTTTCACCGCCAAACTCGATGCACAAATCGCCGAGGGCGTGCTACTCGCCCTCATCGAAAAGGAGGCCTAAAATGGCCGGCAAGCATTTTGATGAATGGCAGATCGGCGACAAGCTGGAACACGAAATCCGCCGCACGGTAACCGAGACGGACAACGTCCTGTTCTCGGCCATGACCTACAACCCGCAGCCGCTCCACATCGACGCGGAATTCGCCAAAAACTCCGAGTTCGGCCAGATACTCGTCAACGGCACCTTTACCTTCGCTTTGATGGCCGGCCTCTCCGTCGGCGACACCACGCTCGGCACCCTCGTCGCCAACCTCGGCTACGACAAATTGGTGATGCCAAAACCCGTCTTCATCGGCGATACTTTGCGTGCCACCACCGAAATCGTGGAGTTGAAGGAATCAAAATCCCGCCCGCAGGCCGGCATCGTCACCTTCAAACATGAGATGATCAACCAGCGCAACGAAATCGTCTGCCAATGCCTGCGCATGGCCCTGGTGAAGAGGAAAGCGGCATGAAACTGCGCTCGCTCCTCTTCGTCCCAGGCGACCGCCCCGAGCGCATGGAAAAAGCTTTGGGCTACGGCGCCGACGCGCTGATCCTCGACCTCGAGGATTCAGTCGCCGCTTCTGGCAAAGCAGCCGCGCGGAAAACCATCGCTGGTTTCCTCTCCCGCCCCACCCGCCCGGTCCCGCTCTTTGTGCGCATCAACCCGCTCGACGGCGGCCTGGCCGATGACGACCTCGCCGCCGTGGTCCACGCTGCACCAGACGGCTTCATGTTGCCCAAAGCCGAGGGCGGAAAATCGGTCATCGACCTGCTCAACCGCCTCTCACGCCTGGGCAACGAAACCGCGCTCATATTCCCGCTGGCAACCGAAACCCCGGCCGCCATCTTCCACTTGGGAAGCTTCGGCGGCATCACCCCCCGCCTGTGTGCGCTCAGCTGGGGTGCCGAAGACCTGCCCGCCGCCATAGGTGCCACCACCGCCCGCGAAGCCGACGGCAGCTACACCGCGCCCTACGACCTGGCCCGCTCCCTCACCCTCTTCGGCGCCCACGCCGCCGGCGTCGAAGCAACAGAAACCGTATTCCCCGACATCAAAAACATGGACGGCCTGGCCGCCTACGCCGCCCGCGGCCGCCGCGACGGTTTTACCGGCATGATGGCCATCCACCCCGCCCAAATCCCCGTCATCAACAACGCCTTCACGCCATCAGAAGCCGAACTGGCCCACGCCCAAAAAATCGTCGACGCCTTCGCCGCCCAGCCAGACGCCGGCGTGCTGCAAATCGACGGCAAAATGGTCGATTTCCCGCATCTCAAACAGGCCCGGCGTATCTTGGCGCAGACTTGAAAAAGGCGGGGCTCCGCCCTCGACCCGCCAAGGGCCGAAGGGCCCTTGGATCCCACCCGGGTTATAAAAATAGGGGCCACCCAGCCTCGTGTGTTTCACGAGACGGGATGGCCCCTATTTTTATAACCCGAAGGTAGTGGGGGTCTGGGGCCTCAGGCCCCAGCGGGTCGAGGGCAGAGCCTCGCCTTTTTCAAACTGTCTCCAAAACCGTCCTAGCCGTTGCGCGCGCGGCGCGTTTTTGTTCCTCGGTCCAAATTTTGCGCTCGCGCTGTTTCTCCGGCTTGATTTGCTTGGCCGGCCCACCGCCCAGCACGGGCGCGCGCATGGTTGAGTGCCGCGCCGCTTCCGAGTGCCACTGGTGATCGGCTTGAACTGTAAGAGTGCTGCCGATTTCCCGCTCCACTTCGCGCAGCCAGGCGCGCTGCTCGGCATCGCAGAGGGTGATGGCGAAGCCGCTGCGCCCGGCGCGGCCGGTGCGGCCTATGCGGTGGACGTAGCTTTCCGCCAGGCTCGGCAGGTCGTGGTTGAAAACATGCGTCACCGTGTCAACGTCGATGCCGCGCGCGGCAATATCCGTCGCCACCAGAACCTGCACGGATCCTGCGCGAAAAGCGTCCAGCGCTCGCTCCCGCTGGCTCTGCGACTTGTTGCCGTGCAGGGCATCGGCGGTGATGCCCGCCGCGGTGATAAAGGCGCAGACTTCGTTGGCAATGTTCTTCTGCAGTGTAAACACCACGGCCTGGCCGATCCCGGGCGTGCGCAGAAGTGCTACCAGCGCCGTCTTCTTATCGGCGGCATTGATGAACATGACCGACTGCTCGATCCGCGCGACGGTGGTGGAGGGCGGGGCAATCTCGACCTTCGCCGGATCGCGCAGCAGGCTTGTCGCCAGCGCTGCGATGGATTTGGGCATCGTTGCCGAAAACAGCAGTGTATGCCGGTCCTTCGGCAGCGTCGCGACGATGCGCTCGATCGGCTTGGCGAAGCCCATATCGAGCATCTGGTCGGCCTCATCCAGCACCAGTGCTTCAAGCTGCGAGAGGTCGCAAAGGTCCTGGCTGATCAGATCCAGCAACCGCCCTGGTGTTGCCACGATGATGTCCACGCCGGTTTTGAGCGCATTGACCTGGTGGAACTGACTGACGCCGCCAAAAATCGTCGTCACGCTGAGCGTCAAATGGCGGCCCAGACGCTCGAAGCCGTCGGCAATCTGAGAGGCCAGTTCGCGCGTGGGTGCCAGGACCAGAACGCGGGCACCGCGCTTGGGCGCCAGCCGGGGTACAACTGCCAGGCGATGCAGCAGCGGCAGCGCGAAGGCGGCGGTCTTGCCTGTGCCGGTCTGCGCCATGCCCAGCACGTCGCGGCCCTCCAACAGCATCGGGATCGATTGGGCCTGGATCGGGGTAGGCTTGGTATACCCTTCCTCGGCCAGTGCGCGCAGCAGGGCCGGCGCCAGGGATAGATCGGCAAAAGTCATGGTCATGGTCAAGCGGCGCCTCCGGCGCTTAAGTAAGGTTGCGCCTATCGGGCTCGCTGGTTCGGAGCGCGGACTTCTACGGGCGATGCTGCACTGCGTCAATGCGGAGAGGAAGGGAAGAAGTGGTATGGCCGTCTTGGGTCGGAAGCAGCCACCAAGCAGTGCATAAATCTTGATTTTTGAAAGTCAGAAACAGACGGGTGAAAATTCTAGATTTGGTATATGAATCAGACGTGATCCCCTTTCCCTGTCCCAGGAGACTATAGTGGCTTCCAAACCAGAAGACGAAACGGCGTTATACGACGACCCAGAATTTTTTGCTGCATATGACGACATGCGAGCACTGGAAGGAACACTCAATGAGATCGTTGAAACGCCCGCGCTGGTTTCCCTGATGCCGAAATTGCAGGGGATCACGGCGGCTGATCTTGGCTGCGGAATGGGCGCGATGTGCCATTGGCTAATCGCCCAAGGCGCAGCTTCGGTCGTAGGTTTTGATTCCTCGCGGAAAATGCTTGCCAGGGCGAAGCAGCAAAGCCCGACAATTAAAAATCTCCGGTTTGAACATGCCGATCTCGACCGTATCGATCTTGCGGAGAGTAGCTTTCATCTGATCGTTAGCGGTCTAGCACTTCATTATGCCGCTGACTTTCAAAAAATCGCTGGGCGGGTCAGCGTGGCGTTGCGGCCGGGTGGGTCTTTCATTTTCTCCGTAGAGCATCCGATTATCACCTGCGGCGAACGTAATTGGGTTCTCCGGGATAACGGTGCACGGGCGCACTGGCCGGTGGATCATTATCTTGACGAAGGCAGTCGTAAGGTAAACTGGCTGGGCTTTGACGATGTACCGCGATACCACCGAACCGTTAGCAGCTACGTCAACACTCTATTAGACGCGGGCCTCGTGCTGCAGCGCCTTAATGAACCCGGCCCCAGCTCAGATGATATGACAAATTGGCCTCGGCTCAAGGACCAGCGACGGCGACCCCCATTCCTGGTGATCAGGGCGGATAAGCCAGGTCATGGCTAGGGCGTAGTGACGAATTATTTTCTGTGGGGATTCCGGCGCGGCCGAAAGTTTGATTTAAGGCTGATTTTTGAGGATCGGCTTGATGGAACGGGATATTGACGCGCTGCGCGAGGATCAATGGG
>JAMFRU010000074.1 GCA_026224875.1 Acidocella sp.
CCCATTGATCCTCGCGCAGCGCGTCAATATCCCGTTCCATCAAGCCGATCCTCAAAAATCAGCCTTAAATCAAACTTTCGGCCGCGCCGGAATCCCCACAGAAAATAATTCGTCACTACGCCCTAGACGATCTGCCCCTCAAAGGGCGGCACATAATCCGCCGCCTCGAATTCAACGACCCATAAATCAGAATCGTAGCGTATTTGCTTGGCAATATATTCGTCGGTTGCCGCCTCGCTCACCGGCGCCGCACCTGTGCCGCGCATCCAGGCGAGCCTTCCATCAGCCTCCCTGAACTGAGTAAGAGCGATATTGCCCGCGCGCCCGCGCAGCACCACCAGAACGCCACCCGCATCCGCATCGCCCTTGCGTATGACCATGCCGGGCTTACCCAGCACGTTTCCCAGCCGAATTGCGGCCGAGACCCAAATTCCCGCCTTGATCCTGGGCTCACCCATGGTAATGCCAAAGACTGGCGGGCAACGGTTTTTCACGCGGATGTTTCATGTTCAGCTCCAGTTTTTATCATGCATATGCCGCATCTTACGCTACTCTTTAGGCCAGCCCTGTTCAGGAGATCAAAATGACCTACGCCGGCCGCCTTGTGGTGCTCATCCTGGCCTGCCTCGCTTTTGCCCCCACGGCACGGGCCGCGGATAAAATCTCGTTCGGGCTGGATTGGGTCGCAGAGCCTGAATATGGCGGCTATTACCAGGCGGTTGCCACCGGCATTTACAAAAAATATGGGCTCGACGTCACCATCGTCGAAGGCGGGCCCCAGGTGAACACCGCCCAGATGCTGATCTCGGGCCGCCTCACCTTCGATATCACCTCGAACTCCTTCCTGGCCCTCAATTTTGCCCAGGAGAACATCCCCTACGTCGCCGTCGCCGCCGGGTTCCAGAAAGACCCGGATGTGCTGATCTCTCACCCGGGCCAAGGCAACGACAGTTTCGAGGATCTTAAAGGCAAACCCATCGCCGTCAGCTCCGACACGCGGGCAAGTTGGTGGCTCTTCCTCAAATCAAAATACGGCTATTCCGACAGCCAGCTGCGCCCCTACGGCTACAGCCTAACGCCGTTCTTCACCAACCAGGATGATATCCAGGAAGCCTATGTCACCGACGAGCCTTATCTGATCCAGCAGCAGACCGGCAAATTCCCAACCATATTGATGCTCTCGGATGCCGGGTTCGATGGCTATGCCAGCCTCGTCGCCACCAGCAACAAGCTGGTACAGACCAATCCGGATCTGGTCAGGCGTTTTCTGGAAGCCTCGGCCGAAGGCTGGTATTCTTATCTGTACGGCGACCCCAGCCCGGCCTTCGCCGCCATCCGCCAAGCCAATCCGGACATGACGCCGGGGCTCTTGCAATATGGCTATGACCAGCTGAAACAACGCGGCATCGTCGATTCGGGCGACACCAAAACGCTCGGCATCTACGCTATGACCGATGCACGCTGGAAGACCTTCTTCGACCAGATGGCAGCGGCCGGACTTTACGATAAATCGCTGAACTATAAGGCCGGCTACACGCTGCAATTCGTGAACCACGGATTCGGCCTGAAGAAATAATGGTCTCTCTCCGCGCGGTCTCCAAAACCTATGCCGGCGGCACTGTGGCGCTGGACAACATCACGGCGGATATCGCGCCAGGAGAGTTTATCGCTTTGTTGGGGCCGTCAGGCTGCGGCAAATCCACTTTGCTGCGCCTACTGGCGGGGCTTGAGACGCCCAGCGCCGGCGAGATCAGCTGGGAAAACAACCAGCGCCCGGCACCCGGCGAAATCGGTTTCGTCTTCCAGGACGCCACGTTAATGCCGTGGCTTACCGCAGCCGAAAATGTGTATCTCCCCCTGCGCCTGCGCGGTGTACACAAGGCCGAGGCCCAGCCGCGCATCCAATCCATGCTGGCGCAAATGGGGCTGGCGGATTTCGCCGGGGCCCGGCCAAAAGCGCTCTCCGGCGGCATGAAAATGCGGGTCTCCATCGCCAGGGCGCTCATCTCCGAGCCTTTGCTGCTGCTCATGGACGAGCCTTTCGCGGCACTCGATGAATTCACCCGCCACCGCCTGCAGGACGATCTACACACGCTCTGGCGCCGCACCGGCAAGACCATCATCTTCGTCACCCATTCCATTTACGAGGCCGCCTATCTCGCCAGCCGCATCCTGGTAATGTCACCACGCCCCGGGCGAATTGCCGCCGATATCAGCGCCAAAATCCCTGAAGATGAGGACCGCCGCACCAGTCGGGCCTATACACAGCTGGTCGCCGACATCACCCACACATTGCACAAGATCATGCCGCATGAATAAATGGCTCGAACGCCTCGCCCCTATTGCTTTCGGCGTCATTGCTTTGTCCGCCTGGCAAGCGGCTGTCATCATCATGAAGGTGCCATTCTACGTCCTGCCCGGCCCCATCGAGATCGCGCAGGCCTACCGGGACGGTTATGCGGTCCTTAATCCCGCTTTGCTCTCCACGCTCACCGTGACCTTTGCAGCGCTGCTACTGGCCACCACCGTCGGCGTGGCATTGGCCGTGGCGATGGCCGCCAGCCAGTTGTTCCGCGCCGCCGTGCAGCCATGGGCGGTCATGCTGCAGGTCACCCCGATCGTCGCCATCGCCCCGCTGATCCTGCTCTGGGTGCCACAGCCCTTCATCGCCCTTGTCGTTTGCGCTTCTATTATCGCCTTCTTCCCCATCCTCTCGAACACCGCCGCGGGGTTGGCCGCCACGCCGCAGGATCTGCAGGATCTGTTCCGGCTGAATGGAGCCACGCGCTGGCAGGTCCTCCGCCTCCTCAGCCTGCCCTCTGCCCTCCCAAATTTTTTAACAGGCCTACGTATCTCCGGCACATTGGCCCTCGTCGGCGCCGTGGTGGCGGAATTCGTCGCCGGCTCCGGCGGTTTCGCCTCCGGTCTCGCCTATCGCATAATCGAGGCCAGTTACCGGCTTGAAATTCCACGGATGTTCGCAGCCCTGTTCCTGCTCGGCGTCAGCGGCATCGTGATTTATGCGGCCCTCGGCCTGTTAGAACGCCTATTACTACGCAAGCGCGACGCTTGATGTTTGCCCGCGACTCTGCGAGTTTTAGTTAAAATCTGGAGAGCTTTATGACCACCACCGCCAAGACCCTCAGCAAAGGCCAACTCGCCTATGAACAGGAACGCGCCCGCAAGGCCGGCAAATCCATCGACGAATGGCTGAGGCTGAAAGCCCAGGACGAGGCCACGGCCGCCAAATTGGCCGCAAAACCCGTCAAGAAGCCCGGACTGTTCAGCCGGCTGATCGATAAGGCGCATAAGCCGATATAAGAAAGGCCGGGGGCTCCGCCCCTGAACCCCGCTGGGGCCTGAGGCCCCAGCCCCTCACTACTTAAGACATAAAAAAGAGGCCTGCCTCCGAGGTGTTTCAAACACCAAAGTGGCCGGCCTCTTTTTTATGTCTTCAACTAATGGGGGCTGGGCCTCAGGCCCAGTGGGGGTCGAGGGGGCAGAGCCCCCCCGCCTTTTTCCTGTCTCACCCCCGGCTACGTGGCATGCCGAGGCGGCGTTCGGCGATCATGCTGCGGAGGACTTCGCTGGAGCCGCCGTAGATGGAGGTGGCGGTGGAGTGGCGGTAGCCTTTTTCGACGACGCTCAGGCCCTCTTTGCCGCGCAGTAGGGTGCCTGGGGAGGCCAGGTCCAGCAGTTCGGCGGAGTGGTCGATGAAGGCTTGGGTGGAGAAGATTTTGGAGGCTGGGCCGTAGGCGAGGTCTGGCTCTTTGGCGATGCTGGTCCATAGGGCGCGCGCGCACAGGCCTTCGCTGATGAGGGCGGAGGCGTGTACACGGGCGAGGGCGGCGAGTGTGCCGGGGTGCTCCATGAAGGGCATGCCGTCGCGTTCCTCATCGGCGGCCCATTGCGTTATGGCCGCGATCATATCGTGCAGCTGGTAGTGGTAATGCGCGCCGCCTTGTTCCTCGCTCAGTGCCGAGGCCATGCATTTCAGCCCGCCGTTCACCTCGCCGATGCGGTACAGGTCCGGCACGCGCACATCGGAATAGAAAGTGGCGTTGGTGCGTTCGTCCATAAAGGTATGCACGGGGTGGATTTCGATGCCGGGCAGGTTGAGCGGCACCAGGAACATGGTCAGCCCCTTGTGCTTGGGCACATCTGGGTTGGTGCGGGTGAGCAGCAGCACGTAGCTGGCCCATTCAGCACCTGAGGTGAACATTTTCTGCCCGTTGATGATCCAGTCCGCGTTATCGCCAGAGCCATCGCGCACGGCGCGGGTTTTGGCGGCGAACACGTCAGAGCCGCCGGAGGGTTCGGTATAGCCGAGGCAGGAGGTTACCTCGCCGCGGGCAAAGGGCAGCAGCACCTCTTCCTGCAGGGCCGGGCTGCCGAATTTCTGGACCATATTGCCGGCCAGGCCGGTAACGCCGCGCGGCAGGCCGGCCCAGCCGACCTCGTTCCACACCGCATTGCTGGCGCGGTTGGAATCCGCATCCGCATCGCGCCCACCGAACTTCTCGGGCCAGCTCGGGAACAGCAGCCGGGCTTTGCCGAGGGCGTGATGCACATCCCAGCTGAAGGCCTCGAAGCTATGGTCGAACAATTGGTGTTTTGTGGGGTCGAGCACGGCGGCGAACACGGCGCGGGTTTCATCGGCCAGTTCGCGCCCGGTATCCGGCGTTTCAAAACTTATCTCGACCACGCCAGGGTCGGGCAGGTGCGCGACCTCTCCCAGGAACAGCCGCCGCCCGGCGCGCACCAGTTCTGATTCGGGGTTGCCCAAAGCCTGCGCCCAGGATTTGGCACGGCGGTGGTACAGCTGGATGTCATATTCATTGGTCAGCCCGTAGCCGCCGAATGTATGCAGCGCATGGGCAACGGAATTGGTGGCGGTTTTGGTGGCCCACCAGAAGGTTTCCGAAACCGTGGCCCCGGCACTCTCAACCCCATCCGCCAGGTCACGCAAAGCGCGCCACAGCAGCATTTTTACACCATCCACATCGATGATGTCATTGGCCAAAGGATGAGAAATGCCCTGGTACGTTCCAATCGGCTGGCCAAAAGCCTCGCGCTCGGTGGCATAAGCGGAGGCCATTTTCACCGCCTCATCCGCCAGCCCGCCCAGCGCCGCGGCGGTAAGCAGTTTCCATTCCTCGATACCAGCGGCATAAATCGCAGCGGCATCGGCATTGCTCGCCAACGGCAGGCGCTTGCCCTGGCCGGGAGCAAAAGTCCCCAGCGCATTGCCGCCCAGACTGGAGGGTGCCTCCAGCGGTGCGTTGGGCAGCTCAATCGCCAGCTGGTCGCCATCCAGCACCAGCACGGCCGTCGCTACCGCACCACCCGGCACCAGCTGCGTCTTGCCATCGGTCACTGGTTTCAGCGCCAGCGTCAGCACGGTCTCACCATCCCGCACCTTGTTGATCCATTCGCGCGCGGTCTCGCCGCCCACCTCGCCCAGAATCCGCAGCGCCACCAGCGATTCCGCCAGCGGGGCGGCGGCCAGCCGGCGCCCGGCTTGCTCCATCATCACGGTCGCGTCGAACAGGCTCATGCCCCCGCCGCCGGCCTCTTCGGAAAGCCGCATAAACGGCGCATCCAGCGCCACCAGCTCTTTCCATAAAGCCGGATCAAACCCCACCGGCTCGGCCGCGCGCACCCGCGCCGGGGTCGATTCCGCGGCAAAGAAGCGCTCGAACATCTCTTTAACGGGCTGGCTATCGTCGGGCAGGCTGAGCAGCATGGGCGTATTCCTTAATCTTAGGCACCTGGCCAAATCGTAGGGCAGGGGGCACGTTCTTATCCTGGCAAAACTATCCCCCATCACCCGGCCAGCGGATAGTTAATTCCCAAGTCATCGTACTGGCGATTGCCCCGCCGGACGCCCCTGGCACCCCACTACGTCAAACACCCCATGGTGCATTGCAGCACCGTAAGCATAACTTAACCCATGATAAACCGGCGGCAGCTGCCGCATTTTCTGGGAGTCTAAGGGATGGCGTTGAAACATATTGGTTTAGCAGCGGCTTTGCTGGCCTCGACCATGCTGGGCACCGTTCGCCCCGCTTCGGCCGACGGTACGGTCAAAGTCGGCGTGCTGCAATCTTTGAGCGGCACCATGGCGATTTCAGAAGTCCCGCTGCAGGATGCGGAACTTCTGGCGATCGAAGAGATCAACGCCAAGGGCGGTTTGCTAGGTAAGCAGATCACCCCCGTGATCGAGGACGGCGCGTCTGATCCCTCCACCTTCGCCCAAAAAGCCACCAAGCTGATCGAGGAAGACAAGGTCGTTACCGTATTCGGCGGCTGGACCTCCTCTTCGCGTAAGGCGATGCTGCCGGTGTTCCAGCGCCTGCATGGGCTGCTGTGGTACCCGGTGCAGTTCGAGGGCAATGAATGCTCACCGAACATCATGTATTCCGGCGCCCAGCCCAACCAGCAGGCGCTTCCCGCCCTCACCTGGGCCGAGCAGAAGGGCTACAAGAAAGTCTTCCTGCTGGGTTCCGATTATGTGTACCCGCGCACCGCGAACCTGATCCTAAAGAAGCACATCGCGCATGATGGCCTGACTCTCTCGGGTGAAGAATACGTGCCCCTCGGTGGTACGGATTTCTCGTCCATCGTGGCCGAGATCCAGCAGAGCAAGCCGGACATCATCATCAACACGCTGAATGGCGACAGCAACGTCTCCTTCTTCAAGCAGATGGCCGCCGCCGGCCTCACGCCGGACAAACTGCCGGTGATGTCCTTCTCCATAGCCGAGCCGGAAGCCCAAGCCATGGGCCCCAGCTTGCTCGCCGGCAGCTACACCAGCTGGAACTATTTCGAGAGCCTACCCAGCCCGACAAATGCCGGCTTCGTGGCCGCTTATAAAGCGAAATACGGCGCCAATTCCGTGGTCGATGACCCGATGGTGCATGGTTATATTGATGTCTACGAATGGGGCGCCGCGGTGAAGAAAGCCGGCAGTTTCGATCCCGAAAAAGTTCGTAACGCTGCCATAGCCCTCGGCTATTCAGACAGCCCGCTCGGCGATATCAAGTTCGCGCCCAACCAGAGCCTGGTGCAGACCGGTTATATCGGCGAACTGCAGCCGGACGGCCAGTTCAAGATCGTCTGGTCCTCGCCCAAGCCGAT
This sequence comes from Acidocella sp., assembly GCA_026224875.1. Lineage (GTDB taxonomy): Bacteria > Pseudomonadota > Alphaproteobacteria > Acetobacterales > Acetobacteraceae > Acidocella. Next base: position 7,141 of record JAMFRU010000074.1, read on the forward strand.
CGAACCGGTGCCGTACGATCCGTTGACCTTCCCGGGCAAGAGCTGCTCCGCCCACACAACCTTCTAAATCTGCGCAAAGGCCGTGGCTTAAAACCACGGCCTTTTTAACTCACGAGGTCGTTATGCAGGAATCCGCTTTCCTTGTTGGCCAGGTTTTCAATGGCATCTCCGTTGCGTCATTGTTCGTCCTGGCGGCACTAGGCCTGGCGCTCAGCTTCGGCCTCATGCGTGTCATCAATATGGCTCATGGCGAAATGCTGATGCTGGGCGGGTATCTCGCCTATCTCACCATCAGCATTGTCCCTGGCCCGCTCGGCATCATCGTGGCTTTGCCCGTGGCCTTTGCCGGCGCCGCCTTACTGGGTGCCGTGCTCGAATTCACCGTCATCCACCGCCTCTCAGCCAGGCCGTTGGATACACTGCTCGCCACCTGGGGCGTCTCCCTCGTGCTGCAACAGGCGGCACGAAACCTGTTCGGCGCCATCGGCGTACAGGTCGTTGCTCCCAGCTGGCTCAACCACACGGTTTCGCTCTCCTCCGGCCCGCTCGAAGGCCTGACCTTGCCCTACACCCGCCTGTTCATCCTGCTCGTCGCGGGGCTGGTGCTCGGCGCCATCGCGCTGCTGCTGAATAAAACCCGGCTTGGCCTGTATGTCCGCGCCGTCAACCAGGACCGCCCGGTTGCCGCCGCCATGGGCGTTAACGCCCGCCTCGTCGATCTCCTGGTCTTCTCGCTCGGCACCGGTGTTGCGGGTCTTGCCGGTGTCATCCTGGCCTTGCTTGGCCCGGTCACCCCCACGGTCGGCCAGAGCTACATCGTGCCCGCCTTCCTCGTGGTCATCCTCGGCGGCCTGGGCAGCCTGGTCGGCACCACCATCGCCTCGCTCATGGTCGGGCTATTCACGGCACTCATCGAAATCTTCGTCGATGTCAGCGTGGCGCAAGTGCTGTTGCTGGTCTTCGTCATCATCTTCATCCAGTTCCGCCCGCAAGGCGTTATCACCGTGCGCTCTCGCGCCTTGGAGGGTTGACCGTGAAAATCTCCGCCAAATATTACGTCGGCGCCGCGGTCCTGCTGTTCGGTGCCCTGGCTCCCTTGTTCGTCAACTCCTACGAGCTCTCGCTCCTCGGCCGCTTCCTCGCCCTCTCCATCCTCGCCATGGGCATCATGCTCATCTGGGGCGAGGGCGGCATTTTATCGCTCGGCCAGGGCGTGTTCTTCGGACTCGGTGGCTATGCGCTGGCCTTGCACCTCAAACTCGAAGGCCTGAACATCGCCAATGGTGACATGCCGGACTTCATGGTGTGGAGCGGCGTCTCCTCGCTGCCGTATTTCTGGTACCCCTTCGCCAACCCCTGGTTCTCTCTGGCGGCTGTCGTGCTCATCCCCGGCATTGTTGCCGCGGCCTTCTCCTGGCTCGTGTTCCGCCGGCGTATCGGCGGCGTGTATTTCGCCCTCATCACCCAGGCTTTGGCGCTCGCCTTCTCCACGCTGCTCATTTCGCAGCAGGCCTATACCGGCGGCTTCAACGGCCTCACCGATTATTCCACCTTCGACGGCTACGACATCACCAGCAACGGCGCGGCACAGGTCATTTATTTGATCACCTTCGTCATCGTCGCCGCCGCCTATTTCTTCCTTCGCTGGCTGCTCGCCACACGCTGGGGCATCATGCTGCGCGCCACGCGTGACGGCGAAAACCGCGTGCGCTTCCTCGGCCATAACCCGCTCCCGTACAAAGTCGGCGCCTTCACCATTGCGGGCATTCTCGCCGGCATCGGCGGCGCGCTTTTCACTCTCCATGCCGGCGTGGTCTCCCCCGCATTGGTCGGCGTCGTGCCTTCGATCGAGATGGTGGTCTGGGTCGCTCTGGGCGGACGCAACGTGCTCTGGGGAGCCATAGCCGGCACGCTGCTGGTCAATTTCGCAAAGGACCAGATCAGCTCGGCACTTCCCTCGCTCTGGCTCTACGGCCTCGGCGCGCTCTTCATCCTCTCGGTCAGCTTCCTGCCCGCCGGCATCGCCGGGCTGTTCAAACCCGGCTCACCGGAAGAGCGCGTGTACCGCCGCATCCTCAACCGCCGCAAGCTGGAGACCGCGGAATGACCGCGCTCCGCCCCCCTCCTTTATTGCAGATGGAAGGTGTCACTGTCGATTTCGACGGTTTCAAAGCCCTCACCGATGTTCACCTCGTTCTCGAACCAGGCCAGCTGCGCATCCTCATCGGCCCCAATGGCGCCGGCAAATCGACGATTTGCGACACCATCATCGGCCGTGTCCGCGCCACATCCGGACGCATCCTGTTCAAGGGTGAGATCATCAGCAGCCTGCCGGAGCAGGAAATCGTGCGCCGCGGCATCTGCCGCAAATTCCAAACCCCCGGTGTGCTGCCCACACTCACCGTGATGCAGAATCTGCTGGTGGCGGCACGTAAAAACCGCGCCTGGTGGCGTGCCCTCACAACCCGCGTACCGGCCGATGAATTATCCAGCGCTGAAGAAATCCTCGAAAAAATCGGCCTCACCGACCGCCGCGACATCATTGCCGCCGACTTAGCACACGGCGAAAAGCAATGGCTGGAAATCGGCATGGTCGTCGCGACGGACGCGGACCTGCTGTTACTGGACGAACCCACCGCCGGCATGGGCCCGCAGGACACACAACGCACCGCGGATTTGATACTGTCCCTGCTCGGCCGCCACGCCGTGCTGGTCATCGACCACGACATGTCCTTCGTCGAAGCCCTGAACGGCTACACCACCGTGCTGCACCAGGGCCAGGTGCTCAAAGAAGGCACCGTCGCCGAAGTCCGCGCCGATGCACAGGTTGCCGCCGTTTATTTGGGGAGGGCCAAGGAATGACCCTGTTAGATCTGCAAGCCGTCTCCTCCGCCTACGGCCAGAGCAAAGTGCTGTGGGACGTTGATATGAAAATCGAGCGCGGCGGTGCCGTGGCGCTGATCGGCCGCAACGGCGTGGGCAAAAGTACGCTAATGAACACCATTGCGGGGGTACAGAAACTAACCGGCGGCAAAATCATGTTCGACGGCGTGGACGTCTCATCCATCCCAGCACACGGCCGTGCCCGCTCGGGCATCGGCTACGTCCCGCAAGGCCGCCACGTTTTCCCGCAGCTCTCGGTGATGGAAAATCTCACCGTGGGTCTCGCAGCTTTATCCGGCCGCAAAGGGCTGTCAGAAAGCGGCATCGCCTCGCACATCTTCGAGCTGTTCCCCAAACTTACGCAAATTAAAAACCGCAAAGCAGGCCTTCTCTCCGGCGGCGAGCAACAACAACTAGCCATCGGCCGCGCCCTGGCCGGCCAGCCCAAACTTTTACTCCTCGACGAACCCACCGAAGGCATACAACCCAACGTCGTCCAACAAATCGAAGACGCCCTACGCCGCGTCCGCGTAGAACTAGGCGTCACCATCGTCATCGTCGAACAATACCTGGACTTCGCCTGGGCTTTTGCGGACCACTACCACGTCATGCAACGCGGAAAAATTATTCGGTCCGGCAGCACGGCGGAAGAGTCGGCGGAAGACATCTCCCACCTCGTCAACATCTAGCCCCCGCCCGTCCCACACCGTCATTCCCGGATAAGCGGGAACCTCTGTACTTGAGGCAACGAAGCAACTTCTATCCTCGCTTAGCCAACGCCCCCACCGCCAACGCCGCAGCACTTGCCCGATTCTCCACCCCCAGCTTCGTAAACACCTGCTCCAAATGCTTATTCACCGTTCGCGGCGAAATCCCCAAAATATCCGAAACATCCTTATTCGGCTTCCCCCGCGCAATCCACAGCAGCACCTCCGCTTCGCGCGCGCTCAACACAAAATTCTGCCGCAAAAACTCCTCCTCCTGCCCGCCGCCGCTCTCACTCAGCCGAAACAGCCTCTCCCCCGGCCCGATCCGTCCGATCAGCGCAAACTCCAGCTGCCGCGTGCCCGATTTCATCACCAGCCCGTCGGGAATCCTGAAGCTGGAAACAGCAAAATCCTCAATCGCCCCAACCAGCCGTGCCTCGGCCTGCGGGGTACACCACAGCAGCCCGCCCGCCTCATCGGCCGCCAGCAAAAACCCGCCCGCAGCATCCAGCGCCGCCCTCGTGCGCAACGCCGCCCGTGCGTTGGTGAGATGCACGCGTATCCGCGCCATCATCTCATCCAGCACCACCGGCTTGGTCACATAATCCACGCCCCCGGCCTGCAACCCCTGCACCACATGCGCGGTATCCGAGAGTCCCGTCATGAAAATCACCGGAATATGCGCGAGCGAAGAATCCGCCTTCATCGCCCGGCAGGCGGCGAACCCATCCATCTCCGGCATCACCGCATCCAGCAAAATCAAATCCGGCGTAATATGCTTCAACAAAGCCAAAGCCACCGTCCCGCCGGTGGCCACCAGCACGGTCAGCCCCGCACCCTCCAGCGCATCGGTGAGCAGCCCGAGCGTCTCGGGCGTATCATCCACCACCAGAACAATATCCCGCTGCGTGCTCATGAATTCAGCTCCGGCAGGGTATCCAAATACGCTGTCAATTTCTGCATCTCAAACCCGCGCACCCAGCCGCGCAGCTGCAAGCAGAACGGTGCCAGCGCCGGTACTTCCCCCTCCAGCTCCGCCAGCTTGGCTTCAATCCCGCGCACATAGCCAATACGCGCCAATTGCAACAACTCCGCCAGATGCACCGCCTGCGGCAACGCCACAACAGGCGCCGCACTGGCCACAGCAACCTCCTGCACCCAATTCAGCCCCAGCAATGTGCCCACGCGTTCCAGCAATGCCCGCAAATCAATCGGTTTGGCCAGAAACCCGTCATAATCCGCCACCCCATGCGGCGCGGCATCATGCAAGTTGCCAGACACCATCAGTATCTTCGCCCCGGCCTTGCGCGCGCGCAACTCGGCCGCCACCTCCAGCCCGGACATCCCCGGCATGGCAATATCCAGTATCACCAGATCAGGCGCCGCATCCTCCACCATCGCCAAACAGCCCAGCCCGTCGGACGCCGCCAGCACGATAAACCCCAGCGGCAGCAGCACATCGGTCACCAGCCGCACATGGTCGGCATCATCATCGGCAATCAAAATCTTGCGCCGCACGCCTGCATAAGCGGTAATCCGCCGCGCCGGCATCGCTCCCACCGCCGCCGGCGCTTCGGACAGCAGCAGCCTCACCCGGAACATGCTGCCCTCGCCAGGCGTGCTCTCAACCGAAATCTCGCCGCCCAGAATCTCGCTCAACAATTTGGAAATCGTCAGCCCCAGCCCGGTCCCCGGCACCGCATTGGCCGCCGGCAGATGCCCGCGCTCAAACGGCTCGAAAATCTTCTGCAGGTCCTCGGGCCGTATCCCGTGCCCGGTATCGATCACCGCAAACTCCGTCACCTGCCCACGCCTGCGCACCCGCAACGTCGCACGCCCCCGTGCTGTATATTTAATCGCATTGGAAAGCAGATTGATGATGATCTGCCGCAGCCTTTTCTCATCGGTATAAATAAACAGCGGCAGAGACGCCCCCCGCTCATCGCGAAACTCAATCCCCTTCGCCGCCGCCTGCAACCGGAACATATCCACGATCTGGTCCAAAAACTCGCCAAAATCCACCTGGTCGCGATGCAGATGCAACGAGCCGGTCTCGATCTGCGAAATATCCAGCAACCCATCAACAAGGTTGGAAAGATGCGCCGCCGAGCGCCGGATCGTCCGCACCGCATCCTCAGGCCGTAACGTCCCCCCAGCTTCCAGCAACTGCGCATAACCAAAAATCGCATTCAGCGGCGCGCGGATCTCATGGATCACACCCACAATATACCGGCTCTTGGCGGTATTGGCCGACTCAGCCGCGGCCTTGGCCTTCTGCAACGCCGCATCGGTGCGCTGATGCGCGTCAATCTCCTCCAGCAGCATCGCCGTCTGATGACCCGTTTCGCCCTCCGCCGCCCGCCTACTGGCATGCGCCAGCACCAGCAGCCAGGCCGCAAGTGCCGCCAGAATGAACAGCGGAAAGAACACAACCAGCAGCGTATCCTGCACCACCGGCCCGGCGGTCGGTGCCAGCGCATTATACTCGTACCCAATCAGCCCCAGCAGCCCCGCAATCAGCAGCGAGAACAGCACGAGCAGCCCGAGAAACGGAAAAATCCGCGCATCCACATGGGCCCGCGCCCAGCCCTTCAGCCGTGGCGACACAACATCCGCCGCCTGCGCCGAAAACCGTCCGGCCGGCTTGCACATATCATGGCAGCGCGCCTCCAGCGTGCAGCACAGCGAGCATATTCCCCCGCCATAGGCCGGGCAACTTGCCATATCGGGGGCCTCGAATTCGCCCTCGCACACAATGCAGCGCGTCTGGGCCACCACCTCCGGCTTGCGCGCCAGATAATACTTTCCGCCGGTCCCCCAGGCGATCGCCGGTGCCGCCATAAACGCCACCAGTAGCCCCGCAAAAGGTGCCACCGCCCGCGCCACGTCCCCAAACACACCAAAGCTCATCAGCGTGGAGCAAAACACCGAGAGCCCCATCGCCCCCAGCCCCACCGGGTTGATATCGTACAGATGCGCCCGCTTGAACTCGATCCCCGGCGGGCTCAGCCCCAGCCCCTTGTTGATCACCAGATCAGCCGCAATCGCGCCCATCCAGCCCACCGCAAAATTAGCATATAGCCCCAGAATATTCTGGATGACGCGATAAATCCCCAGTTCCATCAACAGCAGCGCGAGCGCCACATTGAACCCCACCCAAACCACCCGCCCCGGATGGCTATGCGTGAGCCGCGAGAAAAAATTCGACCAGGCGATGGACCCGGCATAGGCATTGGTGGTGTTGATCTTCATCTGGCACGTCACCACGAACAGCAGCATCAACCCCGATGCCAGCGCCTGGTTATGAAACACCTCCATATAGGCAATGCGGAACATGGTCGCCGGCTGCCCCGCCGTATCCCAATCCACCCCGCGCTCCACGGCGAGGTAGGTGAGGAACGAGCCCGCCGCCAGCTTTGCACAGCCGGTCAGCACCCAGCCCGGCCCGGCGAACAGCATCGTCCCCCACCATTTTACCCGGCCCGTCTGGGCCCGGGGTGGAAGGAACCGCAGATAATCCACCTGCTCGCCAATCTGAGGCAGCAGCGAGAGCAAAATAGACGTCGCCATTCCGAACGGCAGCAGCGCGATCCCCGTTGCCCCCGCACTCCCGGTAAACTGCGTCCACGCGCCAAAATCCGGCAGCCCCTCCGCCGCCAGATACAGCAGCGGCCCAAACTGCAGCAACAGCCATACCGGCTGCGTAAATAACTGCATCCGGCTAATCGCTTTAATGCCCAAGGCCGCAATCGGCACCACAGCCAAAGCGGATATAATATTGGCCAGCCAGAACGGCAGATGCAGCACCTGCACAATCGCCGCCGACATAATGCTCGCCTCGATGGAGAACAAAATAAACGTGAACGTCGCATACACCAGCGAGGTGATGGTCGAGCCGATATAGCCAAACCCCGCCCCGCGCGTCAGCAAATCCACATCCACCCCATGCCTGGTGGCTGCCAGGCAGATCGGCAGCCCCACCAGAAACATGATGACCCCGGCAGCGGCAATCGCCGCCATGGCATTGGCAAAGCCGAAGCTCAGCGTAATGCTCCCGCCAATCGCCTCGCACGCCAGGAAGGAGACCGCCCCCAGTGCGGTATTGCCCACCGAGAACGGCGAGCGCCGCGCCTTGGCCGCGGTAAAGCGCAGCGCGAAGTCTTCCAGGGTTTGGTTGCCCACCCATTGGTTGTACTGGCGCCGTTGCCTTATAACGCGCTGCGGAACATTCATAACCCTCTATCCGGCAACATATTTTCCCCGGTCAAGCGCAATCTGCGCACGGCATGCGTTATTTGTCCCCTTGACGGGTGCTGCCCCCCGCCGCCAGCATCGGTACATGAATTTTGTGCCCGCCAGCCTGGAAGTGCGCTTGGATGCAAGCCTGGAAGCAAGCGCAGCGCCGCAACGCGCCCGCGGCCGTCTCGACCTGGCGTTCACCCATGACGGCACAACCACAAGGCTCGACCGTTTCTACCAGGAAGGCTGCCTAAAAGCCCGCTTGCCGCGCGGCCCGGGCGTAGAGGCTGTGGCGCTGAACATCTCCGGCGGCATCGTCGGCGGGGACGCTCTGGACACCGCCCTGGAACTCGCTCCCAACGCCGAAGCCACCTTCACCACCCAAGCCGCCGAGCGCATCTACCGCGCTTTGGAAGCCCCCTCGCGCATCCGTACGCGCCTCACCGCCGGCGCTGGTGCCACGCTGCACTACCTCCCCCAGGAGACCATCCTCTTCGACGGTTTCGGCCTGAACCGCACGCTCGACATCGACCTCGCCACCGGCGCAAAATTCCTTGGCATCGAAAGCCTCATCTTCGGCCGCCTGACCATGGGCGAAAGCGTCACCGAAGGGAGCCTGCGAGACCGCATCTCACTCCGCCGCGACGGCAAACTCATCTGGCAGGACTCCACCCGCCTCGAAGGCGACATTGCCGCCCAGCTCGACCGCCCCGGCATCGCCGCAGGCGCCCGCGCCATGGCCAGCATTTTTGCCACTGGGCCGGGCACACAGGAGCGGCTGGACGAATTACGCACAGCGTTGGGCGACGCCCATGCCGGCGCCAGCTGGACCGGCGAAATCCTGCTCGCCCGCATCCTGGCACCGGACGCGGCAGCTTTACGGCGTATCATCACAAAAGCCCTTGGCGTGCTGCGGCCCGGCCCGCTGCCGCGCGTCTGGCAAGGGTAGGAGACCAAAAACTTGATCTTGACACCACGTGAAAAAGACAAACTGCTCATCTCCATGGCCGCCATCGTGGCGCGCAAACGGCTGGAGCGCGGCGTAAAACTCAACTACCCAGAAGCGGTCGCGCTCATCACAGATTTCGTGGTCGAAGGTGCCCGTGACGGCAAACGCGTGGCAGAGCTGATGGAATCCGGCGCGCATGTCATCACCCGCGCCCAGGTTATGGAAGGAGTGGCGGAGATGATCCACGACGTACAGGTCGAAGCAACATTCCCGGACGGCACCAAACTCGTCACCGTCCACGAGCCCATCCGATGATCCCGGGCGAGATTTTTACGCCAGATGGCGAGATCGAGCTGAACGAGGGTTTGGAAAAAACCACCCTCACAGTCTCCAACACCGGCGACCGCCCCATCCAGGTCGGCAGCCATTACCATTTCGCGGAAACCAACGCAGCACTGGATTTCGACCGCGCCGCCGCGCACGGCAAACGTCTTGACATCGCCGCCGGCACCGCCATCCGTTTCGAACCAGGCCAATCCCGCGACATCGTTTTAATCCCCTATCGCGGCAAGCGCGAAATCTACGGTTTCCGGGGTCTCGTCAACGGAGCAGCAGAATAATGGCCCGCATCACCCGCGCCGCATACGCTGACATGTTCGGCCCCACAACCGGTGACCGCATCCGCCTCGCCGACACCGAACTCTTCGCCGAGGTCGAGAAGGACTTCACCATCTACGGCGAGGAAGTAAAATTCGGCGGCGGCAAAGTCATCCGCGACGGCATGGGCCAGTCGCAGATGACGAACGCGCAAGGTGCGGCGGATACCGTCATCACCAACGCGCTGATCATCGACCATTGGGGCATCGTCAAGGCCGATGTTTCCATCATCGCAGGCCGCATCGCCAAAATCGGCAAAGCCGGGAATCCGGATATCCAGCCGGGTGTGGACATCATCATCGGCCCAGGCACGGAAATCATCGCCGGCGAAGGCAAAATCCTCACCACGGGCGGCATCGATTCACACATACATTTCATCTGCCCGCAGCAGATCGAGGAAGCGCTGGCCTCCGGCATCACCACCATGGTTGGCGGCGGCACCGGCCCCGCCACTGGCACGGCCGCCACAACCTGCACGCCTGGCCCGTTCCACCTTGCCCGCATGTTGCAGGCCGCCGAAGCCTTCCCTGTAAATCTCGCCTTCACCGCCAAAGGCAACGCCAGCCAGCCCGCCGCGCTGGAAGAAATGATCCGCACCGGCGCGTCATCCCTCAAACTGCACGAAGACTGGGGCACCACCCCCGCCGCCATCGACAACTGCCTTTCCGTTGCCGACGCCTACGATGTGCAGGTAATGATCCATTCCGACACGCTGAACGAATCCGGTTTTGTCGAGGACACGATTGCAGCATTCCGCGGCCGCACCATCCACGCCTTCCATACCGAAGGTGCTGGCGGCGGCCATGCACCGGACATCATCCGCGTCGCCGGCCTGCCCAACGAGCTGCCCAGCTCCACCAACCCCACGCGTCCCTACACGGTCAACACGCTGGACGAGCATCTCGACATGCTCATGGTCTGCCACCATCTCGACGCCGGCATCCCCGAGGACATCGCCTTTGCCGAATCCCGCATCCGCAAAGAGACCATCGCGGCAGAAGACATTCTGCACGACCTCGGCGCGCTCTCAATGTTCTCGTCGGACTCCCAGGCCATGGGCCGCGTCGGCGAGGTCATCATCCGTACCTGGCAGACAGCGCATAAAATGAAAATCCAACGCGGCGCGCTACCAGGCGACGGGGCAGGGGACAATTTCCGCATCAAACGCTACATCGCCAAATACACCATCAACCCCGCCATCGCCCAAGGCCTGTCTGCCCATGTAGGCTCCATCGCCGTGGGCAAACTCGCGGACCTCGTCCTCTGGTCCCCCGCCTTCTTCGGCATCAAGCCCGACATGGTGCTCAAATCCGGCTCCATCGTGATGGCGCAAATGGGCGACCCCAACGCCTCCATCCCCACACCGCAACCCGTCCACTACCGCCCCATGTTCGGCGCTTATGGCCGGGCGCTGATCGAATCCTCGCTCCTCTTCGTCAGCCAAGCCGCCCTCGACGACGGCATCGGCAAACGCCTCGGCCTCACCCGTCCGTTGGCAGCTGTCAGCAACACAAGAGGCGGCATCGGCAAAAAATCCATGATCCATAACGACGCAACGCCCAACATCGAGGTCAATCCCGAAACCTACGAAGTCCGTGCCGATGGCGAACTGCTGGCGTGCGAACCAGCGGAAGTCCTCCCCATGGCCCAACGGTATTTCCTGTTTTGACCCCCTCCCGTCATTGCGACCCCCGCGAAGGCGGGGGGAAAGCAATCCATCTTTTCCAAGCAAGATGCTGGGAGATATGGCAATGATCCGCGCCCTCACAATCCTCCCCGCCGGCAGCTGGGCCACCGCCACCCACAGCGTAACGCTCGATTACGACCGCCGATACCGCCGCCGACTGCGCTTCGTCTCGGACCAGGGTGCCGAAATTCTCCTGGACCTGCCTGAAGCCATCCACATTCGTGGCGGCGACGCGCTCGCCCTGGAAGACGGCACATGTGCCGAAATCCGCGCCGCCGCCGAAGCCTTGCTCGAAATCACCGCACCCAGCGCGGATGCCCTCATCCGCCTCGCCTGGCATCTCGGCAACCGTCATCTCTCCGTGCAGTTCCTCGAAGGCACCTTGCGCATTCTCGACGACCACGTCATCGCCGGCATGGTCCAGCAACTCGGCGGCACGGCGGTACAAATCACAGCCCCGTTCGACCCGGAAGGAGGCGCGTACCACAGCCATGGCTGATGCACTCCTCAACCTCCTTACCTGGTTCTCCCCCGCTTTCCCCACCGGCGGCTTCGCCTACTCCGCCGGCCTCGAATGGGTCGTGGAAACAGGCGTAATCCGCAATGAATCCGCCCTCATCACCTGGCTGGAAGACAGCCTCACCAGCGGCGCCCTATGGGCCGACGCCATCCTATTCCGCCGCGCCCACGCCGGCGAAGACATAGCAAACCTCGCAATCGCCCTCTGCCCCGGCGCCGAACGCCGCCTGGAAACCACAGCCCAAGGCGAGGCCTTTGCCGCCGCCGCAACCCCCTGGGGCAGCCCGTCGCCCGCCCCCTATCCAGTTGCCGCCGGGCAACTCACAGCCACCCACAAAATCCCAGTGGATGACGCGCTACTCGCCTATCTCCACGCCGCAATCGCCAACCAAATCTCCGCTGCCGTGCGCCTCATCCCGCTCGGCCAATCCGCCGGCCTGCGCGCGCAAAAAGCCCTGGAACCCACCATCCGCGCCATAGTAAAACAAACCATCAGCCTCGATTTCGGCACCGCCTCCTGGGCCGCCGATATCGCTGGCCAAAAACACGAAACCCAATACACAAGGCTATTCCGGACATGAGCAACATGAGCACAAACGGACCATTACGCGTCGGCATCGGTGGCCCAGTCGGCAGCGGCAAAACCGCCCTCATGGACGCGCTCTGCCGCTACTTCCGCGACAAAATCGACATCGCCGCCATCACCAACGACATCTACACCAAGGAGGACGCCGAGTTCCTCACCCGCGCCGGCTCCCTGGCCCCGGAACGAATTCTCGGGATTGAGACCGGCGGCTGTCCCCACACCGCCATCCGCGAAGACGCCTCCATCAACCTAGCCGGTGTCGCCCAAATGGTCGCCCGCTTCCCCGCCCTGGAGCTGCTCCTCATCGAGAGCGGCGGCGACAACCTCGCCGCCACCTTCTCCCCCGAGCTAGCCGACATCACCATCTACGTCATCGACGTCTCAGCAGGCGATAAAATCCCCCGCAAAGGCGGCCCCGGCATCACCAAAAGCGACCTGCTCGTCATCAACAAAACCGACCTCGCTCCGCTGGTCGGCGCTAGCCTGGAAGTCATGGACCGCGACTCAAAAAGAATGCGCGGCGAACGGCCGTTCGTCTTCGCCCAGGTGAAGGCGGGTAAAGGTGTGAACGAGATCGCGGAGTTTATTGTTCAGGCGGGAGGGTTGAAGGTAAAAGAAGCAGCTTTTTGAAAAAAGCTGCACCAAAACTTCTATTAATTAATGGGAGCTATACACTCCCTCCCATAATAGGTTAGCTCGAAATCTGACGAACAAAAACTGTAATATCGGAAATGCCGTTCGGCACATTCTGCCATGTTGTTTCTGCGCAACCAAATTGATGAGAAGCTTGTTCCTTAGCTTCAGCAGCATTGAAGTGCCAAGTATCGCCTAAGCATTTACCATCTACTGCAAAACTGTAGAGGAAGGCTCCATCCTCGTGTATCGCTAACATTAGATAGAATGCGCCATACGGGGGTATAGCGATCATTCGAGGTCCAACGAGTTTCATGCTAAAAAGCCGCATCGCCGAAAATCCGCGAAGCATCACCGCCCCACGCGCCATTATACCGCGCCAGCCAATGCTCAGCCTGGCTTGGCCCGCCTTCAGCAATCTCCAGCAGCGGCGCCAGATAACCACTCTCATCTACACCCTGCGCATTCTTCCGCGCACGTGCCTTCAACCCATCCGCCGCAATCGCCAGTACCTCACGCGCCAAATCTCGCAGCGTGCCCGCACCAAACTTCGTATTAATCCCCGTCCGCGGCACAGTATCCCGCAACGCCAAAACATCGGCATAAGCCAGCGGCTTCACCAAAGCCGCCGCGGCCGCCAGTGCTGCATCATCATAAAACAGCCCTGTCCACAAAGCAGACTGCGCCAGCATCATATCCGCCCGCCCGGAATCCGCCCCGCGCGTCTCGATATATTTCTTCAACCGCACATCGGGAAACGCCGTGGTGGCATGATCGGCAAAATCCCCAATCGTCGCCCGCTCACCCGGCAGCACGTCCAACTTACCGGCCATAAAATCCCGGAACGAAGCCCCGGCAACATCATGGTAACCACCATCGCGATACACAAAATACATCGGCACATCGAGCAGCCAATCGGCATAGGCCTCAAACCCAAACCCATCGTCAAACACCCGCGCCGGAATCCCCGCCCGCGCATTATCCGTATCGCGCCAAACCTCCGCGCGGTTGGAGAGTAGCCCGTTCGGCTTGCCCTCATAAAACGGCGAGTTCGCAAACAGCGCCGTCGCCAGCGGTTGCAGCGCCGAGCCCACACGCATCTTCCGCACCATGTCGGCCTCGGACGTAAAATCGAGGTTCACCTGCACGGTGCAGGTACGGAACATCATATCCAACCCGCGCGTGCCCACTTTCGGCATATAGGCGCGCATAATCTTGTAACGCCCCTTGGGCATCACCGGCATCGCCTCGCGCGTGTTCAGCGGATGGAAACCCAGCGGCGCAAACCCCAGTCCTAAACCAGGCGCCACATCGCGTACCCGCGCGATATGCTCATCCAGCTCGGCCTTGGTTGCATGCAAATCCGCCAGCATGCCGCCGGACAACTCAAACTGCCCACCCGGCTCCAGCGAGAGCGAAGCCGCCCCTGCCTTCAGCCCGATGGTGTTGCCATTGTCCAGAATCGGCTGCCAGCCTTCCCGGATCTCAATTGCACGCAGCAAATCGGCAATTCCGCCCTGCTCGTCATAGCTCGGCGGTGCAAACCCGTTCAGCCGAAAGCCAAATGCCTCATGCTCAGTGCCAATGGTAAACTGGTCAGGGGTTTTGCAGCCCGATTCCAAATACGCGGCGAGGTCGCGCGTATGCTCGACGATCCGCGAATCGGCGTCTCCCGGGTTCGACAAACTTTTGCTCCCTGTTCAAGGCCGCGCCGCCAGCAGCAGCGCCAGCCCGGCTATGGCGGCGGTCTCGGCCCGCAGGATGCGGGCGCCAAGTGACACGCGCGTCACCTGGGGTGTGCGACCGATAGCTTCAAGCTCGGCCTCCGTAAAGCCGCCCTCCGGCCCGGTCATCAACGCCACCCTCCCGTCCCTATTTCCCAGCAGTGCGCCGGTCCGCCGCTCATCGGCAACAAACAATGTCCGCTCCACCGGCCAATCCACCATCAGCCGCGCCAGCGGCAAGGGCGGGCGTATCTCCGGCACTTCCAGCCGCTCGCATTGCTCCGCCGCCTCAATGGCAATCGCCCGCAGCCGCTCCAAATTCACATGGTCCGCATTGGTCCGCGCGGTGATGACCGGCTGGATCACAGACACCCCCAGCTCGGTCGCCTTCTCCACCACCATATCCGTCTTCGCCCGCTTCAGCAGCGCAAAGCACAGCCAGGCATCCGGCTCGGGCGCCTGGGGCCTGGTCTGCGCCAGCGCTGTCAGCAGCACCATTTTACGCGAAATTTTCGTGACTTGCGCCCGCCACTCGCCGCTCACCCCATCGAACACCCGCAGCTCCTCGCCGGCGGCCGCCCGCATAACATTGGCCAGATAATGCGATTGCGCCTCGCCCAGCGCGATTTCGCAACGCTCACGAAGTGGGGAGGGGACAAACAGACGAATTGACGCGACACTCATGGCAGGCTGAATAGCATCATGAGCGGTTTCACGGATATACGGCGCAACGGCTGGGTCGCCCAGCTTCCCCCTGCGGTGCAAAACTACGCCATCCTCGCCCGGGCCGATCGCCCCATCGGCATATGGCTGCTCTTTCTGCCCGGCCTCTGGGCAATCTGCCTCGCTGCCCCCGGCTTCTGGCGCGGCCTATGGCTCGCTGTTCTTTTCGCCGTTGGCTCAGCCGTCATGCGCGGCGCCGGCTGCGTGGTAAACGACCTCTGGGACCGCGACCTGGACGCGCAGGTGGAGCGCACCCGCGGCCGGCCTTTGGTTTCAGGTGCGGTAAAGCCGTGGCAGGCGATGCTGTTCGTGGCGGTTTTGTGCCTCATCGGGTTGGGCGTGCTGTTGCTGCTCAACCGCCGGGCGCAGATTCTGGGGGGGCTATCCCTGACGCTGGTCGCCCTGTACCCTTTGGCGAAACGTGTCACCTGGTGGCCTCAGCTCATGCTGGGCTTCACTTTTGGCTGGGGCGCGCTGCTCGGTTATGCCGCCGCCGTGCCGCTCTTCTGGCCGGTTCTGCCCTTTCGTGTTGCCGACTTCTGCGCGGGGCTTTGCGTTGCCGGGTGGCTCGGGCCGGCGCTGCTTCTCTATGCCGCCACCATCCTCTGGATCCTCGGCTACGACACAATCTACGCCCATCAGGACCGCACCGACGACACGCTCATCGGCGTAAAATCCACCGCCCGGCTGTTCGGCGCCAACACTGGCTGGATGCTCACGGCTTGCTATGGGGGTTTTCTGCTCCTGCTCGCCATCACCATGGGGCTAAGCCACCTACACCAAGCCGCCTACTGGCTCCTCATCCCCCCTGCCGCTTTACTACTCTGGCAAATCATCCGCCTAGACATCAACGACCCCTCGCGCTGCCTCGCCCTCTTCAAACTAAACCGCGAAACCGGCCTGCTCGTCGCTCTGGCGATCCTCGCTGGGCGGTTTTGAAAAGGCCAGGGTTCTGCCCTGGACTCGCGAATGGCCATTGGCCTTTGGATCCCATAACCTTAAAAGCCTAAGGCGGTTATGTATCTGACGTAAGTGTCACAAGATGTAGAATGGGCGTCAAAGAATTAAGCCCATGTTTGCCAATCTTTTACGGGACCAATCATATGGCAAAGAGGCCTGGGCGACAAAATTTATCGCCACCACGATCGTGCATTTTTTGCGGCGGGCGCGCTAGATGTTTGATCCCGGACTTTAATGGTGCGATGTTTTCCAGTGATTGGAGGGAGGCACTATGGTCCAGATTCTACATGGGCGCGCCACGACAACAGAGGCGGTGCGTCGAGCGATA
>JAMFRU010000075.1 GCA_026224875.1 Acidocella sp.
CAAGAAGGGCGATCCTACCAGTGGCGCTGTGCAGGATCCGGACTCCATAATTAAAATGGTTGTGGTTTAGGAAGACAGCAGCAGCTTTTGTAAAAAGCTGCACCAAAAATTTTTAACTATTGGGCCACGGGGTGTGACTCCATGGGACGCTTCCCAACGGAGTCGCGGGCTGTGGTCCGAGCGGCGGGGCCAGGGGTGAAATCCCTGGCCCTTGACTTCAACGGGCGAAAGATGGCACCTCCGCCCGCACCGGGGTACGCCCCGATTTGCGTGAGAGCCTGTAGCTCAGTGGTAGAGCATCCGACTTTTAATCGGACGGCCGTGGGTTCGACCCCCACCGGGCTCACCAAATTTTGTAACCGCCCCGGATGATCATTCCGAATCTCAACAGAACCTGCTAACGCCCAGGCATGGAGCGTGCAAAAATCGGCTTTATCACGGGGTTAACGGCGGAGGCGCGCTGGCTGCGCAACGCCGGTTTCATGGTAAAGGTCGGCGGCGGCACGCCCTTTGGCGCGCAGCAGGCGGCCGAGGCACTGGCGAATGACGGCGCGCAGGGGCTGATCAGCTTCGGCCTGGCCGGCGGGCTCAAGCCCGGGCTGGTGGCAGGCTCCATTGTGGTGCCCACGGCTATCCTCGAAGGCAACCGCGTCTACCCGGCTGATTACGCGCTCATGGCGTTTTTAGGCGGTTCCACCGGTGCGCCGCTCTACGCTGGGCAAAAAATTGCCCAGACGGCGCATGACAAAAGTCTTATCTACCGCCGCAGCCATCCCGATGCCATCGACCTCGAATCCGGTGCCGTCGCCCGCGTCGCCCAGGCGCGCGGTCTGCCGTTCGCGGCGTTGCGCGCGGTAACGGACACGGCCGATACCGACCTTCCCCCTCTGGCCATGAGCGCGCTGAAGGATGACGGCAGTCTCGATTTTCTCGCCATCGCTAAATCATTGGTGTGCCACCCCATGCAGCTGCCCAGTCTTCTCGTCATGGCCCAATCCGCCAAGGCCGCCCGTGCCGCTCTGGTCGCCAGGCTGGAAAAACTCCCCGAGCGCAGTTTCTGATTTGCTTGCACCGCACCGCGCCGCGTGGTGCAGTGGCGCATGGTCAAGCTCGATAAAATCTACACGCGCGGCGGCGATCACGGGCAAACCTCGCTCGGCAACGGTGCCCGCGTGGCCAAGTCCTCGCTCCGCATTGCTGCACTGGGCGAGGTGGACGAAGCCAACGCCGCCATCGGCATGGCCAGGCTCTACAGCGCCGGGCCGGAGGATGACGTCCTCGCGCGCATTCAGAACGATCTGTTCGACCTCGGCGCCGATCTTTGCGTGCCGATCGAGGAGGGCAAATCGGCTTTGCGCATCACCCAGGAGCAGATCGACTGGCTGGAGGCCGAGATCGACCGCGCCACCGCCGAGCTGCAACCGCTCACCTCCTTTATTTTGCCTGCCGGTGTGCAGGGGGCCGTGGCTTTGCACATGGCCCGCACCATTGCCCGCCGTGCCGAGCGTGCCGTGGTGCATCTCACCGAGCTGCCGCATGAGGCGGTCAACCGGCTTGTGCTGGTGTATCTGAACCGGCTGTCAGACCTGTTGTTCGTCCTCGCCCGCATGGCCAATGCCGGCGGTATGCTGGACGTGCTCTGGGTGCCGCAAGGCGGGCGTGCCTGACGCCGCCCCAGATTGCGCCACGGGCTGGGTGGTTAACCCAGGCTTTGCCGCGCAAACCCCCTCCGGCCAGGCCTGCTCCTTCTACGCGCTGTATAACGGTGCCGATTTCGCGACCCCCGGCCGTGGCCTCGCCGCCATCATCGCCCAATCCCACCCCGATAACGGCGTGGCCGACACGGCCGCGCGCGATACCGTGCAGCTCGCGGTACACTCTTTTGCGGAAGGCTATTTCGGCGCCCAGCGCACCCTCTCCGCCCGCCGCGCCGCCGCTGTTTCGCTCACCTCGCTCAACCGCTGGCTTGCGGGGCAGATGCAGGGCGACATTACCCGCCACCCCACCCCGGTTTCGCTCTCGGCGCTGCTGTTGCAGCACCGCCGCGTCGCCATTGTGCAGATCGGCACCTGCCAGCTGTATCGCATCCGCGCCGGCACGCTCACCCCGCTCATCCGCCCGCATCTGCGTTTGCGGGATGGCCAGCCCTCCCGCGCACTGGGGCTGGAAGATGACCTCGCCCTCGGCTTCCATGAGGACGAAACCGAGCCCGGCGATATCTATCTGCTGCTCGCCGGCGCTGGCCTGCCGGAGCTGGTTTACGCCGCACTCAGCCCGCTCGCAGCACTGCCCTTTACCGGCGTCGAGGTACTTGCCGCCCGCGCTCTGGCCATGCTCTCGGGCCCCAATAAATCGGTGATGGCGCTGCGCATCGAAGCCGTACCCGCGGCCGAAGAGTCCGATGCCAGCGCCCATCTCGCCGATCTGCCGATCCGCCCGCCACCTAAGGAGGGCGATGTGTGGGACGAGTTCGCGATCGGCAAAACCCTGTTTCGCGGCCGTTACACCATCCTCAAATCCGCCATCGACAACCGCAATGGCCAGGAGGTAGCGCTCAAAATTCCGTTGAAGAGCATGCTGCAGGACGAGGTTTTTGCCGCCGGTTTTATGCGCGAGGCCTGGATTGGGACGACCGTGCGCAGCGCCTGCGTCGTGCGCTATATAGACCTGCCCGCCGCGCGCCGCACCTGCCTGTACCTCGTCATGCCGCTCTATCACGGCGAAACGCTGGAAGCCCGGCTTCACCGCGCGCCGCCCGTCAATCTGCCCGAGGGCATTGGTATTGCCTTGAAACTTTGTGAGGCGATCCAGGACCTCGCCGCCATCCAGGTCATCCACCGCGACATCAAGCCCGATAACGTGATGTTGCCGGAAGGGCGGGGCGGGCTGAAACTGCTCGATCTTGGTCTGGCCTATCTGCCCGGCATAGATGCGGCGGATGCGATAAAGCCCGGCGGCACCATACGCTATATGGCGCCCGAACTGCTGCGCGGCAGCCCGGCCTCGGCCCGCACGGAAGTCTATGCCCTCGGCGTTACCCTCTACCGCATGTTCGCCGGCGGCCCGTTCCCCTTCGGCCAGCATGAAAAACTTCCACTGGCCAAAATGCGCCCGGATTTGCCGCGCTGGCTGGGCGAGGCGATGGCGAGTGCCCTGGCCGCCAAACCGGAAGAGCGTTTTGCCGATACCGGCGCCTTCGCCCGTGCCCTACAGGCGGGACTGGCCGAGGGCCATGAGCAGCCGCTACCCATCCATATTCCGTTTCTCACCCCCTTGCGCCTCTGGCAGGGTGCGGCCATTTGCCTGGCGGTGCTGAGCGCCGTGCTGGCAACCAAGCTGCTAAAATGACCAGAATTCTCTATATGAGCGACCTTCATCTGGAGATGGAGCGCTGGCGCTTCTCCATCCCGGGCTGGCAGGATTTTCTGCGCCGCCACCGCGACGGCCCCAAACACCCGCGGCGGGGCCCGCTGCTGATGGAGATCGGAAGAGTCGATCTCATCGTGCTGGCGGGCGACATCCACACCGGCCTGCGTGGTTTTGTGTATGCCGAGCAGCTGGCCGCGTATTTTGACGCGCCGGTCGTCTATGTCGCCGGCAACCATGAATATTACCACCAGCATATCGACCTGCTGGAGCCGGCCTTACGCAAGGCCTCCGCCAATAGCGGGCGCGTAAAATTCCTCGATAACAATATCGCCAGCTTCACCCTCGGCGGAAAGCGCCTGCATCTGCTGGGCTGTACCATGTGGACCGATTTCCAGCTCCAGGGCGACCAGACGCAAGCCATGGAGTTTGCCGCGCGCCACATGAACGATTACCGCGCCATCCGCCGCGTCGATGCTTTTTTCCGCCCCGAGAATGCGCTGGCGCGGCACGAGCGTTCGCGCCTGTGGCTGCGCACCAATGTCGCCCGGCTGCGGCTGGAGGAGCCGGGAGCTAAAATCATCGCCGTGACGCACCACGCCCCGCATGAGGCCGTGCTGGGCCGGCGCACGGGGCGCATCGCCCCCTCATACGCTTCGCAGCTCCTGCCAGAATACGCGGTATCCCGGCCCGATGTGTGGATCCACGGCCACACCCATTACCGGCATGAGAGCGTGCTGGATGGTATCCGCGTGGTCTCCGCCCCACGTGGCTATGTCAGCCATGAAGGGGCCGCGGCCTTGGCCTTTCAGCCTGGGATTCTGGAGCTGTAGGGCCGGTATGCGCAAAAAGACTGTTTCAAAAGTCTCTCTGGCGGCCATCTATCGGCGCTTCTCTGCGCTTCCCCCCGCTTTCGCGAGGGGTTCTCGATAATCACCACTATACGACTCACCAGAGAGACTTTTGAAACAGTCTTTAAGGGGTTTGACACGAGAAAAATTCTTGTGCATCACTCTAATTGCCTCACAGGAATTTTTCGCCCCCATGCGCTACTCCGCTTTTTCCGTGATCACCCAGGCCTTGCGCGGCCATACGGGCTGGAAACCAGCCTGGCGCAAGGCCGAACCGGCTCCGCATTACGATGTGGTGATCATCGGCGGCGGCGGCGGCGGGCTTGCCACGGCCTATTATTTGGCGCGGCACCATAATGTGGGGCGCATCGCGGTGCTGGAGAAGGGGTGGCTCGGCAACGGCAGCATTGGCCGCAATACCACCATCATTCGCTCCAATTACGGCCTGCCGGGTAACATCCCGTTCTACGAGCTTTCGATGAAATTATGGGAAGGGCTGGAGCAGGATATCAATTACAACGCGATGGTGTCCCAGCGCGGTATTTTCAACATCTACCATAATGATGCCCAGCGTGACTCCTATGCGCGGCGCGGCAACGCCATGCGCCTGCACGGGATGGAAGCCGAGCTGCTCGACCGCGCGCAATTGCGGAAAGAGTTTGCCTACCTCGATTACGAGAATGCTCGCTTCCCGATTCAGGGCGCGCTGGTGCAGCGCCGCGCCGGTACCGCGCGGCATGATGCCGTGGCCTGGGGTTATGCGCGCGCGGCGGATAAGCTTGGTGTGGATATCATCGAGAATTGCGAAGTCACCGGGATTGATATTGAGAACGGGATCGTAAAGGGTGTGCAAACCACACGCGGTGCCATTACGGCGGGTAAAGTCGGCATTGCGGTTGCTGGCGCGTCGTCGCTGGTCGGTGCCATGGCCGGTTTGCGCCTGCCTATCGAGAGCCATGCGCTGCAGGCTTTCGTTTCGGAAGGGCTCAAGCCGCTTCTCGACAATGTGATCACCTTCGGCGCCGGGCATTTCTATATTTCCCAGTCGGATAAAGGTGGTTTGGTGTTCGGCGGTGATATCGACGGCTATAATTCCTACGCCGCGCGCGGCAATCTCCCCACGGTGGAGGATGTGTGCGAAGGCGGCATCGCGCTGATGCCGATGATCGGGCGCGCGCGTTTGTTGCGTAGCTGGGGCGGCATCATGGACATGACCATGGATGGTTCGCCGATCATCGACAAAACCCCGGTGGGTAATTTGTTTTTCAACGGTGGCTGGTGCTATGGCGGTTTCAAAGCCACCCCGGCGTCGGGCTTCTGCTTTGCGCATTTGCTCGCGCGCGAAGAGCCCCACCCGGTTGCCGCTGCCTACAGGCTGGACCGTTTTGCCGAGGGCAAATTAATCGACGAAAAGGGAGCCGGCGCCCAGCCGAATTTGCACTGATGCGCATTGCCTGCCCCCATTGCGGCCCGCGCGGCCTGGATGAGTTTTTATACACGCAGGATGCGTCAGTCACGCGCCCGAAAGACGGCGGTGCGGCACCCACGCCGGAATGGACGGACTACGTGTACCTGCGCGAAAACGCGCGCGGCCCGCGGCGTGAATATTGGTACCATAGTGCGGGCTGCCACGCCTGGCTCGTGCTTACGCGCGATGTCTCCACTCATGAAATTCTTAGCGTGGAACTGCCATGACCGGCTACCGTCTCCCCACCGGCGGGCTCATCGACCGCGACCGCCTCATAACTTTCAGTTTTGATGGCAAGTATTTTACCGGCTATGGCGGCGATACCCTGGCCTCGGCTTTGCTGGCGAACGGCGTAAAACTCGTCGGCCGCAGTTTTAAATACCACCGCCCGCGTGGGATTTTTAGCGCTGGCTCCGAGGAGCCGAGTGCGCTGGTGGAACTGGGTGTGGGTGCGTACCGTGAACCCAACACCCGCGCGACGATGGTCGAGATTTTTGAGGGTCTTACAGCGAATAGTCAAAATCGTTTTCCCTCGTTGAGATACGATCTGCTGTCCATCAACAGCGTGCTCTCGCCGTTTCTCGCTGCGGGTTTTTACTATAAAACCTTCATGTGGCCTGCAAAATTCTGGGAAAAACTATACGAGCCGCTAATCCGCCGCGCCGCTGGTCTTGGCCGCAATGCTGGGCTGCAGGACCCGGATTCTTACGAGAAAACCACGGAATTTTGCGATGTTCTGGTGGTGGGCGCAGGCGCCGATGGCGTCAAAGCCGCGCGTGAAGCCGCTTCGCAAAATATCAGCGTCATCCTGTGCGATGAAAATCCGCTGGCGGCACCAGCGGACTTGCCGGCCACCGTTACCTTCTTGGCCCGCACAACCGTATTCGCCGTGTACGACGGCGGCACCTACGCCGCCATTACGCAACTCCCCAACGCAAACCCGCGCCAGCGCCTGGTGCGTATCGTCGCCGGAAGCAGCGTGCTGGCCACTGGCGCGCTTGAACGCCCGCTGGTGTTCGCGAATAACGACCTCCCCGGCGTGATGCTGGCCGGTGCTGTGAGCGATTACATCACGCGCTACGCCGTCAGCCCCGGCCGCAACATTCTTCTTGCCATCAACAATGATGACGCAGCCGCGTTGATTCCGCTGCTTGCGGCGAACGGCATAGGCATTGCCGGCATTGTCGATACCCGCCGCAAGAGTAGCGACCATGTTTATCACCTCGCGCGTGAGGCCGGGGTGGCCGTTTTTGCTGGCGCGGCAATCCTCGCCGCCGAGGGCAAGCTCGGCGTAACGGGTGCCAAAATCCACCTGCACAACGGCACCACTTTGCGGCTGGCCTGCGACATCATCGCCAGCTCCGGCGGCTTTAACCCCAACATCGCGTTGACTTCGCAATTCGATGCTAAACCGGTGTGGAACGAGGGGATTGCCGCCTTTACCGCCGGTACGCTCCCCCCAGGTGCTGCCATCATCGGCAAGGCGGCGGGGCAGGGGATCAATGCCAATATCGCCTCGCATTGGCATTCCGGTTTCAACCCGGGAAAATCCTTCGTCGATCTGCAAAACGACGTCACCGTAAAAGACATCCAGCTTGCCAACCAGGAAGGTTTCTCCTCGGTCGAGCATGTGAAGCGTTACACCACGCTGGGCATGGCGACGGACCAGGGCAAGACCGCCAACGTAAACGCGCTCGCCATTCTCGCCGAGGCGCAAGGCAAGACCATTCCGGAGACCGGCACCACGCGTTTCCGCCCGCCCTACAGCCCGGTCTCGCTCGGTGCGCTTGCCGGCGCGCATAAGGGCAAAACATTCAAACCCACGCGCCTTGCGCCCACGCATGAATTCTCAACCGAGCAAGGTGCCACCTTCATCGAAACCGGCATGTGGCTGCGCGCGCAATACTACCCCCGCCCCGGCGAGGACTGGCTTGCCGCGGCCCAGCGCGAAGTCACCACCGTGCGCAATGCCGTTGGCATCTGCGACGTCACCACGCTTGGCAAAATCGACATCCAAGGCCCCGACGCAGCAAAGTTCCTCGAATGCGTCTACACAAACTCCTGGACCAATCTCGCAATAGGCCGGGTCCGCTACGGCCTGATGCTGCGTGAAGACGGGTTTGTGATGGATGATGGCACCACCGCACGGCTTGGCGAGACGCATTTCGTGATGACCACCACCACCGCCAATGCGGGTAAGGTCATGCAGCATCTCGAATTCTGCGCCCAGGTGCTCTGGCCGGAGCTCGATGTCAGCCTCATCTCCGTCACCGACCAGTGGGCGCAAATCGCCGTCGCGGGCCCGCAATCGCGCGCCACCATTGCGAAGCTTGTTGACGCACCATTCGATGTTTCCAACGAGGCCTTCCCCTACATGGGCTGTGCTTCACTCACCATCTGCAACGGTACACCCGCACGGCTGTTCCGTATCTCCTTCTCCGGCGAGCTTGCCTATGAACTCGCCGTGCCTGCCCGCTACGGCAACGCGCTGGCGGCAAAACTCATGGAAGCCGGTGCGGAATTCGGCATCACGCCGTATGGCACCGAGGCATTGGGTATCATGCGCATCGAAAAAGGCCATGCCGCCGGCCCCGAGCTTAACGGCCAGACCACGGCGCACGACCTCGGTCTGCACAAGCTCCTGTCCAAGAAAAAGGATTTTATTGGCCGCGCTCTCGCTGCCCGTCCGGTCCTCACCGATCCCGCCCGCCAAACCCTCGTTGGCCTGCACCCCGAAGACGGCACCAGTATTTTGCGCGCCGGCAGCCACCTGCTTCCCATAGGTGCTGCCGCCACCGCCGAGAACGATCAGGGCCACATTACCTCCGCCGCGCGCTCGCCCTCGCTCGGCCCCATCGCGCTGGCTCTGCTCACAAACGGCCCGGCCCGCATCGGTGAGAAAATCCGCGTGTACGATCCGGTGCGCCAGGGCGATTGCATTGCCGTCATCGTCCACCCCGTGCATTACGACCCCGAGGGAGCCCGCCTGCATGCTTGACGCCAGCCCCCTCGCACTCGCGCCCACCAGCGCCATCACCCCGCTGCCGCCCCGCCGCATCTGCAGCCTGGCCTCCCCCACTTCCGCCGGGTTGGTGCTGCCCAAAGCCGGGCTGCGCGCCGGCAACATCATCTGGAACGGTCCCAATTCCTGGCTGGTGCTCGATGAAGATGCGCTTACCCTCGCCGCTCGCACCGGCGGCGCCGTGGTCGAGCAATCCGACGGCCTCTTCCTCTTTGCCATCTCCGGCCCGCATGCCCGCGAAATCCTCAAACGCCTCGTTCCCATCGACCTGCGCGAAACATCCTTCGGCCCGGACGCCGCCGCCATCACCCACGCGGCCCATATCGGCGTGCGTATCTGGCGCGAGGAGCAAAAAATCATTCTTGCCTGCTTCCGCAGTTTTGCCGCCTCCTTGCATCATGCCCTGGTTGAAGCTGAAGACTCGGTAAATCGAGGTTGAAGCAGGACCCCAACCGCTTGTATCATCCTCGCCACCTCACGCCGGATTAAAAACACCATGTCGAAGTCGCAATATGTGCTCACCCTGTCCTGCAAGAACCGCCCCGGCATCGTCGCCGCCGTCTCCACCTATCTGTTCGAACACGGTGCGGACATTCGCGAGGCACAGCAGTTTGACGATTCCGAAACCGGCAAATTCTTCGCCCGCATCGGCTTCGACCTGGTGGGAGGGCAATCTCTCGCCACCGTGCGCGAAGGTTTTGCCGCCATCGCAGCGCCCTTCAGCTTGGTCTGGACCCTCAACGACCACACCACGCCGCGTCGCGTGCTTCTCATGGTCTCCAAATTCGACCATTGCCTGGCGGACCTGCTCTACCGCTGGCGCATCGGCGAACTGGTCATGACCCCAACCGCGATCGTATCGAACCACCCCATCGAGAATTACGCCGGGCTCGATCTCGGCGGCTTGCCGTTCCACCATCTGCCCATCACCAAAGACACGAAAATGGAACAGGAAGGCCAAATCTGGGCCTTGGTGCAGGAAACAAAATCAGAGCTGGTGGTGCTGGCGCGCTACATGCAGGTGCTGTCCGATGCGCTGGCGCAAAAGCTCAACGGCAAATGCATCAACATCCACCACTCCTTCCTGCCCGGCTTCAAAGGCGCGAAACCCTACCACCAGGCGCACACCCGCGGCGTAAAACTAATCGGCGCCACCGGGCACTACGTCACGGCAGATCTCGATGAAGGCCCGATCATCGACCAGGACGTCGAACGCATCACGCACGCCGACACGCCCGACGATCTCGTCCGCAAAGGCCGTGACATCGAACGCCGCGTGCTGGCGCAGGCTGTAAGATACCATCTGGAAGACCGGGTGATTCTGAACGGTAAAAAGACGGTGGTGTTCGCGAGTTAAAAAGCCAGGGCTCTGCCCTGGACCCACTGGGGCCTGAGACCCCAGCCCCCCATTAATTAGGGAACTATAGCTTGCCTCCCCTGCGGCACTTGCTGGACGTGTGGCAATGGATAAACTCATCGCCATGACTGTTGAACAACACGATGTGATCGATTTCGCCACATTGCAGCCACCTGACGGCTTTGTTCTTTCCATCTCGGATCATTTGCTGTGGGATAACGTAAATTTTCATCTGTTTACACTACAAGCAAAGGTAAATGCTTATTTGAGATTTATCAAAAGCGGCGAAATAGAAGAAAAATTTCCTAACTCTACCGGGCAAACCATTACAATCGATGTAGTTTTGAAATTCTCGCCACCAATTGAGGCGGAATGGTTTTTCACTCGGGTCTCTAGTGCAGTAAACGATGCCGGATTTCAATTCAGATATCGGATACTTCCCCTAAACTGATCAATCCCCAGCATCAGGGACTTAAGTATATAGTTCCCATTAATTAACCATATCCGCCACTGCATCGGCCGCCTGGGCCCAAAGCGTGCTCATCGCCGCGGCAATCCCCTCGGGCTGTAATCCACCCGTAGCACTCGCGGTAAAATTCTTGAACTGCCAATCCTGCGCCGTCGCATGCCTTGTAGCCAACTGCGCCTGGATCAAAATATTCCCGCTGGAATCAGGCGTAAATGCCAGCACGTTGATCTCCACATAAATATCCGGTGGTGCCCCGATCGCCCCGCCGCCGGAGAGCACGTCATCGCCCGGCAGGCGCTGTGCCAGATTTTGCACCATGGTCGCTTGCAGCATGCCGGCCAGCGGTGCCGCCCATACGTCATTGTCGAAACTATTCGCATCATTCGCGCCGCCCGGCTTGGGCACGCCGTTCTGCCCCAAGGCGGCGGGTATGGAGATGCCGCGCACCACAATGCGCTCACCCGTGCCGCCGCGTATCGCCCCCGCCACCGGCGCCAACTGGTAACTGCGCACCTTTGCCGAAGCACATCCCGCCAGCGCCATCGTACCGATAATCATTGTCCGCCGCTTCATCACCAACTGTGTCATTGTCCGCCACTCCGTCCCAGCAGCAGCGATTGCGGGTGCTTGGTCACATAATCGCTCAACGCCTTTGCCGACTGCGCCGTCGCGGTGGTCTGCTGCAGCAATCCTTGCACGCCGCGCTGGAAGTCGGAATCCGTCCCGAAATCGTCGTTGAGCATCTTCAGCGTATCGTTGGCAGTCTTCAGCGTCTCGTTTAGCTGCGTGAAAGTTTGTTTCAATTGCGGCCCTCCCAAGGTGCCGTTCGCCGTAACGAGGAGCTTGTTCAGATTATCGCCGATCTGCTGGAACGGAATCTTGTTCAGCTTGCCGGCAATCTCGTTCACCGAGGCGAGGGTCTGGTCCAGCCCGCCGGACGCGGAGGGGATCACCAGCGCCTTGCCATCGGCTGTTACGTTGGCCGGCGGGGCGTTGGGGACGGTATCGAGTGTGATCAGCTTCTGCCCGGTGATATAGCTTGCCGTGCCGAGCTGGGCACGCAAGCCGTTATTCACCAGCAGCTGCAATATCTCCTTCAGTTCCTTCACCGGATATTGCGTGCTGCTGGGATCAAACCGTTGCGGTTGCACATTCATATCCACCCGTACCCGTGTAATGCCGTGCACCTTGTCCAGCTGCAGGGTTACGGCTGAAACCACGCCGACCTGAATGCCCAGCGCCTGCACCGGCGCACCCGGTGTTAAGCCCGACACATCGCTGGTGAAATAGGCCACCAGCGCCAGCTGCCGGCTGTAGCTGGCAGCTTCCGCCGATTGCTGCGAGGGATAGAGCGGGAAAGTGGAATTATCCGGGCTCGGGCTCTGGCCGCGCGCGATCTCGGGTACGGAGAAGGCGATGCCGCCGGCGACCAGCGCCTGGAGCGATTGCACCTGAAATTGCAGCACCCCGCCGTTAAACCCGAGCGACACGCCGGAGGTGTTCCAGAAACGGCTGTCCAGCCGCACGAGTTTGTCGAAAGGCGCTTTCACAAAAATGGAGATTTTCACCGGCCCTAGCCCGTCGCCCATATCATAGCCCAGCACCTCGCCCACCTGCACATCGCGGTAGAACACCGGCGAGCCTGAGTTGAACGAGCCAACACGGTCGGCGGTGAGCGTGTAGGTGCTGCCCGGCTGGTCGGAACGCACGCCTGGCGGTTCTTCTAAGCCCGTAAAACTGTCCTGGTAGCTGCCGCCCCGCTGCCCGGGGTCGACCGTGATATACATGCCGGATAAAATTGTTTCGATACCAGAAACATCGGGCACATTGAAGCGCGGCCGGACCACCCAGAAGCGGGCATGGCTGGTGAGGAAGCGCGAGCCGACATTGGTCATGCGCACCTTCACGACAACATGCGAATTATCAGGCGCGAGGTCGATGCTCTCCACAGTGCCCAGAGCCACGGCCTTGTAGTTCAGCTGCGTCTGTCCGGCGGTCAGCCCGTCGCCACTGTTGAATGTGAGGGTGAGCAGCGGCCCGCGTTCCATGATGGTGCGATAGCCGAGGTAGCCTGCGATGAGTGCAGCCACCACCGGGATAAGCCAGACCAGCTGAAAG
Source organism: Acidocella sp. (assembly GCA_026224875.1). GTDB lineage: Bacteria > Pseudomonadota > Alphaproteobacteria > Acetobacterales > Acetobacteraceae > Acidocella. The sequence goes on from JAMFRU010000075.1 coordinate 12,652, forward strand.
CGCGGCCGGCGCAATTTGGCCGAAGGCGGGGTGAAAATGGTCGGCGGGGTTTCACTCATACAGCAATATCACTCATAAAAGGGGCGTTCCGCATCCCACATCAGCCGTGGGTCGAATGCTTGCACGGCAAAAATCGTCATCACCACCACGCCGCCGAAACACACGGCGCCGATGGCCGCATGCACGCTGGCGAACTGGCCAAAGCGCATCAGCGCAATCAAAATCGAGACCATGAACACGTCGATCATCGACCACCGGCCGATGAAATCGATGAACCGGTACGCATGCGAACGGAACCGTAAGAGCGACTTGCTCTTCATCTGCGCGGTGATCAGCATATAGCCCAGCAGCACGATCTTCATGAGCGGGATGGTGAAGCTGGCGAAGAAAACAAGCAAGGCCAGCGGCCACAGCCCCGATTGCGCCAGCTCGATGATGCCGCCGAATATGGTGTAGGAATTGGAATGGGCGAGCGAGGTGAGCACCATGAACGGATAGATATTGGCCGGGATGTACAATGCCATGGCCGCCAGCAGAAACGCCCAGGACCTGCTGATGCTGTCAGGCTTGCGCGCATGTACCGGCGCACTGCAGCGCTGGCAATGCGGATCATGCGCCGTGTGCTGCCCTGGCTCATCATGTACCGGGTTGAGATAGCCGCAGCCATGGCAGCTCAACAGCGAAACATGGCCCGCCGGCTTGGCCACTGCCGCCCGCGTGGCCAGTGTGCGCCAGATCTGTTCGATATCCACGCTGCCATCCGCCGCCGCCATGGTCAGCATGCAGCCGATGAGGGCGTAGAGTGCCGTATCCAGATGCACCACGGCGTAGGCGGTGAGCTTGGTATAGGCGACCAGAAAGCCCAGCAGATACACATCGATCATCGCCCAGGGGGCAAGGGCGAGATAGGTACGGAAAAGGGCGCGCAGCAGGTTGGGCGGCAGAATGCGCAAGCCTCCCAGAGTGATCACCAGCAGGCCAAGCTTGGCCGCGGGGGCAACCAGCGTGACGGCAAACACCAGCGCGCCGGCCAGGCCAAACCCCTCGGCCAGAAACTGCGCCGGCCCGGTGCTCAGCCGTGCCACCGAGAACCGCCCATAGGCGTGGATTTCCAGAAACGGCGCGACGAGCGCGAATAGATAGAACAGCAAGGCGCCAAGCGCGCAGGAGAGCGGAAACGAGCGCCGTGCCTTGCGCATGCGCCACAGCACCTCACCGCAGCGCGGGCAGTCCGCCACCAACCCAGGATAGCGCGGCGGCAGTTGGCAAAGCAGGCCGCATTGCGGGCATTCCCGCTGCTCCTCCCACCGCTCATGCGCGTTCTCATGAGCGCGCTGCTCACCCTCGCGCTGGTCCGCCCGCTGTTTTTCCATTAGGTGCGCAACGGTTTCCATGAACAGACAATGTGGACCAGAGGGGCCGCTTGTTCAAGTCTTTTTGTTTTGGATCAAGGCTCTGGCTGCGTTCATCGCCTTGTAATACCTGTGTAATACGCCAGTAATCTCGGCGCCAGCTAACTGCCTCAATCGCCCTGGAATCGTAACGTTGCAGCTTGAAATTGCCTCCTTATTTCACTTGATCTACGTCATAGGACAATACCACGCCCCCGCCGTAGAATAGGGGGCACAGCGGCGCTGCCGGACGGACCGGCAGTAACACCGGTCGATAAAGGGGGGGTATGAGCGAAATTGTTCTCATTGCAGGTGCGGGTCCCGTGGGCCTGGTCATGGCGGCGGAATTGAGCCGCTTCGGCATACCGGTGCGCGTGGTCGAAAAGGAGATCGAGTCGCCCGCCCAGTCGCGCGCCTTGTTTCTCTGGACCCGCACCTTGGAACTGCTTGCGCGCGGCGGCGCCACCGAGGCGCTGATCGCCGCCGGTGAAAAACTCAATGTCTCCAATATTTTTTCCGGCAAAAAACTCATCGGCAGCATCGATTTCTCGGATATCGACAGCGAATACCCCTACGCGTTGCTCCTGCCGCAGGCCCGCACCGAGGAGATCCTCGCCGCCAACCTCGCCAAGCTCGGCGTTACCGTAGAGCGCGGCGTGGAACTCACGGGCTTTACCAGCGACGCCAACGGCGTGACCGCCACGCTGACGCATCCCGACGGCAAGGCCGAAGCCGTGCGCGCCGCTTACCTTATCGGCTGCGACGGCGGCGGCAGCTTCGTGCGCAAGGGGCTCGGCCTCACCAGCTCCACGCCGCCTCAGCAAACCGCCTGGTATCTCGCCGATGTCGATCTGCCGAACAGCCCGTTCTCGCGCACCCAGCTCAACTCCTTCTGGCATGAGGACGGCTTTATGGCCGTATTCCCCATTCCGGATGGCAAGTTCCGCATCATCGCCAACTCGGCCAGGGGCGTTGATTTCACCCCCGGCACCCCGCCGCTCGAAAAAATCCAGCAGATCATCGACGAGCGCGGCCCCGGCGGCGTCACCGCCACCAACCCGTCCTGGCTCTATGCCTTCTACGTGCAGGAATATAACGTCTCCTCCTACCGCGCCGGCTGCGTGTTCCTGGCCGGTGACGCTGCCCATGTGCATAACCCGGTGGGCGCGCAGGGCCTCAACATGGGCATTCACGACGCCTGTAACCTCGCCTGGAAACTCGCCATGGCCTATCGCTGCGTGCCCAACCGCGAGCTGCTGCTGGATAGCTATACCATCGAGCGCCAGGCCGTGGCCCAGCGCGTGGTCACCAACCTCGGCCGCGCCGCCCACGCCGCCACGGTGCGCAACCCGACCCTGCAATTCGCCCGCAACCTGCTCGGCAATATCTATTTCGGTCTGGCCCCAGGCCGCCGCCAGGCCGCCGAAACCATGTCCGAAGTCTCCTTCAGCTACGACCACAGCCCGATCAACGGTGTCGAAGACCATGCGCTGCCGCCCCCCGGCCCCGGCCAGCGCATGCCGCTGAAGCCGGGCCAGACGCCGTTTGGCCTCGGCCCAAAGCCGCGCTTTGCCTTGCTAGCCGACCCAAGTGCCAAAGTGGAACGCCTGCGCCAGGATTTCGGCAGCCTGCTGGAGTCCGACCTGCGCCCCCCGTTAAGCCCCCGCTGCGTCTGGCTGGTCCGCCCGGACGGCTACGTCGCCGCCATGTCCATGCGCGAGGATATCTATCTCATCGCCGACTACCTGCGCGGTTACATGCCCACGGCCGAGGACCTGGCCGTACTCTGAGGGGGGCTTGTCCTCGGCGAGGCGCTGCAGTTGCTGGATAAACCAGCGTCCCGCCGGTCCCGGCGGGGCGCTGGCCCGATAGGTGGCGGACATCACCATGGGGATGCGCGCCGGCCTATCCAGCAGGCGCAATTCCACCAGCCTTCCCTCGTCCAGATCGCGCTGCACCAACTCCAGCGGCATGCCGCCCCAGCCTAGCCCTGCGCGCAAAAATTCATGTTTCGCGCCCAGATCCGCCAGGCGCCAGTTGCGGGTGGAAAACACGCTGAACTCCTGGCCTTTCGAAAGCTCGGTGCGGTCGGTGAGGACCATCTGCACATGCCGGCTCAAATCGCATTCTGTAATCTCGCCGCCGATCTGCGCCAGAGGATGCTGCGGCGCTGCTACAAACACGATTTCCACCCCCAGCAGACGCTCGAAGACCAAAGAAGGTGCTGCAATCGGCAGCGAGCCGACCACGCCGAGACTGCATTGGCCTTCCAGCACGGCCTGGGCGACACCGCCGAGGACTTCGACGTAGAGGCGCAGCGGGGTCAGGGGGAATTCCTGGCCGAAGCGGGCGGCGGCACAAGTGAGCACGGACATAGGGAACATCACGTCGATGGCCACGGCGAGCTCGGGTTCTACCCCGGCGGCCATGCCGCGGGCGCGGGCTTTCAGCCCGGCCACGCCGGCGGTGACCACCCGTGCATCGTGCAGCAGCATCTCGCCGGCGGGGGTGAGCACCGGGTAGCGCCCCTCGCGCCGGAACAGGCTCACCTCCAATTGCGCTTCCAGATTGGCCACGGATTGCGATATCACCGATTGCGCCCGATTAAGCCGCCGCCCCGCCGCCGAAAAACTGCGTTCTTCCGCCGCGGCGATAAACACCCGCAGCTGGTCCAGTGTAATTCCCTCAAGCATCGCACTAATCCATCGCTAAAACAGATACTATCCATCTTTATATATAGGCTACGCAGCTTGATACAACCGGCATAAACCTCCGGCCATCGCGTCATTCACGGCGCCGCAACGGAGTGTTCATCATGAAACTTTGGCATATCGATTCCAGCGTACTCGGCGACAATTCCGCCTCGCGCAAACTCAGCGCCGCCATCGTGGCGCAGCAGGCCGCCTTGCACCCCGGGCTTGAGGTTGAATATCTCGACCTCGCCGCCGCCCCGGTCGGCCATCTTTCCCCGGCGCATATCGGTGCCATGTTCGGCCACCCGCCCGAGGATGCCGCCACTCTGGCCGACATCGCCCGCGGCGCCGGCTTCATCGACACGTTATTTGCCGCCGGCATCATCGTCATCGGCGTGCCGATGTATAATTTCGGCCTGCCGACCCAGCTTAAAGCCTGGGCAGACCGCGTGCTGGTTGCCGGCAAAACCTTTAAATACGGGCCGGACGGCGTGCCCCTCGGCCTCGTTCCGGCCGGCAAAAAAGTCTACCTCGCCTCCACGCGCGGCGGGCTGTACGGGCCGGATAGCCCGGCGGCACCGTTCGAGCACCAGGAATCGCATTTGAAAGCGATGCTGGGCTTTATCGGGCTTACCGACGTCACCATCTTCAATGCCGACGGCCTTGCTATTCCGGATCGGAAAGCCCCCTCCATAGCGGCGGCCGAAGCCGCAATCGCTGAGTTCGCATTTGAGTTGGTATAAGGAACATACGCATGAAAACCACGCTTCTCGCTCTCGCCATGCTTGCCGCCCCGTTTGCTGTCCCGGGGGCCGCTTTGGCGGAATCAGCCCCGGACACCAACCCGGCGGACGTTAAAGCCGGTACCTTCAAGGTCGAGCCCAGCCACACCCGCATTCTCTTCGCGGTCTCCCATATGGGCTTCACCTCCTGGTACGGTGAGTTCACCGGCGCCTCGGGCACGCTCACTCTCGACCCCGCCAAGCTCAGCGCCACCAGCTTCGACATCATCGTTCCGGCCGGCACCATCACCACCACCAACACCACGCTCGATGGCGAGTTGAAGTCGCCGAAATGGTTCGATGCCACAAAATACCCGGCCATCGAATTCAAATCCGGGACGGTCGTGCGCACGGGGACGAACACCGCGTCCGTCACCGGAGAGCTCACCTTCCACGGCGTCACCCGCCCCGAGACATTGCAGGTCACCTTCAACGCCGCGGGGAACAACGAGCTGACCAACCAATACACGGCGGGCTTCAACGCCTCGGGCGTGATCAAACGTTCCGATTTCAACCAGAAGACCTACATCCCGCTGATCGGCGATGACGTGTCGCTGACCATCAGCGTCGCCTTCGTGAAGTAAGAGGTTGTTTGAGAAGCCCCTCTGGCGACATTACCCCGTCATTCCCGCGAAAGCAGGGAATGACGAATAAAATCACCAGAGCGACTTCTCAAACGCCCTTTCCGCAAAACGCGCATATGTCGAAACACCAGGGCTGGATGCTATCATCCAGCCCTTTATTTTGCGCTCATCCCATAACGTTATATAAAATACCTTACCGTTATTTAAAATAGCGCCTTAACGCTCGCCTACGGAACGGACATAAATAACCCCGCATCCGGGCCAAACCCCGCCACCACCCCGCTCAAGCGCTGCGTAAAACCGTGTAAAAACCAGAAACTAAAGAAAAACAGCAGACTTTTACAAAGCCATGACTGTAGTTTAATGGCCCGCCCGCTTTTTATTTCGGCACAAACCACCAAATCTCATACCGCGAACCGACACATCGCGAAAAGGAACTGAACGGTTGCAACTCATGGAACGGGCATCATCCCGTTCCGGAAAAGCGGATAAGCCGCTTGGGGCCCGTCAGATCAAAACTCACCGGATCGAACTCACCGGATCGAGAACAGGAGTACGACACATGAAGTACGGTTTTACGATGAGTATGGCTGCCTTCCTGCTGGCCGGGGGCGCTGCCCTGGCGCAATCAAGCTATTCGGAAAGCACCACCACGACCACCACGCCGCCGCCCGTTGTGGTGCAGCCGCCGGTCGTTATGGCGCCGGCACCGCAGACGCTGAGCACCACCCAGACCGAAAAAGCCACCGATGGCGCTGGTAATTCCTATTCCTCCACCAAAACCACCTATGGAAACACGGCAGGTGCCGCCACGGACAGCACCACAACCACCACCGAGCAGCCGCCCGTGGGCTATATGACGACCTCCAAAAAGACGGTCACCACGACCACCGGCGACAGTAATTAAGGATCTCTCATGCGCAAACTAAACCTTCTGCTTGCCGCCGGTGCCTTTGCCGGCACCGGCCTGCTCGCCGCCTGCGGTGGCCCGCCGCCGCAGACCACCAGCACCACCACCGAGGAAACCACGCAGGCGGCCCCCGTGCCCGTAATAGCGCCAACCCCGGTCCAGCCCGGCACCCCCGGCACCCCCGGCACGACCACAACCCAGACCTCGCACTCGGAATCCTACCCCGCTCAATAGGGGGCCAATAGGGGTTAGCCCCTCCCGCGAAACCAGAGCTGCTCGTCCGAGCATCTCTGGCTTCGCGTAACCGAATACGGAGATTTTCATGCGCAATTTTACACCGATCACGCTCGCAGCCGCTCTCGCAACAATGCTTACGGCCCCTTTGGCTATGGCCCAAACCACCCAGGATGGCGCCCGTCCGGGCAACGACATCGGCACGCGCTCGTCGCTGCCGCTCTCACCCAACGCCAGCAACATCACCTCGTCGGACACCAACTCCACCATCGCCCCCACCTCGCCGGAGCCCAATGTCGGGCCTGGTGCCGGGGTGAGCGCGCTGCTTACCGCCGCCAACCAATCCATCGCCAGCGGCCAGACTGGCACGGCCGATGAAGCGCTGGAACAGGCCGAAACCCAGGTTCTGCAGCGCTCCGTGCCGCAGACCCAGGTCGATTATTCCAGCCAGGACCCCGTGGTATCGCAGATCGAGCAGGCCCGCACGGCTTTGGGCAATCACGACAAAACCGGCGCCACCCAGGCCATCAACCAGATTCTGGCCAGCAATGCGCCAGAGCTGAATGATTAGACTGAATAATTAACTCTGAACGATTGATCTTCGTGCGGTCCTTTACGCTCTAGCCAAACGCACCATCCGCTTCTAGCCTGAGCCGGAAGCGGATTGGGGCGTGATGGACGGCGTGAATTCCCGGGTGATGTCTGAAACGGTCCCGAATGTGGCATCAAGCGACGTGGCACTCAGCGTCAGAGGTCTGAGCAAATCCTTCGGCCGCAAAGTCGTCGAAAATCTCGACCTCACCATCAACCCCGGCGAATTCTACGCTCTGCTCGGCCCCAACGGTGCCGGCAAAACCACCAGTCTGCGCATGATCGCCGGGCTTATCCGCCCGGATGCCGGCACTATTTCCGTGTACGGCCGCGATGTGCTGACCGACCCGCTCGCCGCCAAATCCATCATGGCCTGGATTCCGGACGAGCCGCTCCTCTACGACAAACTCTCGCCGCTGGAATATCTGGAATTCATCGCCGGCCTCTGGCGCGTGGAGCCCAAACTCGCCCGCGAACGCGCCAACGAGCTGCTGGAAACCCTCGGCCTATGGCCGCACCGGCATGAGCGCTGCGAAGGGTTTTCGCGCGGCATGAAGCAAAAAACCGTGCTCGCCGGCGCCCTCATCCACGAGCCCAAATTCCTGCTCCTCGATGAGCCCCTCACCGGGCTCGATGCCGCCTCCTCGCGCCTGGTGAAAGACCTCCTCCTGGCGGAAACCCAGAAGGGCGCCGCCATCATCCTCACCACCCACATCCTCGAAGTCGCCGAACGCCTGGCCACCCGCATCGGCATCCTCTCCGGCGGCACATTGCTGGCCGAAGGCGACCTCGCCAGCCTTAAAACCCAGGCCGGGCTGGAACACGGCTCGCTGGAGGACGTGTTCCTCCACCTCACTCATTCAGACGCGCATGGCCGCCCCACCAGCCCCATGCGCAACACCGCAGCCTAAAATGTTCGCGGCCCCCGGCTTCCCCTGGCTCCTGCGCCACGAGCTGCGCGTGCTGTGGCGCAGCTCCATCCTCATGCGCACGCACCGCCATGTCATTTTGCCCGTCATCATCGTCGGCGCTTTGTTCCAAACCATCGGCATCGTGCTCGGCCGCCAGATCGCCGCCCATCCCATCGGCCAGGATGAGATGCTGCTGGCCGCCAACATCAACATCGTCTTCCTCTTCGCCCTCATGTTCTCACGCGCCATATCGGCCAGCATCGATGTCATCTACGGCCGTGGCGATGCGGACTTCCTGCTGGCATCCCCCATCCCGCCCGGCCGCGTGCTGGCGGTGCGCATGCTGGGGGTGGCCTGTAGCATCGCCGCCCCCTGGGTGCTGCTGGGCGGCGTGCTCGGCAACGGCCTGGCCGTGTACGGGCAATTCTGGGGCCTCTGCGTCTACCCCATGTTCTTCACCGAGGCTTTGCTGGTCGCAGCACTGGCCTTCGCGCTGGTGGTGATCCTGCTGCGCTTCGTCAGCCCGCAATCCACCCGCCGCACCGGCCATACCCTGGCCCTCATCACCGGCGTCGGCATCTTCATCATCGGCCAGCTGCCGCGCTTCGTGCCCAAGGCCGAGCTTGGCCAGTTCTGGTTCTCGCTCCTCCCTGGGCCAAACGGCGGCGGTCTCGCCTTCATCTTCGCCCGCGGCCTGCTCGGCCAGCCCGGCGCTTTGGCCGCTTCCGTCGCCTTCGCCCTGGCCGGCTTCTGCACCGTCTGGTTCTTCCTCGCCAAACCCTTCGCTGACGGCGTCATCACCGCCGCCGCCAGCCGCCCGCGCGGCCGGGCCGACGCCCAAAACGGCAAATTCCGCGTCTCCCCCTTCGCCGCCTCGCTCGCCAAAGACCTGCGCCTGCTCTTCCGCTTCCCCGGCATCGTCACCCAGATCATCTACCGCTCGCTCACCCTCGTCCCCGTCGCCCTCATCCTCGCCGGGCACTTCCACATGGGCGGCATGGGCAACGGCATGGCCGCCACAGTACCCCTCCTGGTGTTCCTCGCCGGCCAGCTAGGCCTGTTCTTCATCTCCGTCCTCGCCGGCTGCGAAACCATCCCAGAACTGGCCTTAACCGCCCCCGTCCCAGCCTCAACCCCGCAACGTGCCGCACTCGCAGCCTCCGCCTACGCCACAATCTTCATCCTCGCCGCCCCCGCCATCGCCGTACTCGCCCGCGCCCCCGGCCTCCTGCCACCCCTCATCATCGGCACCGCCGGCGTGCTCTTCTGCAACCTGCTCCTCGGGCAAAAAATGCCCATTCCCCTCGTCCGCGCCCAATTCGGCAAAACCAGCACCGGCACCGTCCTGGGCCTAATCCTCGGCGTCTCAGTAAGCTCAGTCTGGTCCTTCATAATCTGGGTAGCCGTAGCCCCCCACCCATTGGCCTGGCTGATCAGCAACCATAGTTGAGTCTACGGGCTGGGGTTCGGGGCGTTCCACGGAAAAGGCGGGGCTCTGCCCTGGCCTTTTCCGTGAAACGCCCCGAACCCCAGCCCGTAGGCTAAACTGGGATGTTGTCCAGCAGGCGCACGCGGCCGAGTTTGGCGGCGGCGATGAGGCGGGCGGGGTGGGTTAGGGCGGGGATGGGGTCCAGGGTTTCGGCGTGGACCAGGGCTATGTAGTCGGGGATTATGCCGGCTTGGGCGACTTCGTGGCGGGCGTGGTGGAGGGTTTCGGCGACTTGCTTGCCGGCCACGATTTCTTTGGCCGCGTGGGTGAGGGCGGCGTGTAGAATGGGGGCGGCTTTGCGTTCTTCCGGCGTGAGGTAGGCGTTGCGGGAGGACATGGCGAGGCCGTTGTTTTCGCGCACGGTGGGCACGGGGACGATGCGTACGGGCAGATGCAAATCCGCGACCATGCGGCTGACGACCTGGACTTGCTGCCAGTCTTTTTCGCCAAAATAGGCCGCTTCCGGGCGCACCTGGCCGAAGAGTTTAGCCACCACGGTTGCAACACCGGCAAAATGCCCGGGGCGTGCCGCACCTTCCCAGTGCTGGGCAGGGCCGTTTACGTGGATCGTGGTGGCCCCATGCGGTGGGTACATCACCTCCACGCTCGGCATCCATACCAAAGCGCAGCCCGCGCTTTCCAGTTTGGCGAGGTCACCGGCTTCATCGCGCGGGTAGTGGTTGAAGTCTTCCTTGGGCCCAAACTGCGTCGGGTTTACAAAAATACTCGCCGCCGCTGGTTGCCCCGCCACCCTGGCCGCCGCGATCAGCGCCAGATGCCCTTCATGCAGTGCCCCCATGGTTGGCACCAGCCCGACCGGCCCCAGCGCCTCACGGGCATCGCGTAACTCTTGCAGCGTTCTGGCGATAATCATTGGCAGGCCTTTTGACCATTTTATGTATTCCGTCCAGCCCCCGCTTCGGCTCTGGGCAAGCATGGGTGGCGCGGTTAGAAACACCGCATGGAAGATAGCGCCGAACTCTTGGGAAATGATGAACGCAAGAAACCACGGCGCGGCAACCCCTGGATAAAGGCTGAGCAGGCTCTGGGCCTGCGTGCATCGCGCTGGGCCATGCTGCTGGGCGCGGTGCAGACGGTTGGCGCCATCATCCAGGCCGCCTGCGCCGCCGCACTGCTCGCCGCCATGCTGCACATAAGCCCCGCCGGATGGAGCGTGGCTTTAACCGCCTTTGGCTTCATTGCCGCCGCGTTGTTGCGCGCCTATTTGCAAATGCTGGCCGAACGCGAAGGGTTTGAACTCGGTGCCGCTGCCCGCCGCCGTCTGCGTGGGCTGGTGCTGAGCACACTGCTGGCCCTCGGCCCCGCCGGCCTGCGCGGCAAACATTCAGCCGAGCTTGCCGCCACGGCAGTAGACCGTGTCGAGGCCATGGATGGTTTCCACGCCCGCTGGATACCCGCCACCGCCCAGGCCATTATCGGCCCCGTCCTCATCGGCATCGCGGCTTTGTACGCCGACTGGCGCGCCGGTCTCACCCTCATCATCGCCGGGCTGTTCGTGCCTTTCGCCATGGCCGTGGCCGGCATCGGCGCCTCGGTGGCTGCCAAAAAGCAATTCCTCGCCATGACGCGGCTGCAAATCCGCTTTCTCGACCGCATCCGCGGTATCTCCACCCTCGTCCTCGCCGGCCGCGCCAACGACGAAGCCGCGGCACTTGCGCAAGCCGCCGCCGAACTCCGCCAGCGCACCATGCGGGTCCTGCGCGTGGCTTTCCTCTCCTCCACGGCACTCGACCTCGCCGCCGCCGCCGCTTTGGTCATCATCGTGCTGCGTTTCGCGCCCGTTTTGCACGGTGCGCTGGCCCTGGCCCCCACCGCGCTCTTCCTGGTGCTGCTCACCCCGGAGTTCTTCGCCCCGTTGCGCGCCTTCTCCGCAGTCTACGCAGACCGCATGGCCGTCGAAGCCATCGCCGAAGATTTCCAGGCACTCCCGCCGCCACCTCTGCCGGTCCCGCCCGTGAACATCCGCTCGGTCGCAGCCTACGGCGTTACGCTGGCCTTCGATCGCGTCACCTACGCCTGGGGCGATGCCAAGCCAGTGCTGGAAAACCTCATCTTCAAAGTCGGCAAGGGCGAAATCCTGCTCCTTACCGGCGCCTCGGGTGCTGGTAAATCCACCATCATGGACCTCATCCTCGGGTTTTTGCAGCCTGACTCCGGCGTGGTCAGTATCAACGGCGCGCCGCTGGAAACCCTGGTCCCCGCGGCCCGCACAAAAATGCTCGGCTGGATCGGCCAGAAACCCGTGATCTTCGCAGGCACCATCGAGGACAATATCCGCTTCGGCCGCCCCGAAGCCAGCGAGACGCAGCTGGCTGACGCCATTCGCCACGCTCATCTCACCGAGCTGATCGCCAGCCTGCCGCAAGGCCTGCAAACCCCGCTGGGCGAAAGCGGTTTCGGCGTTTCGGGCGGCCAAGCCCAGCGCATCGCCATCGCCCGCGCCTTTCTGAAGGACGCCCCTTTGCTCCTGCTCGACGAACCCACCGCCCATCTCGACCCCGCCGTGGAGCGCGACGTGCTGGAAAGCCTGCGCCACCTCGCCATTGGCCGCACCGTGGTGCTCGCCACACATTCCACCATGGCCATGGATTTCGCCAAAACCATTGGCGCCAAACGGCTCGACCTTGATGCGTTGCGCTACGCCAGCTGGCGGAGTGAGGTGGTATGAACCCCGTTTTACGCATCGCCACCCTTTGGGCCCGCCACACACTCTGGCTGGGTGCCGCCGTGCTGCTGGCTTTGGCCGCCATGGCCGCCGGCATCGCCCTCATGGGCTTCTCCGGGCGCTACCTCGCGGCCGCGCTCTTCGGCTTCACCCTTGCCGTGCCTCTGGCCCTGCAATTCACGGGCTTCGCCCGCGTTGTGCTGCGCTATCTCGAGCGCATCATCGGCCATGAAGCCATCTTCCGCGCTTTGGCAGATCTGCGCGTCTGGATGTTTCGCGGCCTCGCCGCCAGTGCTGCCGGTGGCCTCGGCTACCGCCGCGCCGGCGACGCTTTGTCCCGCCTGGTCAACGATGTAGATACGCTGGACGGCCTGTTCCTGCGCATCTTCGTCCCCGGCCTGTCCGCCCTTATCCTCGCACCCATCCTGGGCTGGGTGCTGTGGCAGGAGCACAGCCTGGCTCTCATCGCCATCGCGCCCTTTCTTATCGTCGCCTTCTACATGCCGTTACGTGCCGCCCAGGAGGCGCGCGCCAACGCAGGCAAGGCCGGGCTCGCCATGTCCGGCCTGCGCAGCACAGCCCTCGACGCGCTGCACGGCCTGCGCGAAGTCAAAATCTTCGAGGCCGAGGGCCGTATGCTCGCCGCCGTTCAATCGCGCGAAGCCGCTCTGCTGGCGGCCCAGCGTGAGCTGGTTTCCCGCAGCAGCGCGCTGAACGCCCAATCGTTTCTGCTGGCCCAGGCGGCCATCCTCGCCGCCATATTGCTCGGTTTCTTCGGCGCCCCCACAGCGGCATTGGTCGCCGTGCTGGTCCTCATCGCCGCCTTCGAGATTGTGCTCGGCCTACCCCGCGCCGGCGTCCTCTACGGCCAGTCCGCCGCCGCCGCCGCCCGCGTGGTCCACGCCGCCGAGGCGCCACCGCCCGTGCCCGATCCGGCCGAACCCGCACCGATGCCCTCGCGCAACGCCGTCGCCTTCGAACATGTAAGTTTTTCCTACGCGCCGGACCGCCTGCCGGTTTTTGAAAACCTCTCGCTGCAACTCCCGCAAGCTTCGCGCACCGCCATCCTCGGGCCATCCGGCGCCGGCAAATCTACAATAGCGGCGTTGCTCCTCAAACTAATCGCCCCGAGCGCCGGGCAAATCCGCCTTGGCGGCACAGACATTTCGCTCCTGCCCGCCGAAGCGGTGCGCCACCGCATCGCCTATCTCGGCCAGACCACGCATCTGTTCGCCGACACCATCCGCAACAACCTGCTCCTTGGCGACCCCACAGCCGACGACGCGCGCCTCTGGGCCGCCCTGGAAGCCGCCCAACTCGCCGATGAGATCAATGCTCTCCCCGAAGGTCTGAACTCCTGGCTAGGCGAGGGTGGGGCGACCCTCTCCGGTGGCCAAGGCCGCCGCCTGGCCCTGGCCCGCACCCTGCTCATGGACGCTCCCATCCTGCTCCTCGACGAGCCCTGTGCCGGGCTGGATGCTGCCACTGAGCAGGAGTTCTTCAAAGTCCTGAACACCGCCGCCGAAGGCCGCACCATGTTGCTCATCCTCCACCGCCTTACGGGGCACGAAAATTTAGATCGCATCTGGCGCTTGACCGGTGGCACGCTGATTTCCGCGGCCGGTTAGCTCACTGTGAACCTGCCGCGGTCCACATGCAGCGGCCGTGTGTAGGACGGGTCCGTGCGGTCACGCCGGCTCGGCATATAGAGTTCATCGCCCTCGTGGCCCGTGGGCGCCCAGAGCTCGTTTCGTATGTCCACCATGCAGATGCGCTCGGCGATACCCCAGCGGCCGCCGCGTCTCTCGAAACGGTCGAGATAGCGCCCCGAGGCCAGCGCATAGAGGGGGGCGGCGGTATTGAGCCCGTAGAACAGGAAATACGTCTCCGCATGGGCGGTATCGCCCGCCACCACGCAATGATGATTGGTGACGTGATGCAGCGTCCGCTGCTGCTCCGTGCCGTGCAGTTTCAGGGCATAATCGGCAAACCCCTGCACCGGGCCAACATAATAACCATGGTCGTCAATTGCGTCCGCATGATAGGCGGAGAGCAGCATGTCGCGGTCGAGCCGGTCCACGCCGCGGCAATAGCGCATGATGCAATCGTAAATATCCTGCCGGTCTTTCTGCTCCCGCACCATCGCCGCGATATCATCCGCCATACCGTCCTCCCTGTACCGCGCCTTATTTGGCGCCTAGAGTCTGATATTTTCACTCTGATTCATTTTTAGGATTCCGGCGCGGTCTGATTTCTGATTCAAGATGCTGGCTGGGTTGGAGGGCAGCATCTATGTCTCGTGCCTATTCATTGGATTTACGTGA
>JAMFRU010000076.1 GCA_026224875.1 Acidocella sp.
ACTATGCTGTATCGCTCGACGCACCGCCTCTGTTGTCGTGGCGCGCCCATGTAGAATCTGGACCATAGTGCCTCCCTCCAATCACTGGAAAACATCGCACCATTAAAGTCCGGGATCAAACATCTAAAGACAAGTCCCGCTTCGGTGAAGGTGCTATCGAAGGCGTGGCGGGGCCGGAAGCTGCCGATAATGCATCCGCCCTCACGCATTTCATCCCGATGCTGACCCTGGGAATCCCCGCCGGTGCAGTATTCGCGATGATGCTTGGCGCGTTGATGATCCAGGGCATCCCGCCCGGACCGCAGATCATCACCCAGCACCCAGATTTGTTTTGGGGTCTGATCGCCAGCATGTGGGTCGGCAATGTGATGCTGCTCGTCTTCAATCTGCCGCTGATCGGGGTATGGATCCGTCTGCTGATGACGCCTTACCGTTTCCTGTACCCGGCCATTCTCACCTTTTCCTGCATCGGCGTTTACACGGTGCGCAACGAGGTTTTCGATGTGCTGACCGCGGCGGCGGCGGGGGCTGTGGGCTTCGTGCTGAGAACCTTTGACTGCAGCGCCTCGCCTTTGATTCTGGGATTGATCCTGGGCCCGATACTGGAAGATAATCTGCGCCGCTCGCTGCTGATATCGGGCGGGGACCCGTCCATATTCGTGACCAGGCCGATCAGCCTTGGGCTGTTGCTCCTGGCGGCGGCAATGATCATCGTGTTTTCCTTACCCGCCATCCGCAAAGCGGCTACCGCCAGGAAAACCGGCGCGGTGGATGGACCAGAGGTGCTGCCCAACGAGGAGTAACGAAAATCTTACTGCATCTGTATGCATTATTAGAAGATCGGGTGTGACAATCAATTTTGCTTCGGCCGCTCTCGCCCCTACGCCGGACTCAGCGCATGATCTCTTCGGTTACGGTCGAACAATAACTGTCTTGCGGAGGAAAGCCATGAAACCAAAATTCCGTTACGCCTGTTTTCTCGGTATGCTGAGCGGGTTTGCTACTTTATGCGGTCCTGCCCGGGCGGCTGATTACC
Source organism: Acidocella sp. (assembly GCA_026224875.1). Taxonomy (GTDB): domain Bacteria; phylum Pseudomonadota; class Alphaproteobacteria; order Acetobacterales; family Acetobacteraceae; genus Acidocella. The sequence continues at coordinate 1,037 of JAMFRU010000076.1, forward strand.
CGAATGAGCCGATCCAGCTTGTGGTGGGCTTCGCCCCCGGAGGTTCCGGCGATCTGGTCGCGCGACTGGTCGCGTCGGCCTTGACGAATACGCTCAGCGAGCCCGTTATAGTGGAAAACAAGCCAGGTGCGCATACCGCGATCGCGGCGAATTATGTCGCTCATGCGCGGCCGGATGGATATACCCTGCTGCTCTATACCTCGGCCCTCGCATATCCCATTCACACTCAGGTGTATTTCGACCCGATCAAGAGTTTTGAACCGATCATGGAACTGGCGGAGCAGCCTTCGGTTCTGGTCGTCAGCTCCACCCTGCCGGTAAAAAGATTCCAGGATCTGGTGACGTTGGCGAAATCCGAGCCGCATCAATTGCGCTACGCAACCACCGGCCCGCAGACGCCGAATTACACCATGACCCAGGTCGTGCTGAATCGCGTTGGCGCCGACATTTTCGGCATACCCTATACCGGCGAGTCACCTATGACGGTATCGGTGCTCGGCAACGAGACCCAGCTCGCGTTCATGTCCTATTCGGCGAGCGCGCCGCAGATCGGTGCGGGCAAGTTCAGGGCACTGGCCGTGACCACCGAGGCGCCGTCGCCACAACTCCCCGGCATTCCCACCATTGCCGTGCTCACCAACGATCCCGGTTTCGACATCTCCTTTTGGTATGGCATCGTGGCACCTGCCGGAACGCCGCCCAATGTTCTGAAAGCCATTCATGACGCGTTGGCCGTGGTGATGAAATCCCAGACCATGCAGGCTTCCATGGCCAAGAACGGCCTGCAGATTGTTGCCGGCACACCCGATGAGTTCCTTACCAAGTTGCAACATGAATCAGCTTTCTGGCAAGCCAACGACAAATAATCAGGCTATGTCGTAAATGGGCGCTGAGCCGGTGTAGGAATGAACCAGACGGCTGCGCTGGTAATTATGTTGATGTTGACACCGGGCTCCTTTTTGTTGAATTTAATCCTGGATTCGAACTGCTTTATTAATCAATAGAATGAGTAGTTTATGGGACAATTCCAGTGTGTTGCGGGGCGAGGGCGGTTTGGCTCCTATTAAGATGCCAAATCTATAAAAAATATACGCGGGAGGTGTGCCGGTTAGATGTCCGAAGGTGGCTGAAAGCGGATAGGTGAACAAACAGGAATTAGGGTGTGTATGCAGACAAGGTTATTCAGCGCCATAGCGTGAGGTACAATGATGTGCGACGACGACTTTGAACCAGAACTTGGTAGAATGCGTTCGCAGGATGGCAAACGCGGCCGAAAATACTCACTGTCGCCTGTTGATTTTTGTTCCTCTCAATTACACATCTGGCAGGCGGAGCTTGATACATTCCCTGGCACGGTGTCCACTCAGATGGAGGCACCCTCGTGCGGGCCACTGGCGCGCCGTTTGCCGATGCTATCCCCCAGGCGGTAGCGGCTGCCAAGGCTGTAGCGTTTCCCTGGGTGGGTGAATATCGAGAAGGTTACCAGCCTCGTGTCAATCCACGTGCGGCGCAGCAGGCGCAGGCATGGCTCTTGCGCGCCGATGAGAAGCCGTTCCTGCACGCGTTCATCCGGGGCAACGGCATGGATGACGTGTTCCACCTCATCCGGCGGCGTGATGCCGAGCAGGTATCGGTTGGTCGTGGTTCGCGTAAAGTCTTGGCGTAGATAGTCTGGGGCGAAACCGGGAGAGATGAAACGCTCTTCCAGTTGGACCGGGACGTCATTCTCGAAATGAACGACTTCCGAATAATGGATCTTCGTTCGGGGGGGCAGTTGGAAGTCCGCCGCGAGGGTCGCGTCGGCACGGCGTGCTTCGAGATACAACACCGCGGCCCGGTGCGTGTGGCCGCGCGTCGTTATGTCCTCCGCGATGTCATGGATCTCCAGCAATGCCGAGCGCGGCGTGTGCCGCTGCACGAAAGTGCCGACGCCTTGGATGCGCCGGAGCAGCCCCTCGGCGGACATTTCCCTCAGCGCGCGATGTACCGTCATGCGCGAGGCGCCGAGTGTTTCCATCAGCACGAACTCGGATGGAACCCTGCCGCCCTCTCTCCAGGTGCCGGCGGCGATGCCGTCGTGCAGATATTGCTTCACCTGCTCATAGAGCTTTGGTGGTTTGTCCATTTTCAGACGAGCCTGGAAAGCATGGCGTCGAAGCGAGCACGGGCGTCATGGGCAAGCTCATGCTGCCCATCTCGCACCACGCGGCGCCCATGCACCCAAACGTCGCGGACCATGGATGCGCGGGCGGAGAACACGGATTGGGCGAGGGCGGTGTCCGGGTCCTCTCCCGCGATATTCTGCCCAGCGATGGTGACGAAACTCGCGGGCGCACCCGGCGTGATGCCGCCGCTGATACCCAGCGCCCCGATGCCTAGCGCCTGTGCACCGCCCGCCACGGCGTTCGCATAGAGCGCCGTGGCGGTGGCGTGGGTTGATGAAGTGGCCATGACGTTGCGCTGGCGCGTGGCCAGGCGCTGGGAATATTCCAGCATCCGCAGTTCCTGCGCCGCATCGATGAGCACGTTGGAGTCCGAGCCAATGCCGAAAGCCCCTGTGAAACCCTGCGAGGGGAAGATGCCGTCACCCAGATTGGCTTCGGTGATGGGGCAGAGGCCCGCAACCGCGCCGCTGGACGCCATGCCCGCCGCTTCCGCCGCCGTGACATGGGTGGCGTGGACCAGGCACCAGTTTTCGGCAACCGGCGTGTGGTCGAGCAGATATTCGACCGGGCGTTGTCCGGAAAAGGCGAGAGAGGCTTCCACTTCTGCCATCTGTTCCGCAATATGGATATGGAACGGCCGCGTCCCCGCGAGGGTGGAGAGCTGGGTCAGCTCTGCCAGCGTTGCCGCCCGCAGCGAATGCGGAGCAACCCCGCTGGGGGCAAGCTGCGCGCAGCGTTCGTAAAGCCTGGCGTAGGATTCGAGGGAGTTCCCGAAACGCCGCTGCTGGTCCTGCAATTTCGTGCCGCCGAACCCGGCATGGGCGTAGAAGACCGGCAGCAGCAGCAGCTCGATACCCGTTTTGCGCGCTGCCGCTACCAGCCGTGCCGCCATTTCGCCGATATCGGCATAGGGCGTGCCGTCCGGCGCGTGGTGCAAATAATGGAATTCCGCGACGGCGGTGAAGCCGCCTTCCAGCATTTCGGTAAAGGCGAGGGTGGCTGTGGTTTCCACATCCTCCGGCTGCATGGAGAGGGCGAGCTTGTACATCAGCTCCCGCCAGGTCCAGAAACTATCCTGTGTGGTGCCGCGCTTTTCCGCATGGCCGGCCATGGCGCGCTGGAAGGCGTGGCTGTGCAAGTTGGGCATGCCGGGCAGGACGATATCCTTGCCGCCGCTGATATCTGTTTCCACCGCGGCGATCCGCCCGTCCGAGACCGTGAGCCGCACATCCCGCGCCCAGCCGCCAGGCAGCAGCGCATGGCGAAAAATGAGAGTCTCGGGCACTGGACAGCTCCTCTTTGGTCTCTTAGTTGTATATACAATGTACGACCGCTCCCGCAAGGTATCCTAACGATGCATGCTGACCGTGTATTCCGTAATGCCAGGCTGATGACGATGGATCCGGCGCTGCCGGGGCTGGGACTCGTGGACCGGGGCATGGTGGCGGAAACGGGTGGCCGGATCGTCTATGCCGGGCCTGAATGCGACATTGCCGCCACTGAAATCGTGGCCACTGAAACGGTGGATTGCGAGAATCGCTGGATTTCTCCCGGTCTTGTCGATTGCCACACGCATCTGGTCTTTGCTGGAGACCGCGCCGGGGAGTTCGAGGCGCGGCTGGATGGTGTGAGCTATGAGGAGATTGCCCGCGCGGGCGGGGGGATTGCCGCGACGGTGAATGCCACGCGCGCGGCCAGCGAGGCGGAATTGACGCAGGGTGCGCGGGCACGGCTGCAAGCGCTGCTGGACGAAGGCGTGACGACCGTGGAGGTGAAATCTGGGTACGGATTGTCCGCTGCCGCGGAATACAAGCTGCTGCGTGTCATAAGAGGGTTGGGGCGGGGTGTTGATATTGCCTGCACCTTTCTGGGCGCGCATGCGCTGCCGCCGGATATAAGGCGGGAAGATTATGTCGCGCTGCTTTGCGAAGAAATGATCCCGCGTATCGCCGCCGAGGGGCTGGCGGATGCGGTCGATGGCTTCTGCGAGGGGATCGCCTTCTCACCAGAGGAAATCGAAAAGGTATTTACCGCCGCGCGGGCGCACGGGTTGCGCGTAAAACTGCATGCGGACCAGCTCTCCAACCTGCACGGCGCGGCACTGGCAGCACGTTTCGGGGCGCTCTCGGCAGACCATCTGGAATACACGGACGAGGATGGCGTGCGCGCCATGGCGGCAGCCGGCACTGTGGCGGTGCTGCTGCCCGGTGCGTTCTACACGTTGCGGGAGACAAAGCAGCCGCCCGTGGCCGCATTGCGCGCGCACGGCGTCAATATCGCCGTATCGACCGATCTTAACCCCGGTACCTCACCGCTCAATTCCCTGCTGTTGGCGGCGAACATGGCAGCGACGCAGTTCCGTCTCACGGTGACGGAGTGCCTGCTTGGCATCACCCGCAACGCCGCCCTGGCGCTGGGCCGTACCGACACGGGCGTACTGCGGGCTGGGGCGAAATGCCACCTTGCCATCTGGAACATCGAGCGCCCGGCCGAGCTCGTTTATCAAATAGGTTGTAACCCGTTGCACCAAAGAATCTGGAGCGCCGTATGATGTTCATGCCTGGAGAGGTGAGGCTGGCCCAGTGGCGGGCGATCTACCGGGGGGCGGGGCTGACGCTGGATACGGCGGCGATCCCGGCAGTCGAGGCCTGTGCCGCGGCGGTGGAGGAAATATTGTCCCGCGGCGAGCCGGTTTACGGGATCAACACCGGCTTTGGCTTGCTGGCCTCCGTGCGCATCGCGCCGGAGGACCTCGCCACCTTGCAGCGCAACCTCGTGCTGTCGCATGCGGCGGGTGTTGGGGAGCCGGTACCGGAACCGGTCGTACGGTTGATGATGGCGCTGAAACTGGGCTCTCTGGCGCAGGGGGCGTCCGGTGTGCGGGTTGCGACCGTGCTGATGCTGGAGACGATGCTGGCGAAGGGGCTGGTTCCCGTCATCCCGGCGCAGGGTTCGGTGGGGGCGTCGGGCGATCTTGCGCCGCTCGCGCATATGGCGGCGGCGATGCTCGGCGTGGGCCAGATGTTCACGCCGGAAGGGCGGATGGAGGCAGACGCTGCTTTGGTGCGGTTCGGGCTGGTGCCGCTGGTGCTGGGGCCGAAGGAAGGGCTGGCGCTGCTCAACGGTACGCAGTTCAGCACCGCCTACGCGTTGGCCGGGCTGTTCGAGGCCGAGCAGATTTTTCGCGCCGCTTTGGTAACTGGTGCGCTCTCCACCGATGCCGCAAAGGGCTCGGATGCGCCGTTCGATCCGCGCATCCACGCGCTGCGGCGGCACAAAACGCAGGCGGAAGTGGCGGAGGCGTTGCGCAACCTGATGGAGGGTTCGGCGATCCGCGCCTCGCACCGGGAGAATGACGAGCGTGTGCAGGACCCTTATTGCCTGCGCTGCCAGCCGCAGGTGATGGGCGCCATTCTGGGCGTGCTGCGCCAGGCCGCCGCCACGCTGGAGGCGGAAGCCAACGGCGTGACCGATAACCCGCTGATTTTCACCCAGCCCGCCATGGCGCTCTCGGGCGGCAATTTCCATGCCGAGCCAGTGGCTTTCGCGGCGGATATGATCGCCATGGCCGTCTGCGAAATCGGATCGATATCGGAACGGCGTATCGCCATGCTGGTGGACCCCGCGCTGTCGCGCTTGCCCGCGTTTCTCACGCCCAGACCAGGCCTGAATTCGGGCTTCATGATTCCGCAGGTGACGGCGGCGGCTTTGGTTTCCGAGAATAAGGGACGAGCGTTTCCGGCCTCGGTCGACTCTATTCCCACCTCGGCCAATCAGGAGGACCATGTCTCCATGGCGGCGCATGGGGCGCGGCGCCTGTTGGCGATGGCGGAGAATGCGCGCGCGGTTGTCGCCATAGAATGGCTTGCCGCCGCGCAGGGGTGCGATTTCCATACGCTCAAATCCTCGCAGGCTTTGGAGGCGGCGCGCACAACATTGCGCGCCGCCGTGCCGAAGCTCGAGGAGGACCGGTATTTTGCGCCGGATATCGAAGCCGCCATCGCTTTCCTGCGTGCGGGCGCGCTCGCGGATGATCAACTGCCAGGTGTTGCATGACACTCTTCACGCTCAGGCGTGGCAATGCGCCGCTCATTCTCAGCATGCCGCATGCGGGTACGGAAATCCCCGGCGAATTCGCGGGCGTGTTCGTCTCGGACTGGCTGGCGCGGCGGGATACGGACTGGCATCTACCCTTGCTCTATTCGTTCGCGGAAGCGCTGGACGCGACGATCCTGGCGGCGCGCATCTCCCGCAGCGTGATCGACCTGAATCGCGATCCGTCTGGTGCCTCTCTCTATCCCGGCCAGGCGACGACTGGGCTGTGCCCGACGGAGACGTTCGACGGCGAAGTGCTCTACCGTGGCGTGCCGCCGGACGAGGCGGAGATTGCCCGCCGTCGCGAAAAATATTTTACCCCCTATCATGCGACGCTGCGGCAAGAGATTGCGCGCCTGCGCGCCCGGCACAGCCACGTCACGCTGTATGACTGCCATTCCATCCGGAGCGAAATCCCCCGCCTGTTCGACGGTGTTTTGCCGCAGTTCAATATCGGCACGAATGGCGGCGCGAGTTGCGCACCGGCGCTGGGAGCCGGTGTGGTTGCGGCATGCGCCGTGCCGGGCTTCACCCATGTGCTGAACGGGCGCTTCAAAGGCGGCTGGATCACACGCCATTACGGCAGACCGGAGGATGGTATTCACGCCATCCAGATGGAGCTTGCCTGCCGTGGCTATATGGAAGAGCCAGGCAAGATTTCGTCCGATAACTGGCCCACCAGTTTCAACCCGGCCGCGCCGATCCTCCCCATCCTCAAAACCGTGATTGAAAGCCTGTTGCCATGACACGTCTCGACAATGCCCGCCGCATCACCGCCCCGCGCGGCACGGAAATTTCCGCCAAATCCTGGCTGACGGAAGCACCGCTCCGCATGCTGATGAATAATCTGGACCCGGAGGTGGCGGAGCGGCCGGAGGAGCTCGTCGTATATGGCGGCATCGGCCGCGCGGCGCGGGATTGGGAGTCCTTCGACCGTATCGTCGCCACGCTGCGCCGGTTGGAGGGCGACGAGACCCTGCTCGTGCAGTCCGGCAAGCCGGTTGGCGTGTTCCGCACCCATGCGGATGCGCCGCGCGTGCTTATCGCCAACTCCAACCTCGTGCCGCATTGGGCGAACTGGGAGCATTTCAACGAGCTCGATCGCAAGGGGCTGATGATGTATGGCCAGATGACGGCCGGTTCCTGGATTTATATCGGCACGCAAGGCATCGTGCAGGGCACGTATGAGACCTTCGTAGAGGCCGGGCGGCAGCATTATAACGGTGACCTCTCCGGCCGCTGGGTGCTCACGGCGGGCCTCGGCGGCATGGGCGGGGCGCAGCCGCTGGCGGCGACGATGGCGGGGGCGTCTTGCCTGGCCATCGAGTGCCAGCCGAGCCGGATCGAGATGCGGCTCAAGACCCGCTATGTGGACGTGAAGGCGGACACGCTGGACGAGGCTTTGGAAATCCTCAACCGGTCGCTGCGGGAAAAGAAACCCATCTCCATCGCGCTGCTGGGCAACGCGGCCGAAATTCTGCCGGAGTTGTTGCGCCGGAATGTGCTGCCCGACATGCTCACCGACCAGACCTCTGCGCATGACCCCATGAACGGCTATTTGCCCGCCGGGTGGAGCGTGGCGGAATGGGAAGCCAAGCGCGAGAGCGACTCGAAAGCGGTGGAGCGCGCGGCGCGGGCCTCGATGGCTGTGCATGTGCGGGCCATGCTGGAATTCGCGAAGCGCGGCGTGCCGACCTTCGATTACGGCAATAATATCCGCCAGGTGGCGAAGGACGAGGGCGTGACGGATGCCTTCAACTTCCCCGGCTTCGTGCCGGCCTATATCCGCCCGCTCTTCTGCCGGGGCATCGGCCCGTTCCGCTGGGCGGCACTCTCGGGTGACCCCGAGGACATCTACAAGACCGATGCCAAGGTGAAGGAAATGCTGCCGGACGATAAGCATCTGCACAACTGGCTGGACATGGCGCGGGAGCGCATCTCCTTCCAGGGCCTGCCGGCGCGCATTTGCTGGGTGGGGCTGGGGGAGAGGCATCGGCTCGGCCTCGCCTTTAATGAGATGGTGGCCAAGGGCGAGTTGTCCGCCCCCGTGGTCATCGGGCGCGACCATTTGGATTCCGGCTCTGTCGCCTCGCCCAACCGGGAGACGGAAGCGATGCTGGACGGGTCCGATGCCGTTTCCGATTGGCCTCTGCTGAACGCGCTGCTCAATTGCGCGTCCGGCGCCACCTGGGTTTCGCTGCACCATGGCGGTGGCGTGGGCATGGGGTTCTCGCAGCATGCCGGCATGGTCATCTGCGCGGATGGCACACCGGAAGCGGCGAAGCGGCTGGAAAGGGTTTTGTGGAACGATCCTGCAACCGGCGTGATGCGCCATGCCGATGCCGGGTACGAGGTCGCCCAGGACTGCGCGCGGGAGTTTGGGTTGGATCTGCCGTCGCTGTAACCGAAAAGCCCGCGGATCAATCCGCGGGCTGAAGGTTTATGAGGCGCTGGTATCGGGCTGCGCCGAACCGCTATAGGCCAGATAGCCGCGCTGTTTGGCGATATGGTCCGCCAGAAATTTGGCATCGTGCCAAACCCCCCAGATGAAGGAGGAGCCGCGCCTTGATTGCCAGGGCAGGCCCAGGAAATAAAGGCCCGGCTCGGTGGACACGCCACGCTGATGCTTTGGAGCGCCTGTCTCGTTGAACGTATCGAGTTTCAGCCAGCTGTAATCAGCCGCAAAGCCCGTTGCCCAGATGATGGAGGTGATTCCGGCCTCCTGCATATTCAGCTGGAGGATGGGATTGGTGACGCATTCCGGATCGGGTGGAATGTCGCGCGCCTCTGGTTCCTCCGGAAGGTCGAGGCCGTTGCGTGCGATATAGGCGTCCGCCTCGTCCAGCACGGACAGGTAATTCCTGTCGCCCTTTGCAAGGTTCTCCGAGAGATCGGGGGCGAAGTTCAGCACGCCATTCTTGAACGATTCCGTTTTGCCGAGAAGCGTCAGGCCCTGTTCGGCCAACTCCCGGAAATCGATCGTGTAGCCGCCATGCGCGCCGCTCACCGCGATCGTGACATGCTCCGTGCTCGGCGGCGCCTCGGCGTCCCATTTGTTGAGAACGCCCAGCCACCAGACGAAATCGCGCCCGCGATAACGCCGGGGAGGGCGGTCATGCGGACCGGCCGAGAGATAGACGCGCCTGCCCGCGCGCGCGAGTTCATCCGCGATCTGCGCGCCCGAGGAGCCGCTGCCGACGACCAGCACCGCGCCCGCGGGCAACTGGCTGGGATTTTTGTAGGCGTCCGAATGGATCTGCATGATTCCAGCGTTTTCCGGAACCAGAGGGGGGATGACCGGGGATTGAAAGGCACCGGTGGCCACGACGACATACGCGGCCTCGATCGGGCCTTCCGAGGTTTCGGCCACAAATCCGGGCCGGCCGGTAATATTCCGCCGGACCTCTTTCACCTCCACGCCGCAGCGTATGGGTGCGTGGACCATTTGCGCATAAGCCTCGAAATAATCCGCGACCTTGTCCTTCGGCACGAAAGCGTCCGGACCGTATTCGGAAAATTCCATGCCCGGGAACCGGTCGTGCCAGGCCGGCCCGTTTGCAACCAGCGAATCCCAGCGGCTGGTGCGCCAGCGCTCGGCAATTCGCTTGCGTTCCAGGACGAGATGGGGAATGCCGTATTTGCTCAGATGCTCGCTCATCGCCACACCGGCCTGGCCCGCCCCGACCACGAGCACCTCTATTTTTTCAGCCAACTTCAACCCTTCTCAGTTTTCCGATTGCGGGTAGATGCTACACAAGGGCGACCTTAAGTGGCAGAAGCAATTTTCTATCCACTGCTTTGATAAAGGCTAATATAGCCACGGTTTGATAAGGAAAACCGGATGCACCAAGCGGTCTGGTTGCTTAGGTTTTATGAAATCAATGGCTTGGTAGTATCGACTTTCATGAAACCGGCTCGTTAGGCTATAGCGAAGCAGACGGAAAATTCGCGGAGAAAAAGGATGATCCACAAGCGCATTCGCCCCTTCAACACGAAGGACACATATCCAGAGCAAAAGCTGGACAACGATCTTTGTCAGGCGGTGGTGACGGGCAAGACGATCTACCTGCGTGGCCAGGTGCCACAGGATCTCGACACACGCGCCAGCGTGGCTGTGGGAGACCCGGAAGGTCAGGCCGAGAAAGTGATGGAGAATATCGACCTGCTGCTGCGCGAGGCGGGCGCGACGCTGGAGCATATCTGCAAGGTCACGGTCTATCTCACCGACATCCGCCACCGCGAGGCCGTGTACCGCGTCGCCGGGCGCTGGCTGAAGGGTGTGTATCCGGTGTTCACCGGTCTCGTTATTGTGGCACTGGCACGGCCGGAATGGCTGGTGGAAATCGACGTTATCGCGGAGTTCCCATGAGCGAGCGGCAGCTCCGCATGGAGCTTGCCGCCGCCTGCCGCCTGGCCGCGCGCTTTGGCTGGCAGGAGGCGGTGGCGAATCATCTCTCGCTCGCCATTTCGGAAGATGGCAAGCGCTTCCTGATGAACCGGCGCTGGCGAGACTTCTCGGTGATCCGCGCCTCCGATCTGGCATTGCTGGACGCAAGCGAGATTTCACTGCCGGCGGATATCGACTCCACCGCCTGGGCCATCCACGGTTCGCTGCACAGGTTACTGCCACAGGCGCGCTGTGTGATGCATGTACACCCCACCTATGCCACGGCACTTTCCGCTCTGCAGGATCCTCGGCTGTTACCGGTCGATCAAACCTCGGCTCGCTTCTTCAACCGCGTCGCCATTGACGATAAGTATGGCGGCTTCGCCGACAACAGCGCGGAAGGCGAGCGGCTTGCAGCGGCGGCGGGGAACAGGAAGATATTGCTGGTACGCAACCATGGCCTGATGGTCATGGGGGCGAATGTGGCCGAAGTGTTCGACCTGCTCTACCATTTCGAGCGCGCGGCGCGCACACTGCTGCTGGCCTATGCCAGCGGCCAGCCCGTGCGTGTGCTGGATGACGAGACCGCGGAGAAAACCGCCCGCGCCTGGGAAAGTGAACCGGAATTCGCCGGCGAACATTTTCTCCAGATGTGCGCGGGGCTCGATCCCAGCTACCGCGACTGAATGCGGGTTACTCGTCCCCCGCCACGCCATAGGACGGCGCCGTGGACGGGTTGAGTGCGCGGGTGACATAAGCATGCATCTGCGGCTGCCATACGGCCCATAGGGCGGCGAGCTCGGCCAATGGTTCATCGTGCCAGTCCACGCGCAGATCCGCGATTGGCCAAGCCTCCTTGTCCACCACCAGGAGGCCGGCGGATTTGATCGGCCCGGCTTCGCCGCCCGCCGCCAGCCCGGCCTGCATGGCTTTGATGACCCGCTGCCCAAGGTCTTCGGCCGGGTCGCCGGCTTCAAAAGCGGCGATGACGGCTTGGGGTATGCTGGTATTGGCGAGCAGGTTGCCTGCGGAAACCGCGTTTGTGCCCTGCGCGGCGCCGTGCAGGCCCAAGGTCTGGGCACCGGAATGAACCGCAGTCCCGCCCTTCGCATCGATAACGGTTAGCTGCCGGTATTCCGGAAAGGAGGCTTCGGCCAGCACCGCGCGTAAGGCCTGCCGCGCGTCCATCCCTTGCGCGAGCCGGTTCAGGGCGAGCGGCCCCAGGCGCGGGTCCGTCACATTCTGGCTCGTCGCGGCGCCGTGGCCCGCCCGGGCGAAGGCACAGCGCGCCGCCACGGCGGGAGAGGATGAGGTGACGGCGGCGGCGAACTGGCCGGTGCGCGGGCAGCGTGCAACAAGGGAAAAAGTCATATTTAGGCTCCTTTTGGCGGTGGAATTCTTGCCGCCGAAGTTGGTTTTGTAAAACATTATATTTTGACAGGCTGCTTTGGAAATAGTAAATAACGCCATGCGCTTCACCCTGAAGCAGATCAGCTATTTCGTCGCCACCGCGGAAACGGGCAGCATCACGCTGGCTTCCGAGCGTGTGCATATTTCCCAACCCTCCATTTCCTCTGCCATCTCCGCGCTGGAGGACGGGTTCGGCATCCAACTTTTCATAAGGCACCACGCACAGGGGTTGTCCCTTACCGCGGAAGGGCAGCGTTTTTTGCGCGAAGCGAAAGCCCTGCTGCTGCAGGCGGAGGAGTTGCAGAACGCGGCTTCCGTCATCTCCGCGCGCGTGGCGGGGCCGCTGGATATCGGTTGCCTCTCGACGTTGTTCCCGCTGGCGATTCCGGAACTTCTTTCCGTATTCAAGAAGCAACACGAAACGGCAAGAGTGAACGCCATTGCAGGAAACCAGACGGAATTATTCGAGGCCCTGCGTGCCGGGCGCATCTCGCTGTTGTTAACATATGACATGAATATCCCGCCTGATTTCGATTTCCTGTCTCTGGCGCCGTTGCCGCCGTATGCGTTTGTGGGAACGGAGCACCCGTTCGCGCGGCGCCGTTCCGTGGCTTTACGGGAGTTGGCGGAGGATAATTTCCTCCTGCTCGATCTGCCGATCAGCCGGGATTATTTCCTCTCTTTGTTCCGCCAGGCGGGCGTGAACCCCAATATCGCAGGGCGCTACGGATATATAGATGTAATCCGCAGCCTGGTGGCACGCGGGGAAGGGTATGGATTGGCCAATGCCCAGCCAAAAAACCTGTCCACGCTCGATGGACGCAAGCTTGTCTATTTGACTTTGGAAGACAGGCTGACACCCCTTCATTATGGCATCACCACACTGAAGGGGCTACGCCGCATGCCGACAGCGGAAGCCTTCATTGCGCTCTGCCGGGAGCTGCTTTTGGACAAGCCGCTGCCTGGCACACGCTGAATCCGTTCAGCAGAGCGTCTCGATCATCCGGTCCAGAAATGCGTCGCATGCCTCAAGCTCGCTGATGGTGACATATTCGTCCGGCTTGTGCGCGCGATCTATACTTCCCGGGCCGCAGACGATGGTGGGCAGGCTGAGCGTTTCCTCGAACAGGCCGCCCTCCGTTCCGAAGCCGACCTTGCCGTTTTCCGTTCCTGCTGCCAGCAGTGCCGCCTTCGCGAGCGGCGCATCCACCGGTGTGTTCAAGCCGGGATAGGTGTTCGTAACCTTGATTTCGATTTCACCCTTGCCGGCCTCTGCCACGATCCGTACCGCACCCTCGCGCAAACGCTCCACCAAGATGGCCGCATCATCCGCCGCCAGGGTGCGGATTTCGAAATCTATCCTGCAATATTCAGGCACGATGTTCAGCGCCGTGCCGCCGGAAATGGTGCCGATATGCACGCTGGTAGAGGGGAAGGGATAGGCTGCATCCCGTGCGCCGTTGGCGGCGAGCCAGGATTGCAGCGCCTCGGCCTCCCGCACCATCGCGGCGGCGAGGTGGATGGCGTTGCACCCGAGTGCGGGGTTGGCGGAATGGGCGGGAATGCCCCGGCAGCAGATACAGCCGGCGAGCTTGCCCTTATGCCCGGTCACCACGCGCATCTCCGTCGGTTCGCCGATGATGCAGCCCTGCGCCTGGAAGTTTTCTGCTTTCAACCGCGCCAGGAGATCTCGTACCCCGACGCAGCCGATTTCCTCGTCATAGGAAAAAGCCAGATGCAACGGGCGGTTCAGGCGTTTGCTGTCCATGCGCTCCGCGGCAGTGAGCATGGCGGCGAGAAACCCCTTCATGTCGCTGGAGCCACGGGCGTATAGCCGATCGTCTTTTTGCGTCAGCGTGAACGGGTCCGTTTTCCAATCCTGCCCGTGGACGGGGACGACATCGCTATGGCCGGAGAGGACGAGGCCCGCGCCCGTATCGGGCCCAAAGCTGGTGAGCAGGTTGAATTTTCCGGGCAGAGCCCCCGCCATCGTATGAACCCGCCCACCCGCGGCCTCGATACGGCTGACGGCGTAGCTGATGAGCGCTTCGTTGCTGTCGGCGCTGATTGTCGGAAAGGCCGCAAGCCGGGCCAAGGTTTCTGGTGTCGTGGACATCGCTCGTATCTTAGCTCAGGGCAAAGTACGTGGGAAGCGTAACGCGCTGCCTGTTACTCTGCCTGTTACTTGGGCGGCCGTATGCCGCACCTGCTGCCTGTTTGCTCATTTGCACAGAAAAAGATGCGGAGTTGCCTCGTAATTTTCAATGCAACAGATAATGAGATTCATGTATTTTGAAGCCAACGAATGATATTAATAATTCCTGGAGTTGCTGCCGTGTCTCGGGATCCGCGTTATGACGTCCTGTTTGAATCGGTCCGCATCGGGCCGGTGGTATCGAAGAACCGGTTTTTCCAGGTGCCGCACTGCAACGGCATGGGGTACCGGGATCCATCGGCTCTGGCGACGATGCGCGCCGTGAAGGCGCAGGGTGGATGGGGCGTCGTATGTTCCGAGCAGGCCGAAATCCACCCCAGCGCCGAGATATGTCCATTTATAGAGTTGCGCGTGTGGAGCGACCAGGACGTGCCGATGCTGGCGCGCATCGCGGACTCCATTCACGAATATGATGCGCTGGCCGGGCTGCAGCTTTGCCATAACGGCATGAACGCGCCGAACCTCTATTCCCGCGAAATTCCCATGGGGCCGGCGGATCTTCCCGTGTTCAGCGTCTTCAACGACCCTGTCCAGGCGCGGGCTATGGACAAGCAAGATATACGTAACCTGCGTAAATGGCACCGCGACGCCGCGTTGCGCGCCAAGCGCGCGGGGTACGACATCGTCTATGTCTATGCCGGCAAGCTGTTCGGCGGCCCGATGTTCTTTCTCTCCCGCCGCTTCAACGACCGGACCGACGAGTATGGCGGCTCTCTGGAAAACCGTGCGCGGTTGCTGAAGGAATTGATAGAGGATGTGAAGGACGCCGTGGGCGACAGCCTCGGTGTTGGCTGCCGCATCTCCATGGATGAGATGATCGGCGAGGAAGGTTTCCACGCGGCCGAGGCGCGGGACGTTATCGCGCATCTGGGCGAGGCGCCGGATCTCTGGGATCTTACGCTATCTAGCTGGGACAATGACAGTCAGACCTCCCGCTTTGCGGATGAGGCCTATCAGGAGCCTTTCGTGCTGGGCGTGAAACAGCTCACGACGAAGCCCGTCGTCGGCGTGGGCCGCTTCACCTCGCCGGATACGATGGTGCGGATGATCCGCCAGGGCGTGCTGGATTTCATCGGCGCGGCGCGGCCATCCATCGCGGACCCGTTTCTGCCGGAAAAAATCCGCGAAGGCAGAATGGAGGATATCCGCGAATGCATCGGCTGCAATATCTGCGTTTCCGGCGATCATACGGCTTCCATCGTGCGCTGCACGCAGAACCCCGCAATGGGCGAGGAATGGCGGCGCGGCTGGCACCCTGAATATATCCGCCCGAAGGAGAGCGATTCGCGCGTCCTCATCGTCGGCGCCGGGCCTTGCGGACTGGAAGCGGCGATGATGCTCGGCCGGCGCGGTTATAACGTGGCGCTGGCCGACCGCGGCAAGGCGCTCGGCGGCCGGCTGGTACAGGAACGGCGCCTGCCGGGCCTCTCCGCCTGGGGCCGTGTGGTCGACTACCGCGCCGGGCAGCTTGCCGCTATGCCGAACGTGGAGATTTTCTACGACAGCGACCTGACGGCGGAGGACATGCTGGAGTTCGGCTTCAACCATGTCGTGCTTGCCACGGGCGCCGTATGGCGGCGGGACACCGTCTCCCGCAATATGTTGCACGCGGCCTCGCTGATGGATGCGGAGGTGCTCACGCCGGATGACATCATGGCCGGCAAGCGCCCGGCCGCGCGCGATGTTCTGCTGTATGACGACGACCATTATTACATGGGCGGTGTTCTGGCGGAGCTGCTGGCCGGGGAGGGGTTTGCTGTTACCTTGGTTACGCCTGCCGCCGAAGCTTCCAGCTGGACCCACAATACGATGGAGCAGCACCGCATCCAGGCCCGGCTGATCGAGTGTGGGGTGACCATCCGCGCGCATCGCACCCTGCAAAAAGCCGCGGGTGGGCGTGCAACCCTTGCCTGCACTTTCACGGGCAGGGCGGAGGAAGTACCGTGCGGGGCCATAGTGTTGGTGACAGCGCGCCTGCCACGCAATAGACTGGCACAATCCTTGCGTGACAAATCGGCCCACTGGCAAGAGGCCGGTTTGCACAGTGTCACCGTTATCGGCGATGCGCTGGCACCGGGTACGATTGCCGCCGCGGTGTGGAGCGGGCGCCGCTACGCCGAGGAATTCGATACGACGCCCGACCCGGATGCACTGCCCTTCCGCCGTGAAGTGGCTGAACTTCTGCCTTTCGACCTTCATGCCGTTCTGGCACGCTAACTAGAATAGAGGACAAGCCCATGGCTTCCACCGAGACGGAAAAACCAGCCCAAATAGAACAACACACGATCTACCAGATTCCACACGACCAGCGCCATGGCACGTCGCGAGACCTGTTCACCATCTGGTTCGGTTCCAACATCATGATGCTGACCATCGTTACCGGCGCGCTTGCCACCACGGTGTTCAAGCTCAACTTCACCGGCGCGCTTGGCGCCATCGCCATCGGCAATTTCGTCGGCGCCATCTTCATGGCGCTGCACGCGGCGCAGGGGCCGCAGCTCGGCGTACCGCAGATGGTGCAGACGCGCGGCCAGTTCGGCACGATGGGCGCCGTCCTTGTCGTCGGCATCGTCATCATCATGTATGTCGGCTTCCTCGCGTCCAACATTGTGTTGGGCGGCCAGTCCCTGCACACCATCCTGCCGGGTATCAACGAGCATGCGCTGATCGTACTCATCGCGGTGATCAGCGTGATTGCCACGATCTTCGGCCATGATCTCATTCATGCCTATGCCCGCGTCCTCACTTTGGTTTCGGGCGTCGCGCTCATTGCCGCCTTCGCCTGGATTGTGTTCATACACGGCCTCCCGGCGAACTTCCTGTCGATGAACAGCTACAGCACAGTTGGCTTCTTCAGTATGATTTCCGTCGGAGCACTTTGGCAGATCGCGTATGCGCCCTATGTTTCCGACTATTCCCGCTACATGCCGCACGACACGGGCGCGGTGCCGGCGTTTTGGGCGTCCTACTGGGGCTGTTCGCTCGGCTCCATCCTGCCGATGGTGCTCGGCGCGCTGCTCGGCCTTGTTGCCGCCAATGGCGATCCGGTCGGCGGTCTGACAGCATTCACCGGTGCCGCGGCGCTGCCCATCGTCATCATCTTCTCCGTGGGTATCGCCGGCACCAACGCGATGAACCTCTATTGCGGTGTGCTGTCGACCATCACACTCATCCACACCTTCGTCCCGAACTGGAAGGCGGGCCCTGCGGCGCGCGTTGCCGCGGCAATCGTCATTACGATCATCGGCCTGGCGATCGCTCTGTTCACCGCGGCAAACTTCCTTGACAACTACACGAACTTTATCCTGCTCCTACTCTACGTGCTGGTGCCCTGGACGGCGATCAACCTGGTCGACTTCTACCTGGTCCGCCATGGCGACTACGACGTCGCTGCCTTCTTCACGCCTGAAGGCGGTATCTATGGCCGGTTCAACAAGGCAGCGATCTTCTGCTATATCCTCGGGATCGCTATCCAGCTGCCGTTCGTCTCCACCGCGATGTACACCGGCCCAGTGGCGACGGCGCTGAACGGCGTCGATATCTCCTGGATTGTCGGGCTCGTCGTTATCAGCCCGATCTACTACTTCCTCGCCCGCAGGACGTCGCCGAAATCCAGCGCCACGGTAGCGTAAGGAACAGCTTATGCGTCTTGCCCTGTGGCAGACCGAGGGACACCCCGAGGACAAGGCGGCTAATCTCGCCGCCTTGTCCCGTATGGCGCAGGCCAGCGCCCTGGCGGGAGCGGCTCTTATCCTGTGTCCAGAATGCTGGCTTTCCGGCTATAATCTTTCCGAGGAGGCCTGCGGGAAGGAAGCCGAACAGCAAGGCGGTGCCTCGATGAAGATCGTCGGCAAGATTGCGGCGGACAACAACATCGCCATCGCTTACGGCTATGCCGAGCGTGATGGCGATGTGCTGTACAATAGCGCGGCGTTCGTGGGCGCTGACGGCAATCTGCTTGGACATTACCGCAAGGTGCATCTGTTCAGCGATTTCGAACATGCGCGGTACACGCCCTCCAACGGTTTCGCGCCGTCCTTCCTGTACCGCGATTGGCGGATCGGGCTGCTGATTTGCTACGATGTTGAATTCCCCGAGGCCGTGCGCGCCGTCGCCCTGGAGGGGGCGGAGCTGATCCTCATTCCGACGGCCCTCACGCCGGAATATGGCGCCGTGCCGGACCGCATTGTTCCGGCGCGGGCGGTGGAGAACCAGATATTCGTTGCCTACTGCAATCATTCAGGTGTGGAAAACGGGCTGGAATTCCTCGGCAGCTCCTGCCTCGCTGGGCCCTACGGCGAAAAGCTCGCCGCGGCCAGCGTGGGCGAAGCGCTGCTGATCGCGGATATCTCCCATGATATGCTGGAGCGTGCCAAGCCGGCCTTCCCCTACCGGCGGGACCGCCGCCCCGAACTCTATTGATCAGTCCAAGCCGTTTGGCCTTATCCCGGCAAGTGTTGCCGGATTCAAGACCTTGCCGAGATTGATATCAGTGAGAATTTTTCTGCAAGATGGCTGATCAGGGCAAGGGCGTCAGGCGTGCCTGCCAAAATGGTCCACCTTGAGCATTGAAGCTGATGCCAGCCGGAATCAGTGCCGCATCCAGGGGGCCGAGAGCATGCCCGTTCAGTGAGAGCGGCGCCAGCGCCAGAAGCAGATACACAGAGGATGAATCCCGCTCCTCGCCTTGGGCGATGATGAAGTCCAGCGACGCCTCGAAGCATGAGGGATCAAACATCAGATTGATATCCCTCACCATCCCGCCCAGCGGGGTGCCGAACGCTGGTGTGTCACCCGGAAAGGCAAAGGCCGGTCCCCCCGGGCTCAACTCTTGTGGTGGCAAGCCATCCACCTCCAACTTGAGCCGCCCCTCTAAAATTCCCATCAGACGTGAGATATCGGGAAAACAGGAAAATGGCCCAGACACGACCACATCCGCCAAGCTTATCCGCCAACCGAATTCCAGCTTCTTGCCCGGCACGCTCATCACCGGCCGCGTCATTCCGCCGCCATTCTTCCAGGGCTGCTCCTGGCGGTCTTTTGCTGTCAGAATCGTGATCATAGGGCTTATTTAATATTCACAGGAGCAGTTTTATCAAGTTCGAGGGGGCGCCTTTGTTCTAGCATCCTCCTTTTCGGTCATCACAGATATCGATCTCATTTGCTCTCTTTGATTTCAGGTGTGGCCGAGACAATTCGACTACTGAAATTGCAGGTAGTCGTGGCGACGTCCTCGGGTACATGATAAACAACTCAAGCGGCCAAATTGATGCCGCGTATTACGCGCGATTTTTGGCGAATTTCCTCATGCTATTTTTGTGACGGTACTTTTGACGGTACCCGTTGTTGCAAAAATATTTTCTAAAATTAAAACAATGGCTTATAGTTACAGGAGACAATCGAGTGGGAGTAGGCGATATGCCCAACATCACAATTTATGGCATTAAGAATTGCGACACGATGAAGAAGGCGCGGGATTGGCTGGACGCGCATAAGGTCGAGTACGCATTTCACGATTACAAAGCCGCTGGCATCCAGCCAAAGATGCTTGAAGGTTGGGCGAAGAAGGTTGGCTGGGAAGTACTGCTCAACCGCGCTGGCACGACGTTTAAGAAACTGCCTGACGACAAGAAGCTCAATCTCGATGAGGCGAAGGCGGTCGCGCTGATGGTCGAGCAGCCGTCGATGATCAAACGCCCGGTGCTTGATCTAGGCGGCGAAATGCTCGTCGGTTTTAAACCTGAACGTTACGCTGAAGCCGTGAAAACAGCGTAAGGCGGATAAGCGCAGCGCCATCCGCCATCTTCCCGCCCCGCATGGCGGAAGGCGCCTTCGCCTTTTCCGCCCTACATTGGCTACACCCAGCGAGCCACGGCATCGGCCGTATCCTGCGGCGTCGTATTGAATGCGATCCTCGCGGCGGGAGCAGCCTTGTGGATGGCGTTGATAACGACCTCGAACAGTTGCAGGCTTTTCGGCGGCAACCGGATGCCGCCGCCGATGACCACGCAGTCATAGGCGGCACTTGCCAGTTGCGTCTCCAGCAGCGGGCCGGCGGATTTATCAGGCGCGATCAGGAATAGATCGACCTCCCAACCTCGTTCCTTCATCTGGCCCATGGAGAGAGCGATGCCGGCGCTGATTTTTGCAGCACTCATGCCTGGTGGCACGGCGGGGTCCGTATAGTCCACGGTTTCCGGCTTTTGGCCGATGTATAATACGCGTGTCATTGGATCATCCCCATGTCAGTGCTTCTTCCCCGTTACCAGAACGCTCGCCGGGCTCACCCACAACGTCCGTGGCTTGCGCGAGGCGATGAGCCAGTTCTCGCCAATCTTCTCAAATTTATCATCGTAATAACCGCTATGGTCTACCCCCGCGGCGCTGATCACCAGCCAGTAGGTTTTAACCGTCGCACTGGTCTCCGATGTTAGCTCGATGCGGCAGGTGGTGAGGTGGTGGCTGACGAAACCAGGTGCCGGCCCCTGTGGTTTGGGGATGACGGAGGGGGCGGTCATCCAGCGATGAATTGCCGCACGGCTTGCATAGGTTTCGCCCAGGATGAGGGCGCCGTTTTCCGTAAAACAGCCGGCATAGGCATCGGCTTTGCGGGCATCGCCGGCCTGGGTGCAGGCGGCGAGGGTTTTTTCAATCGCGGCCCGTGCGAGAGCCTCTGCATTTGTCATTTTATTTTCTCCACTTGCGCGCCATTGATCCATGTTGCCCGGCTCGTGTCAAAATACGTCCGGTTGGCGCGGTGAAGCACAGGCTCTATGCTGGCCGCACCATAACTCAGGGAGCAAAAAAATGAGCGCAGTTGCGGTGGTGACGGGGGCCAGTTCGGGCATCGGCAAAGAGGTTGCGAAAACGCTGGCAGGGCAGGGCTGGCGCGTCATCGGCATTGGCCGCGATGCGCGGCGCAGTGCTGCCGCTGAGGCTGAGATCGGCGAAGTGGGCGAGGTGGTGTTTCTGCGCGCCGATCTGTCGCTGATGGCGGATGCCGCGCGTGTTGCCGGCGAGATTGCAGCGCTTACGGACCGCGTGGATCTGCTGGTGAACAATGCCGGCGGCATGGCGAAGGAGCAGATTATCACGGCCGAAGGGTTCGACGAGAATTTTGCCAGCAACCATCTGGGCCCGTTTCTGCTCACGGCGAAACTGCTGCCGTTGCTGCGCCACGCAGCACTTTCCGCACCCGAGGGCAGCGTGCGCATCCTCAACACGTCGTCGGATGCCGGCGAGATGATTCCAGGCCTGCCATGGGATGATCTGCAATTGCTGGAAAACTTCAATTCAGGCCGCTCGTACTGCAACGTCAAGCTCGCCAATGTGATGTTCGCGCGCGGGCTGGCCAAGCGCCTGGCGGGTGATGGCATCGTCGCACACGCCATGCATCCGGGCTTTGTGGATTCAAATTTCATCAACAATGCGCCGGAACAATCCAAAGCGCATATGCTCACGCTGCAAGGCCAGACGCCGGCGCAGGGTGCCGATACGTTGGTGTGGCTGGCGACCTCCGAAGAGGGTGGGCAGAGCAGCGGCGGATATTTTTACCAGCGCAAGCCGCGCGCGCCAAATCCGTTTGCCGAGGATGAGGCGAATGTCGACCGGCTGTGGACCGAAAGTGAAACCCTGTTGGCGAAGGCTGGGTTTTAGAGCGTACAGTACATCACATGCGCATCCACATCGCCTTGGTGTGGATGCGCGAATGCCCCCGGCAGCGTGCCGATGATGGCGAAACTCAGCTCCTGCCAGAGCCTTACCGCGCGGGTGTTGGTGCTGACCACCAGGTTGAACTGCATGGCCCGAAAACCTGCCGTGCGCGCCACTTCCAGCGAGTGCAGGCACATCGCCCGCGCCACGCCGCGCCCCTGCGCCCAACCGGCAGTGATATAGCCGCAATTGGCGACATGCGCGCCGCCGCCGGCCTGGTTGGCACGCAAAGAATAGGTGCCGGCAACCTGCCCCTCCAGCACCGCGACGAAACTGGTTTTTCCCGGTGCCAGCCAATAGGCCAATGCAGCCTCGCGGTCCCAATCGCGCGGTACGGCATAGGTTTCACCGGCGGCAAACACGGGGGCGAGGGCGGCCCAGATTCCGTCCGCATCCCAGGCTTCTGCTTTGCGTATTACAACATCCATGTGGTTATCCTAGTGCTGGACGCCCCCTGCCCGCCAGCGCATAAAGGCGGCAAAACTCCTGGAGGGATCAAAATGTCGCAAAATATCTATACGGCCAGCGTTGCAAGTTTTACCGCCGCACTTGGCAGCCTGGCTGCCATTCTGGCGCAGGCCGCAACGCGCGAGGATGCGGCCAGCCTGCCGGCCGTGCGGCTGGCGCCGGACATGTTTCCGCTGAGCACCCAGGTGCAGCTCACCTGCTTCCATGCCATCGCGGGCACATCGCGGCTGGCGGGCCGCGAGGTGGTGGGCCGCCCCGCGATTGAAGAGGCCGATCTGGCTGGGTTGCAGGCGATTATCGCGACGACGCTGGGTAAACTGGCGGCACTCACGACTGCGGATTTTGCGGGTGCAGAAGAACGCCGAATCGTGATGCCGCTGCAGCCGCCGATGGTATTTGAGGCTGATGGCGTGACTTTTCTGCACCGCTGGCTGCTGCCGAATTTCTATTTTCATCAGGTTACGGCTTACGATATTCTGCGGCACGCTGGCCTGCCAATTGGCAAAAAGGATTTTCTCTCGCATCTCGGTGCGTTCATGCATGAGGCCGCTTGAGTTAGGGTGAAACTCCATCTGCAGGAGCGGCAAGGAGAGGGGCCATGTACGGTGTTCGTGCATGGTTTTGGCGGTGATTTGCACTCCTGGGACCGGCTGTGGCCGTTGCTGGGAGCATCCCGGCATCTGCTGCGCTATGATTTGCGGGATTTTGGCAGCTCGCTTGCCGAGTCCGATGAGTCTTTCGCCCATGTTGACGATTTGGCGGCACTGCTTAGCGCAAAATCAATCGCGCACTGTGATTTCGTCGGTGTCTCGATGGGCGGTGCTGTCGCGCTGCGCTTTGCGTTGGACCACCCCGAATTGGTGCGCAGCCTCACCCTGATCAGCCCGCAAATCTCGGGCTGGGAATGGTCGGCGCCGTGGGCCGCGCAATGGCAGAAAATTGCCGGGTTCGCGCGAGCGGGAGATATGGCTTCTGCCAAAAATCTTTGGTGGAACCACGCTTTATTCGCAACCACCCGCGCATCACCGGCCGCCGATGATCTGCGCCACGAAATCGAGCGTTTCGCCGGCAGGCAATGGCTGCGCGACAACCACGAAATGGTAATGCCGGACATCGAGCGGCTGCACGAACTGCAAGCGCCGGCGCTGCTGCTGACAGGCGCGCTGGATCTCGAAGAGTTCCGCCTGATGGCGGATATCATCGAGGCGAGTGCGGAAAATGTCAGACGGGTCGATATCGAGGGGGCGGGGCATCTGCTGCATATGGAGGTGCCGGAGACATGTGCGGATCACATCAACTCGTTTATCGCCCAGCAGGTATCGCCTGCCAGGCCTGGTACCCTGGACGGATACGTTCCGCCCAGGGCATAAATAACGGATAGGCAGGAGGCGCGCGTGAGCAAGATCGTTTCCGTAACCCGCATTCTCAACGAGGATGATATTGTCGAGGCGTTCGTCCGGCATAATGCGGTGCATGTCGATCATATGCTGTTTCTGGACAATGGCAGCACCGACCGTACACTGGAGATTTTGCGGGCGCTGCAGGCGGAAGGATTCCCGCTTACCGTCTTCCAGAGTTTTGCCATCAGCTTCGATGAGATCGCCACGAACAGCTGGTCCTACCAGGTGGCTTCGCAAATCCTCGGCGCCGGCTGGGTGGTGTATCTGGATGCGGATGAGTTCATTGCCACACCGGATTCCATGCCGTTAGCGGGGCCGCTGGCGGGGGCGTTTGCGGGAGCACACAACGCCGTCACCGCACAACTCGTCAATTATGTGCAAACGCGTGAGGATAATGCCGATGAGCCCGTACTGCCATGGCGCCAGCGCTGGCGCCAGCCTGGGGAGACAGGGGTGGTGAAGCTGATGCTGCGCGCCAACTTGCCGCAGGTTACGGTCGAGGCGGGAAACCACGGCGCCTTTTCCAACGGCCAGAAACTGCCCGCAGCACCGTTGGTGGGCGTCACTTTGGCGCATTATCCGCGCCGCAACGGTTGGCAGATCGTGCAGAAAATGTGCGCCGGCTGGCTGAAAGCGGTGGCTGCCGGGCGCAACGGCATGCAGCATTCACGGCATTATCTCTCGCCCTTCGAGACTATCCGCGACAAGCCGGGAGAGGTGTTTTTCGGCGATTATTTCAAATTTGAACTCAGCCGCCTTCAGGCTGTCGAGGAGCCTTTGGCCTATCTCGGGGGCCCGCTTGTCTATTGGCAGAAAACCGATCCGGCGATGAAGGCGGCGCAAATTTTCCTGCATTTTGCCGAGCGCCTGGCGCTGCAGCACGGCCGGCTCATCGACGAAGCGGCCCCCGCCCGCGCTTTGGTGGATAGCTGGAACGCGAAGCGGGAGTTTCTGTTCTAGGGCGTAGTGACGAATTATTTTCTGTGGGGATTCCGGCGCGGCCGAAAGTTTGATTTAAGGCTGATTTTTGAGGATCGGCTTGATGGAACGGGATATTGACGCGCTGCGCGAGGATCAATGG
>JAMFRU010000077.1 GCA_026224875.1 Acidocella sp.
AAACTCGCCCTCAACGTCCTGCAGTCCGCACGACCAGACATCTCTGTCAGACGTAAACGAAAGCGCGCAGGCTCGTCAGACGAATTCGCACGCTCGGTCCTCGGTCAAATGCGATAGCCGTGGGCCCATTGACCAGCCCCATTGACCAGAGTGGCGCGCAACGCCAATCTGGCGCCGGCCCGGGGGAAGTTTAATCGGTTTTTCCGATAACAATCGACGATAAAATCAATTTCCTTAATGACACCAACCCAGCTAAAAGACCACCCGTTGGATCTCATTCAACCATCAGGTCACAAATCACGTCACGCACGCAGGAGCAAATAATGTCGCTGATCAACACCGTAGTTAAACCGTTCAAGGCGCAGGCGTTCAAGGAAGGCAAGTTCTTCGAAGTCTCCGATGCCGATCTGAAGGGCAAATGGTCCGTGGTTTTCTTCTACCCGGCCGATTTCACCTTCGTCTGCCCGACCGAACTTGAGGATCTGGCCGATAACTACGCCGAATTCACCAAGCTGGGCGTGGAGATTTACTCCGTCTCCACCGACACGCATTTTGCCCATAAGGCCTGGCACGACACCTCGCCTGCCGTCGGCAAGATCAAATACACCATGGTCGGTGACCCGACCCTGGCGATCAGCCGAAATTTCGAAGTGCTGATCGAGGAAGTCGGCCTGGCCGATCGCGGTACGTTCGTGATCGACCCGAGCGGCGTGATCCAGATCGTCGAGATCAATGCCGGTGGCATTGGCCGTGACGCTTCCGAGCTGCTGCGCAAGGTGAAGGCTGCCCAGTATGTGGCCTCGCACCCGGGCGAAGTCTGCCCGGCCAAGTGGACCGAAGGCGAGAAAACCCTTGCCCCGTCGCTCGACCTCGTCGGCAAGATCTAACACTGCTTCTACCCACCGCCGCGTTCGCGCGGCGGTGGGCCCTTAACCACCCCCTTACAATTTACCCCTGCCGAACGTGTCGCCATGCTGGCGGTGCGAGTAGACATACGGGTTTTTCCCGGAGCAAAATCATGTTGGACGATGGCCTGAAGACACAGCTGAAAACCTATCTGGCGAATGTGACCAAGCCGGTTGAGCTTGTGGCGACACTCGATGCCAGCCCGAAGGCGCAGGAACTCCGGGCATTGCTCGAAGATGTGGCGGCGCAGTCGGACAGCGTGACACTCCGTACCGATGGCGTTGACGCGCGCATCCCCTCTTTCGCCATCCAGCGCACCGGCTCTGACGTGTCCGTCACCTTCGCCGGGCTGCCGATGGGGCATGAATTCACCTCGCTGATTTTGGCATTGTTGCAGGTCGGCGGGCATCCGCCGCGCATTTCGGATGAATTAGCCGCGCAGATCCGCGATTTGCCGGGCGAATACAATTTCGAGACGTATTTCTCGCAATCCTGCCAGGTTTGCCCGGAGGTGGTGCAGTCGCTGAACCTGATCAGCGTCATCAACCCGCGCATTACCCATACGGCGATCGATGGCGCGCTGTACCAGCATGAGATCGAGGCGCGCCAGGTGCTGGCGGTGCCGAGCGTGTTCCTCAATGGCGAGGTTTTTGGTCAGGGGCGCATGGGCGTGGAAGAGATCATCGCCAAGCTCGATTCCGGGGCGGCCGAGCGCGAGACCGAGAAACTGCATGCCAAGGGGCAGTTCGATGTGCTGATCGCAGGCGGCGGCCCGGCCGGTGCCGCGGCGGCGGTGTATGCCGCGCGTAAAGGTATCCGTACCGGCGTGCTGTCCGAGCGTTTTGGCGGCCAGGTGCTGGATACGATGGGCATCGAGAATTTCATCTCCGTGCCGCATACCGAGGGTCCGCGCTTTGCCGCCGACCTTGAGACGCATGTGCGTGACTACGGCGTGGACATCATGAACCTGCAGCGCGCGGTGAAGTTGATCCCCGCGGATGCGCCTGGCGGGTTGATTGGGCTGGAGCTGGCCAATGGCGCCACGCTGCAAACCCGCTCGCTGGTGCTAGCCCCCGGCGCGCGCTGGCGCCAGATGGGCGTGCCCGGCGAGGCCGACTATCGCAACAAGGGCGTCGCCTATTGCCCTCATTGCGATGGCCCCTTGTTCAAAGGCAAGCGCGTGGCGGTCATCGGCGGCGGTAATTCCGGTGTCGAGGCGGCGATCGACCTGGCCGGCATCGTGAGCCATGTCACGCTCATCGAGTTCGACAAGGAATTGCGCGCCGATGCGGTGCTGCAGCGCAAGCTGGAAAGCCTGAATAATACCACCATCATCAAATACGCCCTCTCCACCGAGGTGCATGGCGACGGCGCGAAGGTGACCGGGATCAGCTATAAGGACCGTGCCACGGACGAGACGCATCTGATCGAGCTGGAGGGGATTTTCGTGCAGATCG
Source organism: Acidocella sp. (assembly GCA_026224875.1). Lineage (GTDB taxonomy): Bacteria > Pseudomonadota > Alphaproteobacteria > Acetobacterales > Acetobacteraceae > Acidocella. The sequence continues at coordinate 2,364 of JAMFRU010000077.1, forward strand.
GGCTCGTGCCCAACACGGACTGGCTGAAGGGCGCGCTGAAACTGACGCCGCGCGGCGAAATCGAGATCGATGCGCGTGGTGAGACCTCGGCGCCGGGTGTTTTTGCGGCGGGCGATGCGACGACCGTGCCGTACAAGCAGATCGTGATCGCGGCGGGCGATGGGGCAAAGGCGGCACTCTCGGCTTTCGACTACCTGATCCGCAATAGCGTGCCTGCTTAACCTCGGCCTTACCCAGCCTGCCACCGGCTTGCGGCACTGCATGCCGGGACGGAGGAACATTGTTTCACGTCATCGCGAGGGTCGCGATGACGCTGTTTTGCCCCACCTCTTCGGTTTTGCCCGGTGGCTACGAGAAAACTTTCGATACCCCGGCCGCTTTACAAATTCTCCCACTGGCATAAGTCAGGCGCAATCGATGTGCAGGTGGGGAGCGCCAAATGACTGATATTTTTCCGGCCGATAAAGCGCGTTTCCGCGAAGCCATGGCCAGGCTGGGAGCGGCGGTGAATATCATCACTACCCACGGGCCCGAAGGCGATAACGGTTTTACCGCCTCGGCCGTGTGCAGCGTCACAGACGATCCGGCCACCATTCTGGTCTGCATGAACCGCAACAGCAGCCAGTATGAGATTTTCAAAACCTCAGGTATTTTCTGCGTGAATATCCTGACCCCGGAGCAGGAGGCTCTCTCCCCCGTATTCGCCGGTAAGATGACCATGACGGAGCGTTTCACCCATGGCGAATGGATCCGCGTGGCCACCGGCGCCCCGGTGCTGGAAATGGCCGCAGCGGCGCTGGATTGCACCGTCAGCCAGATGGTCGATGTGGGGACGCATAGCGTGATGTTCGGCGCGGTGCAGGCCATCCATCTGGGCCCGCGCGGCGATGGGCTGATCTATCACGGCCGCGCCTACCACAAAATTTCCTTACAAGGCTCACCATGAACGAGTTGCGGAATTTCTCGCCGGCGGAGCTGAACGACGCGTTGGCGCGGCTGGAAGTCGTGCTGGTGGATGTGCGCGAGCCGGAAGAGGCGCGGGGTGCGCGCATCGCCGGCGCCGTGCTGCATCCGCTGTCGCGTTTCGACCCCATCGATCTGCCGCCGGGTGATATCGTGCTGCATTGCGCCGCCGGTAAGCGCTCGCGCATGGCCGCCGAACTTTGCGATCAGGCCGGGGTGAAGGTGGCGGGGCATCTGGCCGGGGGCATTGCCGCCTGGGCCGGGGCCGGATTGCCAGTGATGAGCGGTTGACGCCTAAATATTAAATATAATCCACGCCGGTACGCCGCTGCACGCCAATGTGATTGAATTTGGCGGAAGCATTGCATTTGTAATTCGCCAAACCGGAAGGTTTTGGCCTAATAACAGAGCACGGATAACAATCTCGTAACCTTTGACGCGTTCCCGATGCCCGCCGTGCTCAGCGCTCCGGCGCTTGAGGGCCGGTGCCGTGAGGGTTTGGAACCGTGTTTGGAGCGGCGCCATTCCGTCCGCGAGCCCGCCGCTTTGCAGGGAAGGCTGGCCTATGGCGGCCTGACCCCGGGGCTGGTGGGCTGCGGTATTCTCGATATGTCGGAAACCGGGGTGCGGATTGAAACCTATGTGCGGCTGGAAAACCTGCCGGAGATTTTCACGCTGGAGATTTGCGGCGTGTATAGTGGTGATTTTTGAGCACTGGAGCGCAGCGTACACTTGTACGTGAGCACCAGCGCGCAGAAAAACGCCGCTAGACGGCCGCCCGAACTGCGTCTGGAATAGTCTCTTAGCCGCCGGGGGCCCAGGTGAGCAGCCGGCGGAGCAGCGCGTCCACCGCGACGTAGAGGGTGATGGTCATGGCGGCCAGGATGACCAGGGCTGCGAACATCAGCGCTGTCTGGATGCGGGCGTTGGCGTTGATCATGACGTAGCCGAGGCCGGATGAGGCGCCGACCCATTCTCCGAGGATGGCCCCTATGGGAGCGACGGCGGTGGCAACGCGCAGGCCCGAGGCGAAGGCGGGGAGTGCCGCGGGCAGGCGCAGATTCAAGAGGATATGCAGGCGCGAGCCGTTCATGGTGTGGGCGAGGTCGAGCCAGCCGGATTCGGTGCGGCGCAGGCCGTCGAGAAAATTGGCGGTGACGGGGAAGAAGATGACCAGCACCGCCATGGCCACTTTGGAGCCGATGCCAAAGCCGAGCCAGAGGACCAGTAAGGGCGCGAGGGCGAAAACCGGGATGGCCTGGCTGAGGACGAGAATCGGCCAGAGCCAGCGCTGGAGGGTTGCCGAGGCGGCAATCCCCAATGCGGCGAGGCCGCCGAGCACGGTACCCACGAGCAGGCCGAGGAGGATTTCGCCCAGAGTGACGCCGGCATTGGCGGCGAGATAGGGTGCTTGTTGGTACAAAGTTTGGGCCACCGCGCCGGGCGCGGGCAGCATGAAGGGCGGGATACTGGTGAAGGCGGTGACGGCCCACCAGGCGGCGATGAAAACGATGATTGTGATGAAAGGGCGAATCATGACTGGGCCAGTTGGCGCAGCAATTCGCCTTGCAGGTGCAGAATGCCGTCTTCATCGGGCGCGCGCGGCGGAATGCCCGGCAGGCGCGTGGGCACGGCGAGCCGGGCCGGGCTGCCTGATAGAATGGTGAAGGAATGGCCGAGGCGGCAGGCCTCGAACGGGTCGTGGGTGATGAGCAGCACGGTGCGGCCAGCAAGAAATTTTGCCGCGAGGTCCTGCATGCGCACGCGGGTGATGGCATCGAGCGAGGAGAACGGCTCGTCCATCAGCACGACGGGACGGTCTTCGTACAGGGTGCGGGCTAAAGCCACGCGCTGGCGCTCGCCGCCCGACAGTTCCGCCGGGCGCGCGGAGGCGCGGTGCGGCAGGCCGACTTGTTCCAAAAGCTCCTGCGCACGGGCGAAATTTTGCGGCTCACCGCGCAGGCGGGCACCCAGGCAAACGTTTTTCAGAGCGCTGGCCCAGGGGAGCAATAAATCCTGTTGCGCCATGTAGCTGACGCGGCCCGCCAAAGGTGCGTTGTCAGTGGCGGTGACAGTGCCTGCATCCGGCGGTTCCAGCCCGGCGATGATGCGCAGCAGGCTGGTTTTGCCGGCACCGCTGGGGCCGAGCAGTACGGAAAATTCGGCGGGCGGGAGGATGAGCGTGAGCCCGGAGAAAATTTCCGCCCCGGCATAGCGCAGGTCGAGCCCGCGCAGCTCTATGCCGGGGGGCATGTGTTAGCCCGTGACCTGGACGGCATAGTCCGAGAGCGGGCCGGCGTGTTTGATGAGGCCGCCGGCTACCATGAAATCGAGATAGGCGAGGTAGAGCTGAGCGTTGAGCGCTGCCGGATCTTTGGCGAAATAGGGCGGGAGAGCGTGCCAGGAGGCGATGTCGAGTTTGTCGTTGAGGGTTGGGTTGTCTTTGAGGAACTGGGCCAGGATTTTTTCGGGATCGGCCAGCAAAGCGGCGGTGCCCTCTTTTAGAGCGGCCAGGAAACGCGGCAGAGCTGGGTTTTTCAGGCCGGACGGGGCGGTGAGCAGGATCAGCTCTTCGGAGGTGGGGACGCCGTGTTCCTCGGGGTAGAAGATGACCGGGTTGAGCCCGGCCTGGGTCAGCTGGATGTCCTCATAGGTGCGGTAGGTGCCAATGACGGCATCGACCTCTTTGGATTGCAGCGAGGTGACCAGGTTGAAGTTGATGTTGACGAGGGTGACATCTTTCAGCCCCAGACCAACGGATTTGAGCATCGTGGCGATTTGCACCGTCTCCATGCCGGCGACGGAATAGCCAATCTTTTTGCCCTTGAGATCGGCCAGGGTTTTGATGCCGCTGGCACCCAAAGCGGTGAGGGTGTTGAGCGGCTTGTCGATGAGCGTGCCGGTGCGGCGCACGGGCAGGCCGGCATCCACCAGCAGATAGAGCTGGGGCTGGTAGCTCAGGCACCCATCGGCCTTGCCGGCGGCGAGCAGGCGCGGCGGGAGGTCGGGGTCAGTGGGGGCGATTAGGTTTACATCCAGCCCGGCGCGCGCGAAGGCGCCGCAATATTTGGCGGCGAACAGGGGGGCGTGGTCGGGGTTGATGAACCAGTCGAGGATGATTGTGTAGGGCGTGGCCGTGGCGGCGCGAGCCAGAGCGGGCATGGCGAGGCTAGCGGCAGATCTTGCGATAAAGGAACGGCGTTGCATGGCTGAAATCCTCCCTACGCTGGCATGACCCAGACAGGTTCGGCGGGTATGATCTCAGCCCGCATTATGCGGGCACCCCGGTGGGCCAGCTTGTTTATGAATTGGTTTGTCCCGTCAAGTCTTGTTGCTGGGGCGGGTTGACGGCGTGGAAACCCGATAGGACGATGAACGACAAAGAAAACAGGGGTGCCGCGTGGGGTTCTGGCAGGGGAAGACGGTTCTGGTGACGGGCGCCACTGGGTTTTTGGGCGGGTGGATCTGCCGGCAGTTGCTGGAGCAGGGCGCCGCACTGGTAAGCTTGCAGCGGCGCGGGAAGCCGAAATCGCAATTCGCGCTGGCAGGGTTTGCCGCGCGGGCGGTGGTGGTGGAGGGCTCGCTGCTGGATGCCGAGAGCTTAAGCGATTTGTTCAAGGCGCGGCGGTTTGATGCGGTGTTTCATCTGGCCTCGATGGTGGATGTGAATGCGGCGTTGCGCGACCCGCCGGCGGCGTTGAAGGCGAGCATCGATACGACCTGCGCATTGCTGGAACAGGTGCGGTTGAAACAGCCGCATGCGGTGGTGATCGTGGCGTCTTCCGACAAAGCGTATGGCGGGCAACCCGTGCCGTACCGGGAAGACAAGCCGCTGGAGCCGCTGCACCCTTATGAGATTGCCAAGGCGACGCAGGATTTGCTTGCGCAAAGCTACGGGCGGCTGTTTGGGCTGAATATCGGGATAACGCGGTGCGGGAATTTTTTCGGCGGGTATGATTTCGCGTTTGAGCGGATCATTCCCTACACCATCGCCCAGGCGTTGAAGGGCGAGGCGCCGGTGCTGCGCTCGGATGGGCAGTTTACCCGCGATTTTTTATACGTGGAGGAGGCGGCGCGGGCGCATTTGTTGCTGGCGGAGCGGCTGGCGGGGGATGTGACTCTGCGCGGCCAGGCGTTCAATTTTTCGCATGGGGTGGAGCTTACCGTGCTGCGGCTGGTGCAGGGGATTCTGGCGCTTATGGGGAGCAAATTGCAGCCGGTGATTGCTTCGACCGCGAAGGCGGAGATTGAGCATATGAAGCTGGATACGGACAAGGCCCGGCGCGTGCTGGGGTGGAAGCCGGAGCTGGATTTTGAGGCGGGGTTACGGCGGACGATTGCGTGGTATCGGGATCACCAGGGGCTTTACGCCTAAAGCGCCGTAGACCCCTTGGTTGGCGGATAAAGTGGCCGAATGTGTTTGTGCTTTTCCGCCCCACGCTTGCTGGGGCCTGAGACCCCGGATCCCCCATTTGCTTTGCTTCGCTTTAAGGGACGTCGTCAGCTCCACTCGGGTATGGCCCTCATCACGTCGATAATGACATTGGCAAGCTCTTCCGCCTCCGTCATGTTGAGTTCGACTGGGGGCCAAAGAATATCCCCTCCAACGATAGGCCAGATTCTCAGGAGCTTTTCAGCGACGCTCCTCTTGGGCAAAAAGCTAATTCCAGGAACGGTGTTGAAGAAAATAAAGCCAAAAAACCGACCCGCACAAAGTATGGTTGTTTGCACATTCTTGAGGCAACCCGCCGAAAAACTCTGTTCTTCTAGCTTTACTTTGAGGGACCGATGCCAAAAGTAGCCGTAGTACTCAGCAATGTTGTGGGCTGAAATCCATATTTCCATTTCCTGTGGAATAGTATGGTTGCGATAGAAATTATCCCGAACGTCCTGCGACAATGCGGTGTCAGAGGGCCTGTCACATTCAATAACCAAAGCCTTCATTGCCAACCAAAATGCTAATTTGGCTTGGCCCTCTACCGTCAGGATAGTGTTCTGCCCCGTTAGAAGGGGCATTAAGGTCTGGCTTATCGACGTTTCTGTTCCACTCATCCAGCCGGAATTGCACTGCTTACAGACCGCTTTGATTCTGTAGGTATACGTATGCCCTTGCTGCGCCTTGGGATCTTTCTTTTCGACTACCCCATCCTTTCTAACCACAAGGCGCGCTGTCTGTTTTTTAGGATCGTTGACCTTGGGTAAATGCGGGTGCATCCATTCAGCCAAAATATGCTCTTCGGTCATTGGATTGCCATTAGATGTTTAGTCCCGGCATTTCCTGGAGCGGGTTAAGGATGAATCGTTCTGGCTCGTTTGTCCAGTTTTTGACGATGAATTCGTAGGGTGTGAGTCCCTTGAGTGTCTTGAGCCTTCTGGCGAAG